>CAYQEZ010000010.1:0-32529 GCA_964416645.1 uncultured Francisella sp. | reverse complement strand
TTAGCGTTAAGTTACTGCGTATCAGCAGTGCGATTGAGCCTCAAACACGCAGTGTGAGCGCTTGGTATCAAACGAGTGTGCCCTTACGCATTGGCTTGGCAGGGCAACTGCTGATTCAAGATACAACCCCGCACTTGCCCGCGCAATTACTGGTTAAACGTGGCGACCAATATGGTTTCTTCACGCGAAGTAATGAACAGGCCAAGTTTATACCTTTGCCCAATGCACAGGAAGGTCGAGCCAATCCCTTACCACCTGCTTTGCATAACGTCAAAATGGTGGTCATTACTGAAGGCTTTCAACGCTTAACTGACGGAGAGGCCTTGCCATGATGGCACCTCTAAAAACCCCACTTCGTGGAATTTTTAGTGTTCCCAAGTTTATTTTACCGCTGGTGGAAGGAATAAACTCAATGGGTTGCATGTGCTTCTCCTGCATTCCTTCCCTCAGACCCCCTTCCCGCTTGGGTTTTTGGAGGTCAGCATGATTCTACGTGCCTTAATGGGTAACAGTGTGTTAGCCAATTTGGTGTTTGTGCTGGTACTGGCACTGGGCATTATGTCTTATCAGTTAATGCCGCGTCAGCAAGACCCAACGGTGAATTTTAACTGGATTGTGATCGTTACCAATTTGCCTGGTGCCAGTGCTGAAGACATGGAAAGTCGCGTGACGCAACCGCTGGAAGATGCTTTGCGCAAGGTATCGGATGTTAAATTCATCACCAGTACTTCTCGGGTGGGTGTGTCGAATATTTTGGTACGTTTCCGCGATTTAGATGATCGCCTGTTCGATAAACGCGTGAATGATTTACGGCGTGAAATTCAAAATAAACGTAATCAACTGCCTAAAGATATTGTTGAGCCGATGATTTTAGAAATCACCAGTGCCAACGCCTTTCCCACCGCCAGTATTGTGCTGAAAGGGCAGGCCAATGATGAGCTGTTACGCAGTACAGGGTTTACTCTGCGTAAAGAACTGGAACGGCTTTCGGGTGTAGATAGGGTAGATACCATTGGCTTAGATGATCCCGAATTACAAGTCGCACTCGATATGGGAGCGCTTGCTAATCATCAGTTAACGGTGGCGAGTGTTGCCAATGCGATTAGTGCGCAGTGGCAAGACGTGGCGGCAGGTAAGTTGTTGATTGGTGGTCAGCAGTGGTTATTGCGTCATATTGGTCAAAGTGTCGAACCTGAGGACTTGAGTCGGCTCATCATTAGCCGCGATCAGGGTGAGGTGCGTTTGGGCGACATTGCCCAAGTTTATCGCAGTCGTAAAGATGCTGGGCAATTGGTCAGTTTTAATGGCGATCCTGCGATTATGATGGCGGTGATGAAAAAAGATGCCTCGAATACCTTGCAGCTGGTTGAACGCTTGTCGTTATTTTTAGACGAGTTCAATGCGCAACAGCAAGCGACTGGATTAACCGCGGTATTGGCAGACGACCAGACATTGGCGACGCGCAGCGCCATTAACACCATGGAAAGCAATGCCTTACAAGGGTTAATTCTGGTGCTGTTAGTCGCCTGGTTGTTTTTAGGTTGGCGTGTGGGTGTGTTGGTCGCTTTGGGGATTCCTTTTTCGTTGGCTGGCGCATTTATTGTGCTTTATGTGACGGGAGAAACGCTGAATTTAACCGTGTTATTGGGCGTGATTATTGCCTTGGGTATGTTGGTTGACGATGCGGTGGTGGTGGTCGAGGCGATGACGTGGCGCATACGTCAAGGGATGTCGAGTTTGGAAGCGGCACAAGTGGCCATTGCCGAAGTCGGTTGGCCGGTGTTAGCGGCTGTGTTAACGACCGTAGCGGCTTTTTTACCGCTCATGTTATTGCCTGGTATTTTGGGCGACTTTATGCGCGTTGTGCCTTTAGTGGTGACCATTGCGTTATTGGTGAGCTTGATTGAAGCCTTCTGGATGATGCCTGTGCATACCCACATGCTTTATCAGCACCGCCAACAGGCTAGACCTTCAGCTTCTGAACAACGCCGAGCGCATTATTTACTCAAATTACAAAACGGCTATGGTCGATTATTGGTAAAGAGCTTTCGTCATCCCTTACTAACACTCGGATTGTTGGGTTTTTCGTTTGTATCCGCAGTTTGGTTAGTGGTATCGGAGCGTATCACGACGAACTTTTTTGCTACCGATCCCGTACAGGCTTTTTATGTCAATGTGGAAATGCCAGCGGGTACACCCTTAGCGCAAACGCTAACCACGACCTTGGCAGTAGAACAACTGACGCGTCGCTGGTTGCATGAAGGTGAAACGCGAGCGATTGTCAGCTATGCAGGACAAATGTTTACTGAAACTGAACCCCGCTTGGGCGATGTTTACGGGCAAATTTTTGTTAGCCTAGCCGAACCGAATGAACAGCGTCGGAGTGTGGATGCGATTTTGTCGGAATTAAACGATGCGCTGGTCGATGCGCCCAAAGTAGCTAAAGTGAGCTTGCTGCGTTTGAGTAATGGTCCACCTGCCGCTAAACCGATTAGCATTAAGGTGCGTGGCGATGATTACACGCATATTCGCGCTGCCAGCCAAGCGTTAATGCAGTTAATGCAAGGCATTAATGGGGTAATGAATATCAGTGATGATGCAGCCTTGGGTTCTCAACAGCTGATTACGCGCTTAAATGTGGATGCCATCGAAAAATCGGGTTTGAGTGTGGCCGAAGTGGTGCGCAGTTTACGCATTCTCTCAGATGGCGAAATTTTGGCGCAGTTGACCGATCAAGGGCAAAAGGTTGAGTTGCGTTTGCGCAGTCAAAGTCAACAATTGTCCGATTTAACCGCATGGCAAGCCATTCCTTTATCAACTCCCTCGGGAAAGACAGTGCCCTTGGGTGCTTTGGTGGATACTGAGATTCGGGCGGGGTTTGCCAGTTTGCGCCATCATAATTATCGTCGTGCCATTACGGTCGAGGCGGATTTAGATAAGGCTGTGATAGATACCTTGCAAGCAAATCGTCGGATTCAGCAGGCTTGGCTTGAGGTTGCGGCTGATTATCCAGAAATTAGCCTCGATTTTTCGGGAGAACTGGATGACTTGAATGAGTCGCTGGACAGTATGGCGATGCTGTTTGTACTGGGTATTGGTTTAATGTACCTGATTTTGGGCGCTCAGTTTAAGAGTTACTGGCAGCCTTTGCTTATTCTGGTTTCTGTGCCTATGGCCTTTACGGGCGTTGCCTATGGCTTGTGGCTAAATGATATTGCGCTGAGTTTATACACCTTGTATGGCGTGATTGCTTTATCGGGTATTGCGGTGAATTCAGCGATTGTGTTGATTGCGGCGGCTAACGATCGTCGCAACAACGGCATGAGTGTGTTGCACGCTAGTGTCTACGCTGCGCGTCGTCGCTTAGTCCCCATTTTGATTACCTCTACCACCACCATCGCAGGTTTGATTGGCTTGGCATTGGGCGTGGGCGGGTTTTCGCTTATTTTTGGTCCAGTTGCTACCGCGATTGTTTGGGGTATTGTTGTTTCGACCGCGCTCACGCTGTTTACCTTGCCCTTGTTATATCGACTCACCAGTCGGTAAAGACCTATGATGGTTTTTCTAAATTAAACCGATTATGCGCCCACAAATACTGTGCTGGCGCCTTGGCAACATCGGCTTCCAACAACTGCATCAGGCGAGTGAGCGCAGCCGTGTCATCGTCACCGGGAAAGTCGGTTAGGGGGGGGAATATCTCTATTTCAAAGCGACCTGCTGAATTCAGTCGGCAAAACAAGGGAATGAGTTGTGCGTTAGTCAGGCGAGCAATACGCGCAATTGAAGGGTGGGTTAGGGTGTCGTGTCCAAAAAAAGGCACGACAATGCCATCACCACGATTGCGTTGGTCTGGCGATAACCACACCAATTGACCTTGGTGCAAGCTCGATAAAATGACTTTAATTTGACGGTTAGAGATAGCTCCAGCAGTATGGCGTGAGCGATTGCGTGCCATGAACCATTCCAGTAAGGGGTTTTCGTGTGGACGATAGACGGGATGAATGGGCGCAAGTTGTCCGGCTAACAGGCCCATCGCTTCCATGTGGACGGTGTGAAACACACACACAATTGTCCCTTTTTTGTCGGTTGTGGCTTGTTGCAGGTGTTCAGCTCCCGTCACATCACAACGACTCGTCAGTGCATCGGTACGTCCAAACCACACCACCAGCATTTCTATTAAGCCCATGCCGAGTTGGGCAAAATGTTCTTTCACCAGTGCTTGTTGCTGATGATCGTTTTTTTCTGGAAAGCAGAGCGCAATATTGCGTTCGGTATAGTAGCGTCGGGTGTGCGCCAGTTTGAAAAATAACCAGCCTAAGCCGTGACCCAAGCGCCATAACCAAGCCAATGGGAGTTGTGCCACTAGCCAAGCCAAGGCTAAACCTAACCATAACAACCAATAACGCGGATGCCACAAAGCCAAAGGCGCTAATGTCATAGCAGATAACTCATTTCAGTTCGCTGTGGGCAACCAAATTGGCGTAACTGCCCCCTTGCGCTAGGAGTTGATGATGGGTGCCTTGCTCACGCAATTCGCCTTTTTCTAGCAAGACAATCAGGTCGCTATGTTGCACTGTCGATAAGCGATGGGCGATGATAATAATGGTTTTTTGACCGTGCAGTTCACGCAAGGCTTGATTGATTAATTGTTCTGATTCTGTGTCTAGCGCAGAAGTGGCTTCATCTAAAATGAGGATGGGCGCGTTTTTGTAAAAGGCTCGAGCTAAGGCCAGTCGTTGACGCTGACCGCCTGAGAGTCGTGTGCCATCTTCACCCACTGGGGTGTCTAACCCCTCGGGGAGTTGATGAATAAACTCCCAAGCATGGGCGGCACGTGCAGCGGCTTCGATAGTGGGGCGGTTGTGTTCTGTCACCAGTTCACCATAAGCGATATTGGCAGCAATGCTGTCATCGAACAGCACAATCTGTTGACTGACCAGCGCAATTTGCTCGCGCCAGTTAGCGAGTGTCAGTTGGTGAATGGGCGTATCGCCATACACAATTTGTCCCGAAGTTGGCTCATTGAAACGACATAACAAACTAATGAGCGTGCTTTTGCCGCTACCAGATGCGCCCACCAATGCGAGTGTTTTTCCAGCTGGAATGAGCAAGTTGAGAGGCTGAATGGCAGGGTTGGTTTGTTCGGGATAGGTAAAGCTAAGGGATTGTAATTGTATATTGACGGGCGCTGACTGGTTCAGTGTCTGTGTTCCTTGGTCTGGCTCATCAAGTTCATCTAACAGAGCAAAAATGGTCGTGGCGGCTGCCAGTCCCTTTTGTAGGGGCTCATTAATACCCGTTAAGCGTCGAATGGGTTCAAACAACATGCTCATTCCCGTAATAAAGGCAATCAGTTGACCTGGGGTGAGCAGTTCTTGCTCTGAAAGATGGGTAGCGACAAAAATAACACAGGCAACGGCAACCGCGGCAATGACTTGTACTAACGGCACGTTAGCGCTGGCGACTTTAACAATACTCATGGTTTGTTGACGTAGCTTATCGACCGCATGATTAAAGCGTGCTTGTTCATGCGCTTGACCCGCATAAATACTGATTTCTTTACGACCACTGAGTGCTTCATCAAGAATTTGTGTCACGCGTCCCATGCTGGCTTGCACTTCACTACTGGAAGTGCGCATCAGACCACTGGCTTTGCGAATAATCCAAGAGGCGATGGGAGCAATGGCAATGATAAACAGGGTTAACTGCCAACTGGTGTAGAGTAAAAAGCCAACCAGCCCCAAGATAATCAGCGTGTCACGGATAATGACAATCCATACTTCGGATAATGCGGTGGCGACTTGGGTGACATCAAAGGTGACGCGAGAAAGTAGATTACTACTACCAATCTGCTGTTGTTTATCAATGGGCAAGGTCATCATTTTGGCAAACATGGCACTGCGTAAGTCGGCCATGGTGCGCTGAGCAACTCCTTGACTGACAACTTTAGCCACATATTCTGCCAGACCTTTCAGTACAAATACGCCGAGTAAGGCGAGCGGTACCCACATCATCGCCTGTTTGTCTTTGGCAATCAAGCTATCGTCAACCAAGGGTTGCATTAGTGCGGGTAGCATGGGTTCTAAAGCAGCAATGACACCCATGGCAACTAAGGCAATCGACACCAAGCGCCAATGGGGGCGCAGGTAAGTGAGCAGTCGGCGATAAAGTTGGCTGCTACTCATGCTTATTCACGGTGCAATAGTTTGTCGGTAATCAGGTTGCCCCACCAGTTGCTATGAAATTGCTTCGATAGGGCTTCATAGTCGTAGACTTCATCAACCCATTGTAAAAAGGGTAACGGACTTTCCGTTCCGCGTTGATAGCTTAGGTAGGTGTTAAAGAAGAAATCGATCATGCCGGTTTTGGCAAATTTGAAATGACCATAGTACCAGTCCAGTTCTTCAATCGCATTTTCAACAGGAGTTTGTTCGATAAAAATGCGGCACAGCGTCGCCATCAGTCCAGCACGGTCAGCCCCCGATTTACAGTGAAACAAAATCGGGTATTCGACTGTTTCTAATAAGGATTTAGTGGCATGAATCGCTTCTTTACTAGGCAAGTCGCGTGAGAGTAAACGGTGATCGATGAAATTGATACCCAGCTGGTCACAGGTTTCTTTTTCAAACAACCAAAAACTCATGTCATCGTTATGACCACGCAAGTTAATGATGGTTTTAATACCATGTTCTTGCTGATAGCGTTTAATTTGACTGGGAGAGGGTTGGCTACAACGAAACACCCCTGGCAATACTTGGTAAAAATTATTGTAAGCAAGGCGAATAATGCCGTGGTCAACAAAATGGAGGTGCAGCCAAGAGACAAAACGCTGCCAAGGTTGATCGATGCGCATAGATTGCCTTAATAAAAGTAGCTTACTGAGTGGTAGATAATGTCGCTTATGATAGCATATATGCTAATAATACAGATGATTAAGGAACGACTATGACCATTAGAAGTTTTCAGGGTGTTAGTCCTGCTATTCCCTCCAGTGCCTATATTGATGACCAAGCCGTGGTCATTGGTCGCGTTACCTTGGGCGAGCAAACGAATATTTGGCCTTGTGCTGTTGTGCGTGGTGATGTGAATGACATTCGCATTGGTGATCGAACCAATATTCAAGATGGTGCTGTGCTGCACGTGGCGCACGAAGGAGCGCATGGTAAGGGTTATGCCTTGGTGATTGGTCAGGATGTAACGGTGGGTCATAATGCTACGGTACACGCTTGTACGATTGGCGATGAGGTGTTGATTGGTATGAATGCCACCATTTTGGATGGCGCAGTTATACCTAAACATTGTATTGTTGGCGCTAATGCGTTAGTGCCACCGGGTAAGCAGTTACAAAGCGGTTGGATGTATATGGGTATTCCTGCCAAGCCAGTGCGAGAACTGACCGAACAGGAAATCGCCTTTTTTAAGTATTCGGCGCATCACTATGTCACTTTGATGCAGGCTTATCAGAAAGATCAGGCGAGTTAAAACTCTGCCCAGTCTTGGTTGTTATTACGATTTAAGGTAGGTGAAGTTTTCCTAATAAACTTTAGGAATGACCACGACTGTGATTTCTTCACGGTCATGATAGAGTTGTTGCGCACGAATATGGTGTGTTTCGCGCAGATCATTTAAGCAAGCGAGACATTCCTGCACCATCAAATAGCGCTTTTTCATCGGTAGTTTCAGGTTGAATAGTGCAGCTTGTGCCCAGCCTTCTTTTAACCAAGTAGCCATGAGCGGTGCAACCCGTTGAGGTTGTTCGACCATATCGCAACAAATCCAGTGATTGGTATGGCGTGGGTGCCAGTTAAAGCCGTCGGTGCGAATGTGTTCAACTTGTCCTGTTTGCATGACGGCTTCCGACATGTTGGCATTGTCAATGGCCACCACGACTAGACCTTGCTGTACGAGCCACCAAGTCCAGCCTCCAGGAGCAGCGCCTAAATCAACGGCACTCATGCCTGAGCGTAACCAATAGGCGCGTTCGTCAGGAGTCATTAAGCTAATCGCCGCTTCTTCTAGTTTCAAAATGGCGCGACTGGGTGCGTCTTTAGGTAGTTTTAGATGCATAATGCCACCCACATAAGGACTGGCTTCACCGCGCGATGCCAGCCCGACAAGTATGTAGTCACCATCCAAAATAAGCAGATGCAAAGCGGGTAGGCGTTTGTCGCCTTCATGGTACTGATTCAGTTTTTTCAGTGCTTGACGTGCGGCGTTGGTTAGGCTACGCGCTAGTCCGCTCAGCGCTTTACCGTCGTTGGTATCCGGTGTTTCGGCAATAATGTTGCTAACGGCTTGTGCGCCCAGTAATTCAAAAATGGGGGCAAGACGGTCGTCGGGTGATAATCCTGTGCATTCGCCTAATAAGGGTACGATTTGGCGGGCAAATATCCAGTGCGGCAGACACAAGCCGTTGGGTAAGCGTTTGTAGGTGTCAAAGGAACGAAAAACAGCATAGCCCGTATTTGGCTTGGTTTGCACATAACCGGGCAAGTCGTTGCTGTCGCTGAGTTCGTTGCATTCGCTGGCAACTTCGGCTTCAAAGCCGTTGCGTGTCAGCAAATAAAAACCCATAAATTTATTTGATGTATTCATGCCTGTATTATCGCATAGGTTGTTCAGAAAATACCATGATTGAGATCATGTTGTTTGAATTCGGTGAGTTAGGGGTGTGCTAATCATGACCTTGCCTTCATTGTCAATTAAATAGCTATATTCAACGCCTAAATTATGTGCTGGCTGTTGCCAATTTTCTTTGCCAGCAATTAACTGTACCAGAGCACAGACTTCAGCAATCAGTGCGTCACGATGAATGGCAGTGCTGTGTAATAAGTGGGTAACGGGTTGTCCGCTGTGTGGATGAATAATATGACTGATTTTCTTACCCTGATCGGTGTAAAAGCGTTCGTAGGTTCCTGAAGAGCAAGCCACTTCACCAGAATGTAAATTCAGGCGGGCTTTAGCCTGATTCGGATTGAGCGGGTCTTTGATGCCAATACGCCAAGGACCATCCGGTTTTTCACCCAGCACTTGTATGTCGCCACCAATCATTATAGTGGCTTGATGAATGCCTTCTTTTGTCAGCGTTTGTGTTGCGGCATTCAATGCATAGGCTTTACCGCTGGCACCGAAATCTAAGGCTACCTTGTCATTACTGGAACTGAGTCGATTGCCTTGCCAATACAGATCTAAAATACTGGCTTTGTACGCTAGCACTTCGGCCAGTGATTCAGTACTGGGCGCTCGGTTGAGTTCGTAACTGTTTTGTTGAAAACCCCAGAGTTTAATGAGTTTACCAATACCAGGGTCGAATAAGCCATTGGTCTGCTGACACAGTTGTTGGTTACGTTGAATAAACTGTGCTACCTCCTCGCTGACTTCAATGGATTCACCTTGGCTGATTGCTTGATTAATTTTGCTGACCAAGCCACCTTTTTCCCAAGCATGCCATTCATGATGAATGTGTTGAAAACGCGCATTAACGGCAGCGAATGCACGACTAGCCTGTTCGGGTTGTTGGGCATAAATGGTCAGCTTGACCAAGGTACCGAATACGGAAATCGTTTCCTGAAAAGCTTGTGGCGGGCGAGAGCAAGCCAAAAGGGGAGCGATACCCAAACCCATACAGGTTAATAACCAGCGACGACGCGTTATCATGGAGCGGCAATGCCTGTTTCCAGCGATGTCAATAGTTGATCGGCAATACACATGCCCGTTGCAGCATCAATTTCACGCACACAGGTAGGGCTAGTGACATTAATTTCGGTAATGAAATCGCCGATGACGTCCAGCCCAACAAAACGCAGTTCCATGGCTTTAAGTCGAGGTCCGACCTGTGCAGCCAACCAATAATCCCGTTCGGATAGTGGTTGTACCACACCACGACCACCTGCTGCTAAATTGGCACGGGTTTCGCCATCGGCGGCCAGTCGTGCTAAACAATAGGGCACTGGCTCACCATCAATCAGTAAAATGCGTTTGTCGCCTTGGGCAATTTCGGGTAAATAACGTTGCGCCATAATCAGGTGTTGACCATGCTGCGTTAGCGTTTCGATAATCACGCCGACATTCGGATCCTGCGCTTGTAGCCGAAAAATACCTGCGCCACCCATCGCGTGCAAAGGTTTAAGAATAATGTCACCATGATGTTGCCAAAATGCGCGAATGTCACTGGCATTAGCGCTCACCAGTGTTGGTGCAATGCACTGCGGGAATTGTAAGATAAATAATTTCTCATTCACGTCGCGTAGGGCTTGGGGTGCATTGGCGACCACTACCCCTTGTGCTTGTGCATGGTCGAGCAGATGGGTAGCGTATAAATAATCGCTATCGAAAGGCGGGTCTTTACGCATCAAAATAATGGCAAAGTCGGCCAAAGCGACTGTCACCGCTTCGCCTAGCTGAAAATAATCAGTGGTTTGGTCAAATACCGTTACAGGAAAAGCAGTGGCGCTGGCTCGACCGTCGCTAAAGCACAGTGCTTGAGTGGTGCAATAATAAAGCTCATGCCCGCGTGCTTGTGCGGCCAGCATCATGGCAAAACTGGTATCCTTATAGGGTTTAATGCCTTCGATGGGATCCATAATAACGAGGGTTTTCATAACAACGACTCGCTATCGTGTGTTTGCTTTTGTATTGGCTGAGTGCGTTCTATTTGTTTTGCTTGAATATGCAAAGCCGCTTTGGCCATTAAATGAGCGCTCACTGGGGCGGTAATGAATAAAAACAGCGTGATGAGTAATTCATGCAGGCTAAGACCTTCATCTTGAAGGCTAAAATAAACTGCAGAAGCGATCAAAATCGCGCCCACTCCCAAGGTAGTGGCTTTGGTTGGTGCGTGTAAGCGCATATAAAAATCGGGTAGTTTTACCAAACCAATTGAGCCAACGAGAGTGAAACCAGCGCCAATAACAATGAGTAAAGAGATCATAATTTCCGACATGCTGTTACTCCATCACATCGCCACGTAGTAAATATTTGCTTAAGGCAACAGTGCCGACAAAACCGAGCACGGCAATGAGCAAAGCGGCTTCAAAATATAATGCCGAACTCAAGTGAATACCCAATAATATGAGAATGGCAATGGTGTTAATGTAAAGGGTATCGAGCGCCAAAATACGGTCTGGAGTTGATGGACCTTTGACGAGTCGGATCAAGCTGAGTAACAGTGCCAAACTGACCAAGCCCAAGGCAATAAAAAGGGCGCTACTTAGCATGAGCGAAATACCTCCATTAAAGGTTGTTCGTAGCGACGTTTCATTTCGGCAATAGCAGCAGCACTATCTTCAACATGTAAGGCATGAACCAACAGACTACGCTGATCGTCTGATAAGTCGCAAGAGACTGTTCCTGGTGTTAAGGAAATGGTATTGGCTAATAAACTGATGCCTAAAGGTGACTGAATATCCAGTGGAATGTTTAGCCATGCCGGTTGTAGCTTGTGGTTAGATCCCAACACCCAACGTGTCACGGTGATGTTAGCAACCAGAATATCCCACATAACGATGCCAATAAAGCGCAGTAATGTTAGTGGTTGGTGAATACAAAAGCGTTCTGGCCAAAAACGTTGGCTGAACCAAGGAATGAGAATGGCTAGGATTAACCCCAGCACAACATGACCCATTGCCAAGGTATTGTTGAGTAATAGCCACATTGCCCATAGTGCAAGCGTGAGCAATGGATGAGGAAATAATCGAGCTATCATGGGCTTACCTCGCGCATTATCGCTGGTGTGGATAGCACAGCGTTCAAATAGCTGGCATGATCTTGTTGTTGCAGGGCGATGCTTTCTGTCCAGCTGTGCATTGGATTGGCCAATAGTACCATTAAGGCGGCTACCGATAACAAGGCCAATACGGAACTCAACGCCAGTCGATTGGTTGGTGCTGAAACCGATTCAGTGGTTGGTTGCGTACGATAAAACAGCAAAGAACCTGCTCGCGCCATGGCGATAATCAATAATAGACTAGATACTAACACCACAGCAAAGATGGCGAGCATCCAAGGATGTGTTAAGGCGCTATTGAGTAACGCTAATTTACCAAAGAATCCTGACAGTGGTGGCATACCAGTTATGGCAATAGCGGCAAACATAAATACCGAACCAACAAAAATAGCTTGCGGCACAGCGGGCGCTGAGACAAACTTATCAGCCAATTCACCCCTACCACGACTGATGGTATCGGCTAACAGAAACAGCGCAGCGGCAATCAGTGTCGAATGGACTAAATAGAAAAGCGTTGCCGCTAAGGAGCCATCGCGATTCAAACCAATACCAATGAGCAGTGTTGCTACCGATGCCAACACCAAATAAGCAACTTGTTCACGCAAGCCTTTAGCTGCAATAACCGCTAAGGCAGCTACAATGAGGGTGATTAAGCCGCTTACTAACACCCAGTTTATGTGCAAGTGAGCAAGCGAACCAGCTGCTTCACCGAATAGCGTACCGTGCACACGAATAATGGCATAAAGCCCTACTTTGGTCATAATGGCAAATAGTGCTGCAACGGGTGCAGAGGTTTGTGAATAAGCAGCAGGTAACCACAAATAGAGTGGGAACATGGCTGCCTTGAGTCCAAACACAATCAGCAGTAATAGCCCTGCGCTGGCAATGAGTCCATGACGTTCTTCGGGTGCTTGGGCGATTTTATCCGCCATATCGGCTAAATTGAGCGTACCTAGTGCACCGTAAAGCGCACCGACGGCAAACAAAAATAGGGTCGAACCAATCAGGTTAATCACGACATAATGTAAGCCCGCTTTGGTGCGTAAACGACCACCGCCATGTAGCAATAGCCCGTATGAAGCTAACAGCAATACTTCGAAGAAGACAAAGAGGTTGAATACATCACCCGTCATGAAGGCGCCATTCAGGCCAAAGAGTTGCAGTTGAAAGAGCACGTGAAAATGTGCGCCCAATTCATCAATTTTATGAGCGATGGTATAAATCATTGCTGCTAGCGCGAGTAATGCAGTGAGTAATACCATTAATGCCGATAATTGGTCGAGCACAAAGACGATACCAAAGGGCGCCATCCAGTTGCCTGCCAAATATACCTGATGCTCACCACTAGCTGCCGTGCTAACTAGGTTTAGTGCGATGATGACTAAGGCGAGAATAAAGCCCAAGCTAAACAGGCGTTGTTGTGTTAAGGATTGTTGGCGCAGTAACAATAAACTGAAACCGGCTATCAGGGGCAGTAATACTGGCGTAATGGTGAGTGACATCATCGTGTGGTTTTCTCCTCGTCATCATCGCGGTGTAAGCCATCGACATGATCGTTACCCATTTCCCCGCGTGCTTTCAGTGCCAGTACAATCAGAAAAGCGGTCATGCCAAAGGCAATGACAATCGCCGTTAATACTAATGCCTGTGGCAAGGGGTCGGCATAACCCAGCGCATTGTCATCGATAATGGCTGGTTGTCCCACCACAAAACGCCCCATGGCAAATAGGAACACATTGACGGCATAAGCCAATAGCGTCAACCCCAGTACCACGGGAAAAGTACGCGCTCTAAGCGTTAAGTAAACACCGCTGGCAGTCATGACACCAATACACATTGCAATTAACCATTCCATTATGGTTTCTCCGTCGTTATGTTAGGGGCTGAATGACTTAATTCACCCAAGCGAACCAAGGCAATAACAGTTGAGCCAACGACGACTAAAAATACGCCCAAGTCGAAAGCAATGGCACTGGCTACCTCAAACTCGCCGACAATCGGCCAATGTAAATGGGTAAAAGTTGAGGTAAGGAAAGGGAAGTCGATGCCCATCGACACTAAGCCAGTACCCGTGGCAATGAGCAGACCAACGCCGACAACTTTATGCATATCCACTGGCAAGCGTTCACGTGTCCAAAGGATACCATTAGCAAGATACTGCACAATTAAGGCAATCGCGGCAATCAGACCAGCAATAAAACCGCCACCAGGTAAATTATGTCCGCGTAAGAAAATATAGACGGCAATTAACAGCGTTAAGGGTAATAGCAAGCGGGTAAGCGTTTGCATAATGGGTGAATGCTTATCAGCATGCCAAGCCAATCCATTGATGTCACGACTGGGCGCGGGTAAAGACATGCCTTTGAGCATGGCATAAACACCCAAACCAGCCAGTGCCAACACCACAATCTCACCTAGGGTATCAATACCACGGAAATCGACCAGAATGACATTCACCACATTCGTCCCACCGCCTTCAGGCAGTGCTTTTGTTAGGAAGAAGTCGGAAATGGGCGCGAAATCACGACTGAGCACAGACATGGTAAGCAAGGTGACTGCAACGCCTGAAATGACGGCCAAAGCTAGGTCTCGCCATTGATGCGATGAAGCCGATTCTTTCGGTGTGGTTTGTGGTAAATAGTAAAGTGCTAATAACATTAACACGATGGTTACCACCTCAACCGATAGTTGCGTTAAGGCTAAATCGGGTGCTGAGAATTTGACAAAGATGAGTGACACAATTAAGCCAACAACGCCTAATATGATTAACGACACCAAGCGTTGACGATGCAACAGTGCTGTTAACACGCTGGCAACAATCAGTAGCACGCCCATTAACAAGCTAACTGGGTCGGTATCGAGTAATGGTCTATCGCCTAGCAAAGGTTGCTGTGTGAGCCAAAATCCCCAGCCACCAGCTGCCAGTGCGGCAACCACAATCCAAGCAGAGGCATTTTGTAAACTACCTTGATCAAAGTGACGACTAACCTTGTGGGCAAGATTAATCAGACCATTCAATAACGCATTAAAAATGACGCGGGCATCCCAATGGTGTAGGGTGCGCTCGTGCCAATCGAATAAACGTTGACGTACCGTGTATAAGGCAACACCGAGTACGAGTGCAATAATGCTCATCCACAGTGGCAAGGTAAAGCCATGCCAGAGTGCCAAACTATATTCTGGTGGTGTCGTTTGTAAGGTGCCCGTAACGGCAACCGCTAAGATAGGCGCGACGGTGAACATTGGCAATATGCCTACCGCTAAACAGACTAATACCAGCAAATCAACTGGGATTTTCATAAAGCGCGGCGGTTCGTGCGGTGTTTTGGGTAGGTCAACTGGTTCGCCATTAAAAAACACGTCATGAATAAAGCGCAGCGAATAGGCAACCGAGAAAATAGCGGCAAGGGTAACAAGTACTGGAATCAGCCAAGTCCAGCTCTGAGCATCACCAGCACTAACGGCTTGTTCAAAAAACATTTCTTTACTCAAAAAGCCATTCAGCAAGGGTAAGCCAGCCATGGCTGCAGAGGCAATCATCGCCAACAGTGCCGTGTGTGGCATATACTTGAAGAGGCCATTTAGTTTGCGCATATCGCGTGTACCCGTTTCATGGTCGATAATGCCCGCTACCATGAAGAGTGATGCTTTGAAGGTGGCATGGTTGATAATATGAAAAATAGCCGCTACCGCTGCCAAAGGCGTACCAAAGCCAAATAACAGCGTGATTAATCCCAAGTGACTAATGGTGGAATAGGCGAGCAGTCCTTTCAAATCGTGCTTGAATAGGGCGGTATAAGCGCCAAGGAGCAAGGTTGCTAAGCCAGCACCACCTACCAACAGATTCCATTCAATAGTACCAGATAACGCTGGGAAAAGACGTGCCAACATAAAAATACCAGCTTTCACCATGGTGGCGGAATGCAAGTAAGCCGAAACGGGTGTTGGTGCCGCCATGGCATGAGGTAGCCAAAAGTGGAATGGGAATTGGGCAGACTTAGTGAAAACACCCAATAAAATCAGCACTAGAATGATGGTGTATAAGGGGTGTTGCTGAATCAATTCGCCAGAAGCCAGCACATCGGTGAGTTGGTAGCTACCAACCACATGGCCTAAAAGTAGTACACCGCCTAGCATGGCCAAGCCACCTGCGCCAGTAATGGCTAATGCCATGCGAGCGCCCTCGCGTGCATCCTTACGATGTTGCCAGTAGCTAATGAGCAAGAAAGAGGTCAGGGAGGTCAGTTCCCAAAAAACCACCAGTTGTAATAGGTTTTCGGATAACACAATGCCAAGCATTGAGCCCATAAACATCAGCAAGTAGGCAAAAAATCGCCCCATCGAATCTTTTGCTGATAAGTAATAGCGTGCGTAAACAATAACCAACAAGCCGATCACTAAAATGAGCAAGGCGAAGAGTAGGGCGAGACCATCTAGTCTGAAAGCAAGCCAAAGACCGATACTCGGCATCCATGCCCAAGATTGAATGAGCGTTTCGCCATTAAAAGGTAAGACAGCATTCGGTAAGAGTAACGCAAGTGATAATAGAGCCATGCCACCCGCAGTCCAAGCCGCAGCAACGCGGTGAAAACGAGCGACCCATGCCGCTAATGCAGCACCAGCAAAGGGAATTAAGACAACGAGAGGTAAATTAATGGCAAGCCAGTTCATTGGTGATCACTCCTTGCTTTGCGCTAACTCTCGCGCAGCTGCCACCAGTGCTAAACGGGCAACAACGCCGTAAGCATAAAAACGATTGGGTGCAGCGTCGGGGTTTAAACGGGCGTCGGGTTGAATGCAAGCGTCGCTAAAAGCGAGGGGTTCAAAATGCATGCCCACCGCATTCAGGTTGTCGGTAACATTTTTACTCGTGTGGACACGATAAAAGCCGCCCACCACGGCGTGATCAATCATATAAACGACTGGTTCAGCCACTGCATCACTCACGGTTTCAAAGGTATAAACCCCTTCTTGAATGATAACGCGCTCTGTACTTAAGCCTTCTTTACCACTGGTCATTTTTTTACGTGCGTTTTTGTTCAATGAGGCAAGCTGTTGCGGATCCAGCACAGACATGACCCCCATACCATAAGTTCCAGCATCGGCTTTGACAATCAGGTAGGGTTTTTGTTTGATGTTATGCGCATCATAAGCCGCCTGAATATCGGAAAGGAGCTGTTCACAGGTGTTAATGAGTTGATCTATGCCTTCGCCATGCTGGAAATCAATACCATCACAGATAGTGAACAGGGGATCAAAAAACCAAGGATCACAATCGATGAGGTCGGCAAATTCTTGTGCCACCGCTTTGTAATGAGTGAAATGCGCGCTTTTAGTGCGACTATGCCAGCCAAGGCTGGTGGGTGGTAACAAGACTTGGTCAATCCCTTTCAATACATCGGGAATACCGCTCGCTAAATCATTGTTCAACAGTACAGCGCAAGGGAAAAAGTCATCTACGCCGACTCGATTGTCGTGTCGAATTAAGGGCTCCAACACTAAGGGACGACCTGAAGGTAATTCAATGGCTGTGGGCGTTTTAATTTCCAGATTCAAGCTGCCGATGCGCACAGCATAGCCTGCGTCGCTAATTAAATTAGCTAAAGTGCATAGGTTTTCTAAATAATAAAGATTTCGCGTATGGTTTTCAGGAATAATGAGTACGCCGTCGGTGATTGGACAAAAGCGTTCAATGCCATGCTGTACTGCGTTAATGGCCAGCGGACGCAAGTCTGAGTGTAGGTTATTGAACCCAGCTGGAAACAGGTTTGTATCGACAGGAGCCAGCTTGAAGCCAGCATTCCGTAAATCTACCGAGGCATAAAAGGGGGCTGGTGTGCTACGAAACTGGCAACGAAACCATGATTCGATAATGGCTTTATTCGCCAATAACTTTTGTTCAATGGTTAGTAACGGGCCTTTTAGTGCCGTTTCTAGATGAGGAACCGCGGGTAATAGAGGCATCTTTTATCCGTTATAAAAAAGTTAATAGGCTAAGTCTAGCACAAAAAAGTTGAATTTGACGCTTAAAGGCATAGCTCTAGCACGCACACTTAGGCATAATAATGCATCAGGTAGTGAGTGATCAATTGTCTTATATTCAGCAAGTTGAGCTGTTAAAGGTCAGTCTCGTAACCTGTTATGCTGAATTCTTTTATACCAAGGTATTGTTATGCACAATCGTGTTTTGCCAAAAGCTCGCTCTGTTTATCGCGTATTAGTCGGTATTACCATTGGTATTGTGACTTTTAGCAGTTTGTTAATTGCGATTATTTTTTATCAACATATTTTATTGCCTATTCAGCAGGAATTGCTTGATGAAGCCAATGAAGAAATGCGTGTTGTTCTTGAAATGCGTTTGGGTGCTAAGGACGACTCAGTTATTTCTGTGGCAGCGGGATTAGCGCGTTCAGAGCGCGTTATTAACAGCTTGCTAACACAAGACAAAACGATGAGCTACGAGGCGATTGCCAGTATTGGTGCGGATTATGCCAAAATTACTCAATACCGCAACATTCGTGCACAAATTATTACCCCAGAACTGGTCATTCAGGCCCGCTCTTGGGATAAGGATTTTAAGGGTGCTAAAGCACCACATCCTTTGGCTAGAAAAGTTTTGGAGACTCGATTGGCGGAAGCCAGTTTTGGCGTTGGCGAGGCTGGTGTTGGTGTGGTAGGTTTTGCTCCTGTATTCCATCAAAACCAATTATTAGGTTTGGTTTCGGTCACTCAGGGCGTTGGCTCGGTAGTGCGAGGTCTACAAGAAAATAATATCGAATGGGTGATGGTGGTACACAAACCAAATTTGGTTTCCCGAACCAATGGCATATTGCCACCAGCCTATCACGATTATCCGATGCTTAGCGACGAAATTATGTTGGCCAGTAAGCAGTTTTTTCAGCCGAGTTCAGTAGAATTTGTGCGTAACGAGTTAATGTCTCATTTCGACTTTAATCCAGAAACGACTAAGCCGCTTAGTTTTGTGCGTCATAATAAACTAGTGGGTATTTATCCAATTATTGATGAAGCTGGGTTGGTGATTGGTCAGCACATGGTTAGTCAAGCTGCACAACCGATTTTAGAACGTATTGAAGAAGCTCAGTTCAAAATGACGATAGTGGGCGTGGCCTTTTTACTTGTGATTTTAATTACCATTTGGTTATTAATTGTGTTGATGCGCCGATTACTGACAGATCCCATTACACAAGCCTCAGAGCAGATTCAACAAATTATTCTAACCAGTGACTTTAGTCAAAGATTGCCTGTGCATGGAGACAATGAATTAGAGCGCATGAAAGCCGACTTTAACCGTTTGTTAGAACAAATTTCCGTGGCATTGCGCGAGGCAAATGATGCGGTTTCGAGTGCAGCTAGTGCTAATTTCAGTCGTTACATGGTGGGTAAATATTCGGGTGAGTTGAAACAATTGCAGTTAGGCATTAATACCGCCATTGCCGACTTGCATGAAACGCACGACTTGTTAACGCACGCCAACCAAGCCAAAGCACAGTTTTTAGCGAATATGAGTCACGAAATTCGTACGCCAATGAATGCCATTTTAGGCATGGCTTATTTGACTTTAGGCACTAAATTGACGCCACAACAGCAAGATTATGTCGAAAAAATTCATGTGGCAGCCAATAATCTATTACGTATCATTAATGAAATTCTTGATTTTAGTAAAATTGAATCAGGAAAAATGGAGATTGAGTTCGAGCCAATTGTGCTGGAAGAGGTTTTACAGGCAAGTTTGTTGCCAACGCAAACCAGTGCCAGCAATAAACGTCTTGAAGTGTTGCTTTATATTGATCCAGAATTGAGTTTCTGTCGTCAACCCAAATTACTTGGGGATTCGGTGCGCATTGGTCAGGTGCTATTAAATCTACTCAGTAATGCCATTAAGTTTACTGAACGGGGCTATATTATTGTCGATGTCAATGTTATTGATCGTCAAGATGCCCTTTGGACAGTGGCTATTCGGGTTGAAGATACGGGCATTGGCATGAGTGAAGAGCAGGTTAATAAGCTCTTCCAAGAGTTTACTCAAGCTGATGCTTCGACCACGCGTAAATATGGCGGTACGGGACTGGGGTTGGCTATCTCGCGCAATTTAGCGCGTTTGATGGGCGGTGACTTAACCGTAACCAGTGAGCAGGGTAAGGGTAGTTGCTTTACCTTTACTTTCCAAGTTAAGGTCGATGGTGAGCCGACCAATTTGCCCTGCAATGCGCAAGAAAAAGTAGCGTTAGTGGTGGACGATTTTGAATTGGCTGCCGAGCAAGTTGCCATTCAATTGGTCATGTTTAATTTCCATGTTATTAAGCTTCATAATGCTGATGAAGCGCTGACTTTCTTACATAAGCACCCACAACCAGACTGGATTTTTATTGATTGGATGATGCCAGGTAAAGACGGCGTTTGGTTGGTTAAACAAATCCGCCAATATTATCCGTCATTAACCCAGCAATGTGTGCTCATGTCCTTTCACGATTGGAGTGGTTTACAAAGTGTGGCCACCAAACAAGGTATTACCCACTTCCTCTCTAAGCCTGTTCTGCCATCACATTTGGCGCCCTTATTTGATGAAGCCTTGAAAGGGTCGAGCATTTCTGGACGCCGTTTAGGCGGTGTATCGCGCATTCCTGATTTGTCGGGTAAAAAACTGCTCTTGGTTGAAGATAATTTGTTGAACCAGCAAATTGCCAAAGAACTCTTGGCACCCACCCAAGCAACCATTGTGTTAGCGGATAATGGCGAACAAGCGGTTTATCATGCAACGCAAACAGATATTGTGTTTGATATGGTGTTGATGGATATTCAAATGCCAGTCTTGGATGGTGTAGAAGCGACTAAAGTCATTCGTCATTATCAACAACTATCGAATTTGCCCATTATTGCCATGACCGCTCATGCTTTTGAAGAAGAAAAACAACGGTGTTTCAATGCTGGCATGAATGCACATTTAAGTAAACCGATTGTGCCCACTCAGTTATATGCTATCCTTGCAGAATGGTTAAAAGTTGATAACTATATCGTGCTAAGCAGCGAAGTAAACAAAAATAGTGGTTGTAATGCTAAGCAGGCTGGGATTTGTTTAGCAGATATTCATATGATGGATTTGCCGCAAGCTTTGTTATTGTTGGGTGATTCGAGAGAGTTATTGACTGAAAGCCTGTGTATGTTTGCGAGTGATTATGCTCAGGCGCTGCCAGCTTTGGAAAAACTGCTCAATGAGGATGCCGAAGCAGCATTGCGTTTTGCGCATACGCTAAAAGGGCTCACCGCTACCTTTGCCATGCAAACGATTAGTCAGGGTTTCGCTGATATTGAAAAAGCTTTATCGCAGCAAAATGTGGCTGGCGCACAAAGTCGATTGGATGAGGCGTTTAAGCAGCATTTTAACGAGATGCTGCTGCTGGTGAGTGCATTCTGTGCTCAAGGGATTCAACAAGCATCGCAGAGTGACAGCGATTGGTTAGAAGTTCGGGCTACTTTATTAGCGCATTTAGAAAACGTCAGTGGCGATAGTTTAGATTATTTTGAAGCGCATCGTTCGGTATTTGCAAATCATTTATCCGCCAGTGCTTACCGACGCTTAGCCAACGCGTTGCAAAATATTGACTTTGATGAGGCGCAAGTTGCCATTAAAGAAGATTAAGGGGTAGAGATCCGATAGATTGTCGCTCTGCTTAACGGGATAATCTTAGGTGAAAATATCTTCTTATTAAATTTAGAGAAAGACTATGCTCAATTTTGTACCAAAGGTAAAACCCACCATTTTATGCGTGGATGATACCCCAGCCAACCTGATGCTGCTGAATAAATTATTGGCAGATCATTATCAAGTTCGTCTTGTAAATAGTGGACAGAAGGCGCTCGACTTTTTTACCCAACAACATGCCGACTTAGTGCTGTTGGATGTCATGATGCCCGAAATGGACGGTTATGAAGTCTGCCGTCGTTTGCGTGAGCAACCCAGCACGCGTCATTTACCCATTTTGTTTATTACCGCAAAAAACACCGTCGAAGATGAACAAGACGCCTTGAATGCTGGGGGTAATGACTTTATTACTAAGCCGATCAACCCGAAAGTGTTACTGGCGCGTATTGGCACCCATCTTAAAGTGAAAGACTTTCATGACTTCTTGGCAAAAGAAAACGAACGTTTAGAGCAAATGGTTGAAGAGCGGTTGTCGGGCATCTTTAAATTACAAGATGCCAGCCTAGCGGTGATGATTTCTTTAGCCGAGTTTCGCGATGAATGTACGGGCTTCCACATTAAGCGCACCCAGCATTATATTCGCTTGCTTGCTATTGAAGTGAGTGAAAGTTTACCAGAGTACCAATTGACTGATGAGCAAGTTGACATCATTGCCAAATCTGCGCCTTTGCACGATATTGGTAAAATTACCATTCCCGACCATATTCTGCTCAAGCCAGGTAAGCTAACCGATGAAGAGTTTGCCATTATGAAAACCCATGCGCAAAAGGGCTACGATATTTTATGCTCGGCATCAGCCAATATGGGTGACTATGGCGATTTTCTAACCATGGCGCAGCAGGTTGCCTTAACCCATCATGAAAAATGGGATGGTAGTGGTTATCCTAACGGGCTTGCGGGTGCAGAGATTCCTCTAGCGGGACGGCTAATGGCGATTGTCGATGTTTACGATGCCTTGCGCTCGGCAAGACCATACAAACATGCACTTTCTCATGAGCAGGCATTGGCTATTTTGCAAGATGGCAAAGCGACTCATTTTGATGCTCAGTTGGTCGATGCTTTCGTGCGCATTAGTGATGCTATAAAAGCATATAGTGAACGGTGGGTAGATCATTGTCCTGTTTGAGTTGGTTTTTATGCTAGGCGTGAATCATGAAGTACTTTTGTTTTTCGTGATGCTTTTATCACATTTTGTTTCTGAACCTTATGTGAAAAGTTGTATGTCGGGTCTGCTGATTGATTACAAGCATTGAGCTAACTTATGCAAATGTCGATTGATCATGAACATAGCTTCACCAGACTGCCCTTTGAAGGCAACCAAAGCGATTTGATCTAAAATACCACGGAACACACCTCTTCCTCTCGCTGCTCAGCAATAAACCATTGCAACATATTAAAAGTGTTAAAGTCGCGCTCATCTAATGCCAAATTAGCGATTTCCTTAATCATCGCAGTCACTTTTTGCTCGTGACCATAAGCCACCTCGATCACTTCTACCAAGCTCGAATACTCTGCCTTTGGTGCCTCTAGCGCTGAAATACGCACCAGCGCACCGCACTCAAATAGATATTGAATGAGCTTATCGCGATGTGCTAACTCTTCTGGCACATGCTTTTTGAAAAACTCAGCAGCACCAGCTAAACCTTTACTTTCACACCAAGCAGCCATTTGTAAATACAAGTTCGAGGCAAACATTTCTGCATTCACTTGCGCATTTAATTTTTCGATAATTTCTTGTTTTAACATTGTTATTCTCCTAACGGCATTGACAACCAAGATTGCAGTTGAGGCTATCGGGTCTCGACTGGTTATAAAAAACAGTTCAGGTTTGGTTTGCTGCCATTTCTTGACTAATGCGGCGCAAATTTCAGTAATTTGCGCTGCAAGGTTCGGCGGTGCATATTAAGCGCACGGGCGGTGGCAGAAACATTGCCGTCATGTTCTTTTAAGACCTTTTGAATATGTTCCCATTCTAGGCGTTCAACGCTTAAAGGTTTGGCTTGAACGTCTAGTTGGGCATTGCCTTGGCTTTGTTCTAATGCCAGTAGTATTTCGTCGATACTAGCTGGTTTGGCGAGATAATGACGAGCGCCCAGTTTAATCGCTTCTACCGCGGTGGCAATGCTGGCATAGCCCGTCAGCACCAGAATGGGTAGTTCTGGATCGCTATGATGCAGTTGTTCCACTAAGATTAAGCCAGATTCTCCTGGCATCACAAGGTCAGTGATCGCCGCATCAAAAACCTGATTTTCCACTGCAGCTAAGGCTTCTTCACTGGTGTGAGTTAAGGTGCACTGATGACCACGGCGCGTTAGCTGTCGTGCTAGAGTTTGGGCAAAGAGATGATCGTCATCGGTAATTAAAATTTTCATGCTTTCTATTATGACAAGGGAAGAGAATGATTGAGTGCGACATTTTGTCGCAGTTGCCATTTTTCGATTGAAATCGGCATGATGATGCAGGCTTGCGCACCACCTGCTTCAGGATTGCTCAGCACTAATTGCCCACCAAGTTGCTGTATGTTCGCATGAGCTAGGGCTAAACCAACGCCATGTCCATCTGTTTTATCACTAAGTTGTGGCTGTGGAAATTGTGCTAGTAGGGCTTCAGAAAATCCTTGTCCTTGATTATGTAAACACAAACACACTTGTTGTTCATCCCAGTTTAATTGCAGCTGTAAAGGTTCATGCGAGGCTTCGCAGGCATTATTCAATAAGCTGCTAATGCTTTGACTCAGTATGGGTAAATTAATTGTTTGTGGGGCTTGGTTAGGATCACCATTGATGGTTAGCACCACCTTAACCTGAGGATGGAGTGTTTTCCATTGTATCAGTAGACTGTCCAAATAGTCTGACCATGACAATAAACTCAGTCGTTCACTACGTTCAAGGTGATGTTGTTTCAAGCTGGCGCTAATTTGTGTTTTGCAATGTCCCACAAGCTGCTGAATCTGTGCTAAAGCTGCTTCCACGTTGTCAGGCTCTTGATACCGATAAGCATCTGCTGCTTCGGCGGCCAATAGGCTAATCGTTGCCAAAGGTGTGGAAAGCTCGTGTGCCGTAGAAGCGGCAGCAAGGCTCATATTGAGCAGATGTTGTTGTGATTGTCCTTCTAGTTGCGCTTGTTGTAAGGCTTGCTGTTGCTGTTGCAGGCGTTGATGCAGTTTGGCCAGAAAAAAGGTCACTAATATTGCCGTTAGCCCAACATTTAACCACAAGCCAATTTTAGCTAATACGTCTAAGGGATTAAAGGGCGTGCTACGCACCACGCCACCATCCAGCCAAAATAACAGACTGTAAACCTGATTGGGTATGGCGGGAATCACCGCATTAATGGGGGATGGCACAAAAATCAGCAGTGTCGAAGCCAATAACACCAAAAATAACAGCCAGTTTTGTTGACGACTGGGCAGAATACCAACTGCTAACAGCAAGGGTAACAATAACAGGCCAAAAAAGGGATTGTGAACCCCACCCGAAACAGCGAGCAGACTGGCAACAATCACAATATCTGCCGTGAGTTGAAAGCTGATACTGGTGTGGGTAATGCGCCAACGACGCTGGGAAAAAACGATAAATCCGTGCAACAGCACCCATTCTAAGCAGATGATGAGCAGTTTATCGTACGCGAGCGGTAACTGTAGTGTTAGGCTAAATGACAATAACAGCGCGATGAGCGCAATACCACCCGCTCGCAATAACAGTAATCGTTTGGCGAGTTCTTCAACCAAGATGCTGGCGCAACCATTGAGCGAATTGTGGTGCAGGTAGCGCTCCAGCCAAATCGGCAACTTTGTTTCCACCTTTGAATAGCATTAAGGTTGGAATAGAGCGAATGCCATATTGCGCGGCGAGTTGTTGCTGTTGTTCGGTATTCACCTTAATAAATTGCGCTTTGCCTGCAAACTGTTGTGCCACTTGACTAAAGGTTGGGGCAAATTGGCGACATGGACCACACCACGGCGCCCAAAAATCGACCACAATGGACAACTCACTGCGCTGAAGGTGCTTGTTAAAGCTCAGTAGGTCGGCTTCAATGACCGAGCCATCAAATAGTGATTTTTTGCAATGACCACAAACGGCACCACTGTCAGCATGACATTTATCCTGTGGGATGCGATTAGTGCCGTGGCAATGGGGACAAACGACTAAAGACATCATGAACTCCTTAGGTTGTGCGAAATAATATCTATTAGCTAATTATGTGGCGTGTTATTCAATTTTTCGAGTGCTTTTGTTGATAAAGGATAACTTTCTGCTGCGGCTCCCTTACCTTGTTGTACAAAACGGCTGACAGCATGGGCATGAGCGTGTAATACTTCTACTAAATCGGCTTGATCCGTGGTAACAACACTACTAATGCCATTGTCGAGTCGTTCATAGCTGACGCTAATCTGTTCTCGATAAGCAAAGAGTAGCGCATAAACCGCATCCCAACTGCGAATGGCTCGACCTTTAGCGAAACGCGTTTTCATATCGAAAACGTGGCGTTGTAAGATAGTTACCAGTTCGGGGTTGTCACTGGTGGTGATGGCGCTAAAGCCATTGCTGAGTAGTTTGACCTGGCGGCTGAGTTGGGTGTGTTGCGCTAACAACGATTGAATATCGGCTTGATGTGCCTGGTGTTCAGCATCTTTGCCGCCACGACCAAAATGATAATGTGTACTTTTATGAGGGCAGGTTTGATTCATGGTGTCGTTCATCTCTTAAGGTAGATAGGTGAGAGCCTTGCGTTCCGATGAAGCTCATAGATACGCATCATTTCAGTCGCTTCGTTTTTTTCAATTTGTATTGACCAGATATTACAAAAAAATGATGCAGTATGAACAAAAATTTGTCACATTTTTGCGTTACAATGAATCCATCACTGATTGAATGAGAGAATATACTATGATTGATGCATCGATTTTTCGCGCCTACGACATTCGCGGCATTGTTGACACTGCCCTAACCGAAGACGCAGCCTATGGCGTTGGTCGTGCCTTAGCCAGCGAAGTGCTTGCCAGTGGCGGTAAAGCGATGGCGGTGGGTCGTGATGGTCGTTTATCGGGTCCTCGTTTAATGACCGCTTTGGTCAAAGGCGTGACCGAAGGTGGCGTGGATGTGGTCGATGTGGGCATGGTCACCACCCCTATGGTTTATTTCGCTGCCGCAACGCTAGAAGGTGTGACTTCTTGTGCCGCAATTACTGGTAGTCATAATCCGCCTAACTATAATGGCATTAAAATGGTGGTGTCAGGTCACACTTTGTCGGGTGATGCGATTCAAGGCTTGCGTCAGCGTATTGAAGCGCAAGACTTCAGTCAAGGGCAAGGTAAGGTTTCACAGGTCGATGTGTTTGCCGCTTACACGCAACGCATTTCAGGTGACATTCAACTCAAGCGTCCGTTGAAAGTGGTGGTTGATGCAGGTAATGGCGTGGCGGGTGCTTATGCTCCTGCGGTGTTGCGTGCGATTGGTGCTGAAGTGATTGAGCTGTTTTGTGATGTCGATGGGACTTTCCCGAATCACCATCCCGATCCGTCTAAACCGAAAAACCTGAAAGACATGATTGCTAAGGTAAAAGAGGTAGGCGCGGATGTCGGACTAGCGTTTGATGGTGATGGTGACCGCGTCGGTGTGGTCGATGAAACAGGTAATCTCATTTTTGCCGACCGCCAAATGATGCTTTATGCCGCCGATGTGCTCAGTCGTAACGCAGGCGCACAGATTATTTTTGATGTGAAATGTTCTAGTACCTTAGCGCGACACATCGAAGCTAAAGGCGGTGAGCCGTTGATGTGGCGTACTGGTCACTCGTTCATTAAAGCGAAGTTAAAAGAGACAGGCGCACCGCTGGCAGGTGAAATGTCGGGTCATATTTTCTTTAAAGATCGTTGGTTTGGTTTCGATGACGGTATTTACGCTGCAGCTCGTATGTTAGAAATCTTGGCTCAAGATGCGCGTCCCGCTTCTCATGTATTCAACGAATTGCCAGACAGTTTCTCGACCCCTGAAATGGATTGGGAATTTGCCGAAGGCGAACATTTTGCTTTTATGGATCAATTAAAAGCGGTTGCTGAATTTCCCGAAGGTCAGTTGTTCGATTTAGACGGTATTCGGGTTGACTTCGAGGATGGCTGGGGCTTAATTCGTGCCTCGAATACCACACCCATTTTGGTCATTCGTTTTGATGCGGATACGCCCGAAGGGTTAGAACGTATTAAAGCTACCTTCCGCACGCAAATTGAAAAGGTTGCTGATGGCATGAGCATTCCGTTTTAATGAAGGTCAGTTGCCGTTGAGCCAATGGCATTTAGTTAACCTCAATAAAACAATAGTTTAGAGGTGATTCAAGTTGTGAATACCACAAACGACAATGATAAGATAACCGAGGTGTCTCTTGATGACCCACTACTCGCTTGCTTGCAAGTGGTGGCGCGTCATTATGGACGCTCAATTAGCCGAGATTCTGCATTGGCGGGCTTGCCGTTGGTCAATCATCGACTGACGCCTGCATTGTTCCAACGTGCCGCTAAAAGAGCGAGCTTAGCCTCTCGGCTGGTTCAGTCGTCGTTATCTCAATTGACTCCTGAAATGTTACCCGTGGTGTTACTGCTTAAGCATGAGCAAGCCTGTGTGTTGCTATCGGTGGTCGATGACCAAGCCACAGTGGTTTATCCTGACCTGCCCGATGGCACGGTTGAGCTGCCTTTTACGCAATTGCAACAGACTTTTTCAGGTAGTGTCATTCACGTTCGCCCTGAATTTCAATTCGATGAGCGCGCGCCTGCGCCGCTCAATGCTGACCTGAATCAACATTGGTTTTGGCAAGCACTGAAACAAAACAAAGCCATTTATCGTGACATTCTCATCGCTTCGGTATTCATCAATGTGCTCGCGGTAGCATTGCCGATGTTCACCATGAATGTCTATGATCGCGTTGTGCCTAATGCCGCCTTAGATACGCTCTGGGTGCTGGCAGCGGGCATTGTGCTGGTGTTGGTGGGAGAACTGATACTGAAAGTGACGCGAAGTTATTTTCTCGATCATGCTAGTAAACGTATCGATGTGGATGTTTCCGCCACCATTATGGAGCGGGTATTAGGCTTTCGACTTGAAAATAAAGCCGCTTCGGTCGGTTCTTTTGCGGCTAATTTGCGTTCTTTTGAAACGGTACGCGACTTTCTCACTTCGGCTACTTTGTTAGCGATTGTCGATTTACCGTTTGGACTCATCTTTATTCTGGTGGTGGCTTGGATTGCCCCCATATTAGTGATTCCGATTGTGGTGGGTGTGGTGGTTTTGTTGGCTTATGCCTGGTGGGCGCAGGCGCGGATGCACGAGTTGACGGAAAAAACTTATCGCGCCACTGCCCTGCGTAATGCGTCACTCATCGAAAGTTTGACAGGCTTAGAAACCGTTAAAGCGCTGGCGGCTGAGCATGTGATGCAGCAAAAGTGGGAAAGCACTTCGGTTTACTTGGCGGGCATTAATGCCAAAGTGAAGCAGTTTTCCGCTTCGGTATCGAGTGGCGCTCAGTGGGTACAACATGTTATTGGTGTGTCGATTATTGTCATTGGCGTCTACCTAATTGGTGAGCAAGCGCTGACCATGGGGGGATTGATTGCAGTTTACATGTTGTCCACACGCGCCTTAGCGCCTATGGGGCAAATGGCGGGACTGCTCACGCAATATCAAAGTGTTAAAACAGCCTATCAAGGATTAGAAGACATTATGGCAAATAGTGTCGAGCGTCCTGAAGGTAAGCAGTTTGTTAGCCCCAGTGCCATCGCCGGTAAAATTGAGTTTCGCGATGTTTCTTTTGCCTATCCCAATCAAGACCAACAAGCCCTGCGCGGCGTGAGTTTCAGTATTCAACCAGGTGAACATGTGGCGATTCTGGGGCGTAATGGTTCGGGTAAATCGACCATCTTGCGCTTGATGCTGGGGCTGTACCAACCCACGTCGGGTAGTGTGTTTGTTGATAATGCCGATTTGCGTCAGCTAGACCCAGCACAGGTGCGCCGCAGTGCAGGTTATGTGCAACAGGACATTACCTTATTTTACGGAAGCTTGCGTGAAAATGTCTGCATGGGGCGTCGTTTTGAAGATGAGCAAGTCTTGTCGGCTTTGCAGTTGGGTCGCTTAAAGCCGTTTGTCGATCATCATCCTAAGGGTTTAGATATGACCGTGGGTGAGCGTGGTGAGTCCTTGTCGGGCGGTCAGCGTCAAGGGGTCGCCATTGCGCGTGCCTTGGTGGGAGATCCGAGCATGGTATTAATGGATGAACCCACAGGTTCGATGGATAATTCCAGCGAAGAAGAAATCAAGCAATCATTGAAGCAATTCTTGAATAATCGTACCTTTGTGTTAATTACTCACCGCACTTCATTGCTGGCGCTGGTTGACCGAATTATTGTGTTAGACTCTGGCAAGGTGGTGGCCGATGGTCAGAAAGAACAAGTGATCGAAGCCTTGCGTCAGGGTCGTATTGGAAAAGCGGTATGAAAACAGACACATTAATGCCGAACAAGTCCGAGTCTCATTCACACATCATGGACTGGTATGCCGAAGCCGACTGGGCGAGAACTCATGAGCAGCCGTTAAGAGCGCGCTTTCTACTGTATCTTTCGTTATTGGTTTTTGTCGTGCTGATTATTTGGGCTTCGGTAGCAGAAGTTGATGAAATTGCGCGTGGTGAAGGTAAGGTGGTGCCTTCATCTCAGTTGCAAGTGATTCAATCACTCGACGGTGGCGTGGTCGAAGAGATTTATGTAAAAGAAGGTCAGGCAGTGAATGTGGGTGATGTGCTGATTCGGGTCGACTCAACGCGGTTTACCTCATCCTTAGCAGAAAACCAAGCCCAGATTTTTGCTTTGACTGTTAAAGCCATGCGTTTAGAAGCCCTAACGCAAAATAAACCTTTTATCTTACCGAAAGAATTGGCTACGGGTGATGCCAGCATTATTGCGCAGGAAATGAGTTTGTATAACTCGACGCAGTCGGAAATTTTAGCGCAAACCTCGGTTTCTGATCAGCAAATTGTGCAACGTGAGCAAGAGTTGCGAGAAGCCAAAGCCAAGTTAGAGCAAGCCACACGTTCACTTGAATTAACCGAACAAGAGTTTCGTGCCACCGAACCCTTAGTGGGCACGGGTGCGGTTTCAGAGGTTGAAATTTTAAGGCTGCGTCGCGATGTGGCACGTCTTAAAGGCGAGCGCAATCAAACCAATGCACAAATTTCGCGTGTTCAATCGGCTATTCAAGAGGCTGAACGTAAAAAACAAGAAGTGCGCTTGAACTTTAGCAATAAACTGAGTACCGAATTATCTGATACCCTAGGTAAGCTCAGTGCGCTGAATGCGACCAGTACGGGTTTTGCCGACAAGGTAGTTAAAGCCGACTTAAAGTCGCCTGTTCGTGGAACTGTGAAACGTCTGCTCATGAACACCGTTGGTGGCGTGATTCAACCAGGTAAAGACATTATCGAAATTGTCCCCACCGATGATACCTTGTTGCTGGAAGCTAAAATTCGTCCGCAAGACATTGCTTTTTTGCATCCAGGACAAACTGCGATTGTGAAGTTAACCGCATATGATTTTGCTGTTTATGGCTCATTAGAAGGTAAGGTAGAACATATTGGTGCGGACACGGTAATTAATGAAAAAGAAGAAGCTTTTTATATTGTGCGTGTTAGAACCAATAGTGCCAGCTTAGGGGATAATTTACCGATTATTCCAGGTATGGTGGCGCAAGTCGATATTATGACGGGTAAGAAAACCATTTTGGCCTACTTGATGAAACCGATTCTTCGCGCTAAAGCCAATTCACTGAGTGAGAGATAAATCATGAAACATTTTTTTATCAGTCAAAATGAACACTGTTTGGGGCATTGGCAACAAACTTTCCCAGAGTCTGCCTTAGTTCAACAGCCAGAAACCATGATCTTTCCAGAGGATGCTTTTATCTGGTTAATGGACAGTTTTCCACAAGCCGAGTCAGTCTTGCGACAATTCAAGCAGCAAGGTTTCTCGGTGGTGGTGATGTCGTTAAACCCAAGTGTTCAGCAGTCGTTGGCTTATTTCGCTGCTGGTGCCTCGGGTTATTGTCATGCCTTAGCCGCCACGACGATGCTGCATCAGGTCGTCGAAAGTGTCCAAGCGGGAGGTATTTGGATTGGTGCTGAACTGATGCAGCAAATGGTGCAACGCATCGCACAACAAGCAACACTAACAGCTACTCATGATGAAAAACTCGCTTTATTAACCGCCAAAGAAAAACAAGTGGCTGAATTGGTTGCTCATGGGCTAACCAATAAAGAAGTGGCTAGACAACTGGATATTAGTGATAGAACAGTCAAAGCCCACTTAACCGCAGTGTTTGAAAAGTTGGGAGTGCGAGACAGAATACACTTGGCATTGTTGTTGAAAAGCTAAATTTTATTTTTGTCCATAGAAACAATTTGGGCTACATCAAGTTAATTTGTTCATTTATTGTCCACTGGTACAATATCCTCTCGTTTTCAAAACCTGTAACCTATATCCATATTCATAAATCTATGTTCTGGAGTCACCATCATGGCTGGTCAAGTTATTGCAACCGTTCTTAATGTTACTGGTAATGTCATGGTACGTTCTGCTGATGGAACGGTTAGGGTATTAAAAGCAGGTGATGAAATCAGAACGGGTGATGTCATCGTTACCAATGGTGGCTCGGTTGAATTGATGAGTCTTAATGGTGATGTGCAAAATTTAGCGCAAATTCCTGAAATCGGTGTCACTGAAGAACTGTTCGCCAGTACAGCGCCAACCCAAAATGAAGTCGTAGCGGCTAATCAAACCATTGATCCTGTTTTGCAAGCATTGGCTCAGGGTTTAGACCTGAACGAGCTGCTGGATGCTACAGCAGCGGGTGCTGGTGGTACAGCTGGTGGCGGTGGCGGAACAAGTTTTGTTGTATTGCAAGACGAAAATGTAGCTACGCGTGGCATTACGAGTTTAGACACAAGTATGGTACAGACAGTGGTAGCTACCGATGTTGCAGGCAACAGCTCAACAACAACACAATCAGTGACTGTGGATACGGTTGCTCCCAATGCCCCC
>CAYQEZ010000009.1:8331-50352 GCA_964416645.1 uncultured Francisella sp. | reverse complement strand
TTTTTTCAGTTTTATTATTTATTATCAAATGGATAGGCTGTTTTTCAGGGCTGACAAAGTAAACTTGGGATCTATAAAAATTTCACGAAGTGGCGTTTTTATAGATGCCCAGGCGATTAAACGCCAGTGAGTAATTTGGGATCCATCAGGCGCGTGAGTGTGTCACTATCTAGGTCGGTTAGGCGCAGTGCCACATCAATAATCGGTTCACCCGTTTTGTAAGCTTCTTTGGCAATTTGAGCGCCTTTTTCATAGCCGACAACAGAGTTGAGTGCCGTCACTAAAATCGGATTGACTGATAGGGCTTTGTCCAATTGCTTTTGGTTGACGGTGAAGCCAGCGATGGCTTTATCGGCCAACAGAGGCATGACGTTACTGAGCAGTTGAATGCTTTCTAAAATATTACGCGCCATCATGGGTAACATCACATTTAACTGGAAGTTGCCCGATTGTCCGCCGATGTTAATTGCCACATCATTACCCATGACTTGGGCACAGACCATGAGTGTGGATTCAGGCATCACAGGATTAATTTTACCAGGCATAATCGAGCTGCCAGGTTGTAAATCGGGTAGACTGATTTCAGCCAGCCCAGCTAGTGGACCGGCATTCATCCAGCGTAAATCGTTAGCGATTTTGGTTAAGCTTGCGGCTAGGGTTTTGAGTTGACCCGATAAGGAAACCACATTGTCTAAACTAGACAGTGCTTCGAATTTATTGGGCGCACTGGTGAAAGGCAAGCCTAATAAATCGCTGACGTTTTGGGCGAATTTAGCACCAAATTCAACATGGGCGTTAACGCCTGTACCCACGGCAGTGCCGCCTTGGGCTAAGGCGCTCAGTTGAGGTAGTGTTTGTTCAATTCGGGTGCGATTGTTGGCAATTTGTTGCGCCCAACCTGACAATTCTTGTCCCATGCGTACTGGCATGGCATCCATTAAATGGGTGCGACCTGTTTTTACCACATCCTGACATTCAATGGCTTTACGCTCAATAATGGTGTGCAAGTGGGTCAGCGCAGGTAATAAGGCATGATGAAGCTGTTGCACGCAAGCGATGTGAATGGCGCTGGGGAAGGTGTCGTTCGAGCTTTGCGCCATATTCACATGGTCATTCGGATGAATGCTCAGACCGCTAAGCCGACTAGCACGGGTGGCAATCACTTCATTCACATTCATGTTGCTGCTGGTGCCAGAACCCGTTTGGAAAACATCAATGGGGAACTGATCAAGCCATTGTCCGTCCATAATTTCTTGCGCCGCTTGGCGAATAGCACTCGCCTGTTCAGCAGAGAGTTTACCGAGCTGTTCATTGGTGGTGGCACTGGCGTGTTTGACGCTGGCGATCGCTTGAATTAAGACGCTAGGTAGCTGCTGGAAGCTAATCGGAAAATTGTCGATGGCACGTTGTGTTTGCGCACTGTAAAGGGCATTGCTCGGTACTTTGACTTCACCGAGACTGTCTTTTTCAATTCTAAATGACATGGGGCTAACGAGAAGTGATTAACATAATAGGTTAAGTATAGAGGGTTAGCTGCGTGATTGCACTATTCGGTTAACAATTTTATGAGCTTTCAAGGCAATAAGTGACGCTCAAGACTTCCGATAAGCTTTCGATTTTATCCATTAAGGCGAGCCAATCTTGGTCAGCATTGACGGACAATTCAAGGTGCACACGAATACTGTTGGCTTGTTCGCCTGGCAAGGCTTGAAAGTGACCGATACGCACCCCTTCTTTTGTTAAACAGGTGACAAGGTCTACCAATAAATTGTCGCGTTCAATGGCGATAATTTCCAGACACAAAGGCGTTTCCATCGATTGAACACCACTCCAGCGAACTTTAAGTAGTCGTTGATGCGTTTGCGCAGGCAGGGCGAGTAGGTCGGGGCAGTCTTGACGATGAATGCGTAAGCCGTGCTGACGTGTGAGCAGCCCAATAATGGGTTCGGGTGGTTGGGGCGAACAACACTGCGCGATGTGCGCAGTGACTTTGCCAATACCTGGCACAAAAATGCTGGAATCTCGAGGTTTACTGGGTTCGTTGGTTGTCGAGTTTATTGGTGTTTAGACACGAGGATGCAAATAATCTTGCACCGCTTTGGAGAGTTGTTCACTGCTAATGCGCCCTTGACCAATGGCAATGGCGAGGCTTTTATCGTTGCTAATAAAAGTGAAGCGTTGCGTTAAAAATTGAATAAATTCCGTGCCTAAACGAAAGCGTGATTTGAGTCTGTCTAGCTGGGATTTCCCCGTCGCCAAATGTACGTCGGCAGCCTGACGATTAAAATAGGCTTTAACCTTACCACGAGCGCGACTGGTGGCTAAGAACTTGCCCGACAACCAGTTGAGGTTGGGTGTGCCTTGTTTTTGTGTGAGGATTTCAACGCGATCACCATTGGCTAAGGGTTCGTCAAGCGGTTTAATCGCCCCGTTGACCAGCGCGCCACGACAGCTGTGCCCCAAATCGGTGTGAATGAGGTAAGCCACATCTAAGGCGGTTGCGCCTTGGGTTAAGCGCAATAAATCACCTTTTGGTGTGAGAACAAAAATGTGTTTGCCAGTTAGCTCTTTTTCCCAGGCGTCGAAACTTTGGGCATCTAATTCTCCCGATAGGCTTTGTCTGAGTTGATGTACCAGTTGCGTTAAGCTGGCATCTTGTTGCGCCCCTTCTTTATAACGCCAATGGGCTGCTACGCCTTCTTCGGCGAGTTGATGCATGTGATGGGTACGAATTTGAATTTCTACTGGCCAGCCATTGTGACCAATAACAATGGTGTGAATGCTCTGGTAGCCGTTGGCTTTGGGTCGGGCAATATAGTCGTCAAATTCACTTAACAGGGGAACGAAGTGCTGATGCAATAGCCCTAGAATACGATAGCAATCTTCAATGGAGTGAGTGAGTAATCTGAGTGCGTGTAAATCGTAAAGCTGTTCAAATGCCAGTGATTTACGCTGCATTTTTTTATAAATGCTGTAAAGGTGTTTAGGTCGTCCAGCAATATCGGCTTGTATGTGTTCGCGCTCTAATAGCTGGCTGATGGCTTTAATGGTGAGTGTAATAAAAGCTTCACGTTCGATACGCTTGCTCGCTAGGGATTTGGCAATATTGGCATAGTCTTGGGGATGTGAAAGACGAAAAGCAATGTCTTCCATTTCCCATTTCCACGTGGAAAGTCCCAATCGATTGGCTAAAGGGGCATAAACCGACTGAGTTTGCACCGCCAATTGTTGTTGTTCACAGTCTTCCATTACCTTGAATAAGCGAAGTTTTGCTAAATGAGTGGCTAAAGCGGTGAGTAATACTAAAGGCGAAGAGAGCAGCGATAAGAGCATACGGCGAAAGTTTTCCCATTGCTCGTTGCTTTCGGGTAGATGGTCGCTGAGTTGATGACGCTGTTTTTCCCAATGTAACAACTGATGCCTGAGTCGAATGTGCGTTTCATCTGGCTCTTGTTCGGCTTGCCATTGGCTAAGTACCTCGATTAATAAGGTGGGTGCAGGCAGGCTTTGCAGTAGGGGTAGGGCTTGTGCAAAATCGCTGGGTAGGGCTGGCCAATGTGTGGGATTGCGTTCGCTATTCACGTCTTTGCCTAACCACGCTGACCAAGATGGTGTTGCTTAATGTGAGATAGCAAGCCTTCACTTGCCGCTTGCACCATATCGAACACCAACTCAAAACCATCCGCACCACCATAGTAAGGATCGGGCACTTCACGCTGGTTTAAGTGGGGCGCAAAAGAAAGAAACAAGCTGAGTTTGTGTTTCATGTCAGTAGGAGCCTGTTCCTTCAGCAAGGACATATTGTAATCATCCATGGCGATTAAATAATCGTAATGGTAAAAGTCGCCCAAATCGACTTGGCGAGCGCGTAAATCACTCATCTCAATGCCACGTTTGCGTGCGGTTTGCATCGAACGAGTGTCGGGTGGATTACCAATGTGATAGGCGTGAGTTCCTGCTGAATCAATTTCAATCACATCGTCTAAGCCGTTCTCTTTCACTAAATGACGAAACACTGCATGAGCAGTTGGGGAGCGGCAAATATTGCCCATGCAGACGAATAGCGTTTTTACCTGTTTTTTATTGTTCATATCTGTATGATTTTCTTGCATTATATTTTTAACTTTCTATGTTTGTTTATAGTTTTGTACCAATATTCATAGCCAATTGGTACACAGATTGGTACACAAAATTCAACTCATATACAAACACTGGCAACTATACCATGAGCGAAAAGGCTTTTGACCTAAGCACTGTTAAGGGTGTTCAAAAAATACATCATGACGGCAAAGATAAAGATTATCAAGCTGGCAACGGGTTAATGCTTAGAGTTAGGGCATCATCAAAAACGTGGATTTACAGGGATCGCAAAGACGGTAAAACTAAAGTCATCACTATTGGCAGATTCCCAGAGGTTGGCCCCACCGAGGCAAAACGGGAAGCCTTAGAGCTGGCAAGACAAGCCAACGTCATAACTGCCAACATTAAGACCCTAGTCGAAGCCTACTACACTGGCATGGTTGAAAAGAAGCACAAACGACCTGAACAGGCTAAACACTACCTTGATTTAATTGTCGAGCGATTTGGCAACTGCACTATTAGGAGCGTCAAACGACTGGAATTGACCACGTGGCTAAGGGCGTACAGTAAGGACAGACCCAGATCGGGCGATATGATGCGGGCGCATTTGCGCAAAGTGTTTGCCTATGCCGTTGAGTGTGGCTATATCGACAACAGCCCAGCCGAAGGAATCACCAGCAATATCACGGGTTATACCCCCAAAGCAAAAGACAGGGTTTTGACAGATGACGAGATACGCTTTGTGTTTGCACTAGAACATCAAAACGCGACCTTGCTTAGGTTTCAGCTATTAACAGGCTTGCGCATCAATGAGGCACAGGAAGGTTATTTAGATGGTGACCGCTGGCGCAAAGATGACACTAAGAACGGTAAAGCGCATTGGGTTTATTTACCACCGCTGGCAATGCAACAGCTACCGCTTCCCACTTGTACCACCACCAATATTCAAAATTGGTTAAATCGATTACTAAAAAAACACGGCTATCAGTCACAAGCAAAGCAACCCAACTACAACGCTTACACCTGTCATGATTTGCGTCGCACTTTTGCCACACAATTGAATGATGCGGGGGTAGAGCCGTTCGTGGTAGAGAAATGCACTAATCACACAATGGAGGGCGTTATGGCAGTTTATAACCGTTCTGAGTACATAGAACAACGGATTGAAGCGGCTAAGAAGATGCAGGCTATTGTTATGCAAATTATCAACCCAAAACGAAACCAATTAGGTTACAATAATAATCATGAAAATAACCAGCTTTAAGCACAAAGGGTTAGAAGCCTTTTACACCACAGGAAGCCATAAAGGCATTCAATCAGAACACGCTAAACGGCTTAGAGTGATTCTTGATTATTTGCACCAAGCCGAAAACATGGAAGCGGTGGCAAGCGTCAACAGCTTTAGGACGCACCAATTAAAGGGCAATAGGGCTGGCATCTGGTCAATTACTGTTAGGGCAAACTGGAGAATAACCCTTGCCGTAAATGGCGACGCTTGCGAATTACTCGATTATGAAGACTATCACTAAGGAGCATATATCATGATTAAAGCAGGATATGACCCCGCCCCACCAGCGTGGTTATTAAATGATGAATTAGAAGAATTAGGCTTGACGATTACAGCCGCCGCCGAAAAGTTGGGCATTAGTCGCAAGCACCTAAGCAATATTATTCATGAGCGTGCTGGCATAACACCAAGTGTTGCCCTTGCTATTGAACAACACATAGGCGGCAAGGCTGAGGTATGGCTAGGTGTTCAAAACGCCTACGATTTGTGGAAGCTAAGACAGTCACAGATTATCAGGAATGACACACCAACGACGGGCGGTTATGTGCCAACACAGTCACAGACAACAAGCGCGTTAAGCGTTTAACCAGCGTTTGCACCTCCTAGCCCGACGGGGCGAATAGCGGTAATCCTAACCGTGTGGGGGGCATCTTTTTAGGATTAGCGCAAGGGAAGTGAGTATGCTTGGTGAAATAGTGTAGCCACTCCACAATTAATACTTCATAAATATAACGATTTTCCTCGATTGTAACAGCTTTATCGTTGTAAAAATATAAACTTCATTCGTACTGAATCACCGACCGCACCTTCATACCTTGCCAGCTAAAACTATTCAAGCTGGCTAAATCGACCAAGCAAACCATGCCAGCAACCTGATAACCGACTTGCTGACATAACTCAGCTGCCGCGCCCATCGAGCCACCAGTGGCAATTAAATCATCGCAAATTAACACACGACGACCATCACCTGCTTGCATGTGTAAGCTATCACTACCATATTCCAAACCGTAATTTATGCTGGCTGCGACATTGGGTAATTTGCCAGGTTTACGAATTTTAACGAAACCCTTTCCATGCTTATAAGCCAATGCCGAAGCGAAAATAAAACCCCGCGACTCAATACCCGCGAGTAGATCAATCTTAGCCCATTCTTCCTCGCTGTAAAGTGCGCTCATGGCATCGATGGCTTCGCTAAAGTGTTGATTCAGTAAAGGAGAGATATCACGAAATAAGATGCCCGGTTTAGGAAAATCAGGAACTTCACTCATTAATGCTTTGAAATCTAACATGGCGTTATCCTTAATTAAACAAATTAAAAAAAGCCCATTAAAGGGCTTTTCTGATGATCAGTCGCTTAATGTTTTTGTAGCGCAATGCTGCTTTTCTTTGCCGTTACACAGTTAGCTGCATCGACATAAACCAAGGTTGGATGATGCTTAGTCATTTCAGCAGTGTGAATTTGGGCAAAGGTACAAATAATCAGTAAATCACCAGGGCGAGCTTTATGTGCAGCGGCACCATTCACAGAAATAATGCCGCTTTTTTCTTCCGCTCTAATGGCATAGGTCACAAAACGCTCACCATTGTTCACATTATATATATGAATTTGTTCGTATTCATGAATGCCAGCAACATCGAGTAACTGACCATCAATCGCACAAGAACCCTCATAATCTAGCTCAGCGTGAGTAGTCGTGACGCGATGCAGTTTGGCATTTAATACCGTTTTAATCATACTGTTTCTTTCCTTAACCCGTATTACGCATACCGGCCGCAATGGCATTGATGGAGCGAAGGAGGGGTCTTAACCACATATCACGCTCTTGTTCAGTTGCTTCAGGGCTGCGATAGCGTTTCAGCAACACAATTTGCACGTGATTGAGTGGATCCAAATAGGGATTACGACGATGTAATGATAGGGCAATTTCTGGCGTATCTGCCATTAGAGTTTCATTACCGATGATCTCCAATACTTGTTTACTGGTGCAGTGATACTCATTGGCAATAGTATCGTAAATGCTGAGTGCCTGCTCACGATCTTGTGCCAGCATAGAGTATTCTTTGCCAGTTGTTAGTTCCGTTTTAAACAGTGACATTTGAATATTGCTCACCATCGAACGGAAGAAAGGCCAGCGCTCGTACATATCGCGTAAAGCGGTTGGCTGCTCTGGATGTTCTTTTTGCCATTGGTCAAGAGCACTACCTAAGCCATACCAAGCCGGTAAGGTTAAGCGCGCTTGCGCCCAACCAAACACCCAAGGAATGGCACGAATAGACGCTTTACTGCGATTGCCCGTTTTACGGTGAGAAGGGCGTGAACCCATATTCAACAAGCCAATTTCCGTAACGGGAGTGATTTCATAGAAATAGTCTAAGAAGCCTGGTGTATTGTCGGTGAGTTGACGGTAACTGGTTTCACCATACTGCGCCAGCTCAGCCATAATCGCCATGTCTTGTTCATCTTCTACTCTGACAGAATGTACTAAGTGAGTACTGGCCTTCATTAAACCCGTCACACCCAAAGTCAATTCATAGGCGGCTGTTTCAGAGTTACTGTATTTGTAAGAAAGCACTTCACCTTGTTCGGTAAATTTGATTTGACCATGCACGGTGCCATAAGGTTGTGACTGAATGGCAATGTGTGTAGGACCACCGCCACGACCGACCGTACCACCACGACCATGGAATAAACGACATTCGATATCGTATTGATCAAATACGGCCATGATTTCTTTCTGTGCACGATAGAGATTCCATGCCGAAGCAACGATACCGCCATCTTTACAAGAGTCAGAATAACCCAACATAATTTCTTGCAACTTACCAGCACTGTTGACCAGTGAGCGGTAGGTCTCGTTTTCCATTAGGTCAGTCATCACGGGCACAATGTGCTGTAAGTCTTCGATGGTTTCAAACAGTGGCGACACCTGAATGTGGCAATAGGTTTCGCCATTCGAAGCACCTGCAAGACCTGTTTGATGTGCTAAAAACATCACTTCCATGACATGGCTGGCATGGTGCGTCATTGAAATGACATATTGACCAAAAGCTTTCGGGCTGATTTCTTCGCGCATTTGACGAATGACATCAAACACCGCCAAAACTTCTTTCGTCTTTTCTGACAGAACGAGATGTTTACGATCAATAATAACCGGAGAGGCAATGTGTTCTGCTAATAGACGGATTCGAGCTTCTTCAGTTAATGCATTGTAATCTATACCTAAATGCATTAATAATTCAGCAACGGATTCACTATGAACAGTTGATTCTTGACGGATATCTAAGCGCATCAGATAAAAACCGAAAGTTTTTACAACGCGAATTAAGTCGAGTAAATCGCTATCGGCAATGGTTTTATCACCATGTCCGCAGAGTGAGTCATGAATCAGTTGTAAATCTTCTAAAAATTGGTATTCGTTATCGTAAGCAAAGCGAGAGCGAGGCGTTGGTTCTTTATTAATACGACTTTCAATCCAGCTTAGCGTTGCTTGAATTTTGCCTTCGATAATGTACAAGAAGCGGCGATAGGGTTCATCACTAAAGCGATTAGGACGGTTATGGAAAATTTCATGTAACAAGTCAGAGTCGACAATGGTGGCACGGTTAATCACCTCTTGGCTGATATTGCACAGGTGGCGTGAGTGCGTAAGATGACGACTGAGTTTAAATACGGTATCACGATAATAATAAAGAATGGTACGAGCGTGCAATAACACCGCCATTTCTGTTTTTTGGTGCGTTACAAAAGGGTTGCCGTCTCTGTCACCACCAATCCAAGAACCAAAGGATAAAAAGGGTGAGGCACTCAGCTTCGCTTCTGGGTAATGATGTGCCAAGGCACGATCCATAAAGCGATAAACTTTGGGTACCGCTGCAAATAATGACTGGCGAAAGTAGAAAATACCATGACGAATTTCATCATCAACTTCTGGTTTAGTCGAACGCACTTCATCGGTATTCCACAACACTTGAATTTGTGTTTGTAAGCGATTGATGATCTCGGGGTTATTCCAGTCATTGCGACGTTCATCGAAAACCAAATTTTCTAGAGTAACGAAAACTTCACGCAGGTTTTCCATCACCGCGCGACGTTTAGACTCGGTAGGGTGAGCAGTAAAGACAGGACGATACATCAAGCCTTGTACTAATTCATTCATTTGCTCGGCGCTGATACCTTCAGCTTTCAACTCGCCAATCGATGTCATGAATGAACCAAGCCACAGTGGGCCTTCTTCACGCATTTGGTGCTGACGACGGTGAAAAGCGCCTTCTTCTTCCGCTAAATTGGCCAGACCAAAATAAATGTTGAAAGCACGAATCACATGCGTCATGGTGTCGGCGTCTAAATCAGCAATAAAATCATTGAGAGATTGACGTAACGCGGGATCGTCTTGCTTGCGTAAATTAATAAATCCTTGACGCAAGCGTTCAACGGCTTCGTAAACGGCTTCACCAGCTTGTTGACGCACGACATTACCTAACAGCGTTCCGAGTAGCTTAACACGAGCACGCAACTGCTTATCTTGAATTTCTTTCACTCTACCTGTTCCTGTTGTACGGAAGCAAAACCTTTTCACATAGCCTATAAAAATCGGCTTTCTCCGATGACTTTTTAGCCATGAAGCGCATAACCTTTTGGGGTTGCCAAAGGCAAACTAGAGAATTATAACCCATGGTCAAGTTTATGACAAAAAAATACCCTGCGTATAGCAGGGTATCCTTGGGTTGAAGTCAATGAATTAAGCTTGACTCGCTTGGTAGCGGGCAACACCATCTAACAGTTCTTGCTTCGCTGATTCAACGCCTTCCCAACCATCAATTTTAGCCCATTTGCCTGGCTCTAGATCCTTGTAGCGCTCAAAGAAATGTTGAATTTGTCCTTTAAGTAAAGCAGGAACATCAGCCAAATCTTTTACATCTTTGTAAATTGGCGTTAGTTTATCAACAGGTACAGCAATGATTTTCGCGTCTTGACCGCCATCGTCGGTCATTTTCAATACAGCTACTGGACGACAACGAATGGCAACACCTGGTTGTAGTGGGTAAGGCGTTATCACCAGTACATCGACAGGGTCACCATCTAAGCCTAGGGTTTGATTGACAAAACCGTAGTTAGCTGGATAAAACATTGCCGTAGCCATAAAACGATCCACCCATACCGTGCTGGTATCTTTGTCTACTTCGTATTTGATTGGGGTAGAGTTGGCTGGGATCTCGATAATCACGTTCATTTCATCAGGTACTTTTCCAGCGGAAATATCAGCTAAACCCATAATGAGCATTCCTTTAAATAATGATTTGTCAAAAAAGCCCCGCTATGCGGGGGCTTAAATATGTTTTGTTATTAAAACCGCCATGAGCATCCCTAATTGCTAGGCACGCAAGGCAAAAGGGATGCATATGCGGTTTTAATTAGATTTTGTAATAGCTCTGAACCGTCTTAACTTCTTCTTTAGAACCCAACACGACGCCACAACGTTGGTGAATTTTTTCAGGATTAATATCCATGATGTTTTCGTAAGGTGTTGTAGACATAGCGCCAGCTTGTTCTAACAAAAAGCTCATGGGGTTACCTTCGTACATCAAACGTAATTTACCGGGTTTACCTGGTTCACGGTTGTCGTAAGGATACATAAAGATACCGCCACGCGTTAAAATACGGTGAACTTCGGCAACCATAGAAGCAACCCAACGCATGTTGTAACGCTTACCTAGTGGGCCTGTTTCACCAGCGATACAATCAGCGATATACTGTTGCATTGGCGCTTCCCAGAAGCGTTGAACCGACATGTTAATGGCAAATTCTTTAGTGGTTTCGGGTACTTTAACTTGTTCTTTAGTTAGAACGAACTCACCAATTTTGGTATCTAAAGTGAAGATGTCTACACCATTACCCAAGGTCATAACTAATAAGGTTGATGGACCGTAAAGTACATAACCAGCAGCTAATTGGTTGCGACCTGATTGTAAGTAAGTTGCTTCTGCGCCACCGTCAGCACCCTCAGCAGCAGGTAGAATTGAGAAGATGGTACCAACAGAAAGGTTCACGTCGATGTTAGATGAGCCATCTAATGGGTCAAAAAGAACTAAGAATTTGCCATCTGCCGAACCCGCCACAGGCAAGTCTTCTTCTTCAGAGGCAATACCACGTACCACGCCAGAAGACAACAAAGTGTCTTTCAATAAGTCATTAGAAATAACGTCTAGTGCTTTCTGATCTTCACCTTGAACGTTTTCTGTACCCGCAGCACCCAAAATGCCAGCTAATGCACCTTGGTTTAAACGAAACGCGATGTCTTTACATGCAACCATCACGTTGTCTAATAGATAAGCTAAATCCGCATCAGCGTTTTGTTTAAGGTATGTGCTTAGCAACATATCGGGAAGCTCCTGTTCAAATATTAAATAAAACTTTTGTGATTATAACAGAAAGGATAATTAAGGTTGCGTCGCTTGTCGTAATTGTTCAACGATTGAATCAAATTTTGCTTCGTTTAACAGTGCATTGCGCCAACCTTTTGTTAAACGAGGTGGTCGAACGCCACTGGTCAACCAAATCGACAACTCATCCTTGTTCGCTAATACCGCGCTTTGTCTCAATCCCAGTTCTGTAGCCAGTTGTTCAATATGATGGCGCAACGTTTTCAGTTTTTCACCATCCGCGCTGGGGATCTTAGACGCTTGAGCAATTTCAGGCGGATAGGCTAACAATTCAATGAGCGTTTGCCCATGTTTGCGAATGGTTTGCGGTGCTAGACCTAGTCGATTAAGTTGTTCAAGCTGGTTGGGTATTTTTTCCGCTAAAGACAAGAGTTGACCGTTATCTAGTATCCATTGTCTGGGTTTATTGACTTCCATTGCTTTACTTTCACGCCATAACAGCAAGGCATCTAAGCGTAATTTTTGTTCAGCATTAAAAAACGGAGGGGCTTTAACCTTCTTGCGTAGACTGATAATATCGGCTTGATACAAGCTGACCTCACTTAACTGCCGATTGTCATCGTCAATCCAGTGTAAGCGCCCATTGTCTGTCAGCTTTTGAATTAATTGGGGATAAAGTTTGGCTAAGTAGAGCACGTCATCAATGGCATACTGAAGTTGAGCATCGGATAAAGGGCGTTGACTCCAGTCGGTTTCGGTTTGATCCTTCGTTAAAATCACCCCGAGTTCTGCTTCAACCAGACGGGCAAAGCCACAAGATTCACCCAAACCCAGCATTAAGGCAGCGAGCTGGGTGTCAAAAATAGGTGAGGGTAGTTGACCCGATTCTAACCAGACAATTTCTAAATCTTGACGGCTATCATGAAAGACTTTAACAGCAGCTGTTTGTTGTAAACACCGCCAGAAAGGAGATAAGTCTAGAGATAAGGCATCCAGTAAAAAAATATCGCCTTTATCTGTCATTGCTTGGACTAAGCATAAAATCGGTTTATAGGTATTTCGACGAACAAATTCTGTGTCTAAAGCAATAAATTGTGCGTCCATTAAGACAGCAATAACGGGAGCCAAGTCTTGTGAATCTTGAATGAAACGAGCTGGTAATGAAGTCATAGTTAACAGGGTATCAAATAGCTAATGGATAAGCATAAAGCCAATGTTCGAATTGAGCAAGCTAACCCTTACACCTGTGCGTCACTCACTTTGGTTTTTGCTAGCTAGAAGTTACAATGAGCGCCTAACTAAGCAGGACGATGATATGACTTTTGAAGAAGCGTTAAGTCGCTTACCAGATTTGCTTAAACGTGATTTAGAGCAGCCTTTGTGTGTTTGTAACCAAGTGATTAAAAGTGATGTCATTAGAGTCATTGCGGATGGAGCGCAAACATTGCAGAAGGTTCAACAGCAAACCTATGCCAGTGATGGTACGGGGTGTTGTAAACGTCAGATACAAGCGTTAATTAAAGCGATTCATGATGATCGTAATACTCTCTCTTCATCGAACGCATCTTCATAAATTTAAAGAGAATTTCATCTATGCACGCAGCAACACATCCTAAACATATCCATATTTTGGGCATTGGTGGCACTTTTATGGGTGGATTAGCGCAGATTGCACGTCAAATGGGTTTTCAGGTGACGGGGCAAGACAATCCTTTGTATCCTCCGATGAGCGATCAATTAGCCGCGCTCGGTATTGAGCTAGTTGCGATGGATGATTGTGCCTTTATTCAGCAGCAACCTGATTGTGTTCTGGTGGGTAATGTGATGAAGCGAGGTATGCCAGCCATTGAAGCCTTACTCGAATCCCAGTTAACTTATGTATCCGGTCCGCAATGGTTGCATGAGGTGGTGTTGAAAGACAAATGGGTGTTAGCTGTTTCAGGAACACATGGCAAAACAACTACCAGTAGTATGTTGGCTTGGATTTTAGAAGATGCGCAGCTCTCTCCTGGCTTTTTAATTGGTGGTGTACCAAGTAACTTTGGCGTGTCTGCACGCTGGAGTCATGACTCGCCTTTTTTTGTTGTTGAGTCGGATGAGTATGATAGCGCGTTTTTCGATAAACGGGCTAAGTTGGTTCACTATTGTCCCAGAACTTGGGTGATTAATAATTTAGAGTTTGATCACGCCGATATTTATGACAATTTGGCGCAAATTCAAAAGCAGTTTCATCATGGTATGCGCTTAGTGCCAGCATCAGGGCTGGTGATTACGCCCAGCCAAAGCGATGCTATTGAGACATTGTTGGCTCAAGGCTGTTGGTCTTCTGTAGCTCAACACGGAGCAGATGCATCGATTGAGTGGTCTTGGAAACTGCTCAGTGCTGATGCCAGTCATTTTGCTGTGTTGCATCATGGGCAGATTGTTGGAGAAGTTCGTTGGTCGTTGCTGGGAGAATTTAATATTCGCAACGCACTATCTGCGATTATTGCCGCACAACACGCTGGCGTACCCGTTGCTGTGGCTTGCGAGGCCTTATCGCAATTTAAGGGCGTTGCTCGCCGCCTAACTTTGTTAGCACATCGAAATGAGATTCGTGTTTTTGAAGATTTTGCGCATCATCCAACGGCGATTCAGGTTACCTTAGCAGGCTTGTCGCAACGCTTTCCCGATCAACGACTGATTGCGGTGCTTGAACCTCGCTCCAATACCATGCGTATGGGGGCGTTTAAGGATCAGTTGGCAACGGCTTTAGCTAAAGCGGATATCGTTTTTATGTATCAGCATCCCGATTGGGATTGGAAAATTCCGACAGAAAGTTTCTGTCAGCCCGTTGTTATCGCCCCTGATTATGATGACTTAGTCACGCAAGTGTTGACTAAAGTGCAAGAAGGTGACGTGGTGGTGTGCATGAGCAATGGTAGTTTTGCTGGCTTACCCAAGCGGTTAGCAGAGTGTATTTAACTGTATGGTGCTTGCTTGAATGCAGTCTCTAAGCACAAATTACGCCCAGTAAATTAGCTTTATTGCCCTTGTTAGGGGTGTGCCATTGCGTTTTTGTTCTGTACTAAGGGTAGGTTAACTCAACCATGTACGAAATAGTTTAGCCGTTTAAAGTTAAGTTGGTTATCGGAAATAGCATTCTAAAATCCATAGCAACGCATTAATCTTGATTAATGCGACTGGCTACAGCACCAGTTTGGTTTTTGTATTTCGCATCGGTGCGCTTGTGATAAGGACGCGCTGCAGCACTGGACATAGTTTCAAAATTAATGGCACAAATATCCATGCCTGGTCTCAATCCTAAGGGTAGTTTGCCCATGTTGTGCATTTCCAACACAATTTGACCGCTCCAACCTGGATCAATTCGGTGCGCGGTTACGTGTACCATCAAACCTAAACGAGCCAAACTTGAACGCCCATCTAACCAACCCACCAAATCATCGGGAATGGTAACACTTTCAAGCGTTGCCGCTAAAGCCAACTCACCTGGATGCAAATAGAAAATTTCATGCTCATTCAGCTGAATTTCGGCACCCATGATGCGATCAACAGTGCCTGCAAGATCGGTACTTTTTCCCGATAAGTCAATGAAACCAGCGGTATGATCCGTGAAGACGCGAAATGAATGCCCCAAACGCAAATCAACGCTAATACCTTTGATTTTACTTGCGTCTGGCTGCGGTGAGATGCCAATGTAACCCGTGGCAAGTGCTGCTTCAATATCTGCATCGGATAAGCGCATTTATGAAACTACCTTGTGTAAGAGTTGAGAAAGCGTCATCGGGTCACTATTGTCGTCCGCACGAATCTTGCCTTGTGCAATCGCAGCGACGACAGCGGGATAGAGTTGGTGTTCTACCGTGAGTACGCGTTTAGCCAAAACCTCTGCTGTGTCATCAGCCATTATCAGAACCCTCCCTTGAGCAATGACCTTACCGCTATCTAATTCTGGTATTACCCAATGCACACTGGCACCATGCTCGGTTTCACCTGCAGCGATGGCTTGTTCGTGGGTATGAGTACCCTTAAATTTAGGCAACAACGAAGGATGAATGTTTAATAAGCGCTGTTCATAATGACCGATAAAAAGAGGCGTTAGGATACGCATAAATCCAGCAAGGACAACAAGTTTGGGTTGAAATTCATCAATAGCCACAATCATGGCTTGCTCAAAAGCCTCACGACTATCATAGGTTTTATGATCGACAACCCGTGTTGGAATCTGTGCCTGTTGAGCTCGCACCAGTCCATAAGCGTCGGCTTTATTGGATAAAACGCAGACAATGCGATAACCATAATGCTGCTGTTGGTCGATTAAGGCTTGTAAGTTAGAGCCAGATCCTGAAATCAGAACAGCAATGTCAAAAGTATCCGTATTCACCAAAACGCCTTAACGCAAATCGACTTGAGCTTCATCACCGGAGCGAGCGCGAATATGACCAATGGTGAACACCGTTTCACCTTGCGCTTCTAAATGCGCTTTAGCCGCTGCTGCTTGTTCTGGGCTGACGACGGCAATCATGCCAATACCACAGTTAAAGGTGCGGTGCATTTCTTTAAATTCGACATTGCCCTCTGCTTGCAACCAATCGAAAATGGCAGGACGTTGCCAAGTGGTATGATCAATCTCAGCGACCACATCGGCTTGTAGCACGCGTGGAATGTTCTCAATCAGTCCACCACCCGTGATGTGAACCAAGCCTTTCACTTCAACAGATTTCATTAAGGATAACAAAGGTTTGATGTAAATTTTTGTCGGAGCGAGTAGGGCGTCTTTAAAGGTTGCACCGTCAAAAGCATCGGTTAGGCTAATACCACTGCGCTCGATAATTTTACGTACTAAAGAATAACCATTTGAGTGAACACCCGATGAACTCAGTCCTATGATGACATCGCCTGGTTTGATTTTAGTGCCGTCAATGAGTTCATCGCGTTCGGCAATGCCAACAGCAAACCCTGCTAGGTCATAATCACCGTGATGGTACATACCAGGCATTTCCGCCGTTTCACCACCAATTAGAGCACAACCCGCTTGGCGACAGCCTTCACCAATACCCGCAATCACATCACGCGCAATCGGAACTTCTAACTTGCCCGTCGCGTAATAGTCCAAGAAAAATAAGGGTTCAGCACCCTGAACTATTAAATCGTTCACGCACATGGCAACCAGATCGATACCCACTGTATCATGCTTTTGTGCATCAATCGCCAGACGCAATTTAGTGCCAACACCGTCGGTACCAGAAACCAGTACTGGATTTTTGTATTTGCTCATGTCTAAGGAAAATAAAGCGCCAAAGCCACCTAAGCCACCAACGACTTCAGGACGCAGTGTACTTTTCGCAATCGGTTTAATCGCATCTACCAGCGCTTCACCCGCATCAATATCGACACCTGCATCTTTATAACTTAACGACGTTGCCATGCTTAATCCTTTTCTACTAACGGCGGACAATTCTGTTAATCATCCGTTTATTACTTATTCTTGCTGTATCTAGTTTGCTTGATATAGGGTGTTAAACCAGCTCAAGCACAATTATGGGCACTATTTTAACAGAATTTGTTTATTGAGTGCGGCTTGTCTTTCAGAACTTCAAACTCGCTTGGCTCGCTTGTTGTAATCTTAGTGAGACTTCAGCACCAATGCCTTTAGCTAGCTTATCAAAAACGCTCAGTTCAGGAGCATAATCAAGCAGATTGTCGTTATCAAATTCGCTACGGGCTGCATGGCGAATGTCACCTAGACCATCAATTAAACCCATGTCAACAGCTTCATCACCAATCCAGACTAAGCCCGTAAATAGGTCTTTGTTTTCTTTCAAGCGCTCACCACGACCGTCACGCACCGCTTTTTTGAACTGCTCATGGGTGCGAGTCAACACGTGTTTTTGAAGGTGCTCTTGCGCTTCTTTGTCGGCTGGGCTAAAAGGATCTAACAAGCGTTTATGTTCGCCCGCGACCAAGGAGCGATTTTCAATGCCCATTTTTTTCATTAATTCCGTGACACCAAAACCATCGAAACGCACACCGATTGAACCGACAATACTGGCTTTGTCGGCATAGATTTTATCGGTCGCACTAGCAATGTAATAACAGCCAGAAGCACAGAGATCTTGTGCCACGGTAACAATTTGCTTTTCAGGATGTAATGCTTTTAGACGTTTAATTTCATCATAAATTACCCCGGACTGTACCGCTGAACCACCAGGTGAGTTCACATTCAGAATAATGCCTTTACTATTTTTGTTGTTAAACGCTTCTTCTAGTTGTGGAATAATAGCATCGGCACTGGTTTCGGTTTCCGGCATAATCGCACCCGTGATACTCACCACAGCGACATGGGGTTTTTGACTTTCATCTTCCATACTGCCATTAAAGCCTTGGCTTAGAATAACCACACTGCCAATTAAATAGACACCAATCGCCAACTTCATGAAGTTACCAAACCAACGACTACGGCGTTCACTATTGACATAATTAGCAGCAGCATCAGCCAGCTTATTCATCGCTGGTGAGTTGTTTTCGTCAGACATTATGGTCAATCCTAATCTACTTAAATAAAGGCGTTATAATACTGGATATTTCCCTAAACAACCAAGCCTATTTGAGATGACTGAAACTCCCAAGCCAGCTTTCGATTTAAGCCATTTCTTACAGACCTTACCTGAATCATCGGGCTGTTATTTAATGTTTAACAGCGAAGATCAGGTGATTTATGTTGGTAAAGCGAAAAACCTGAAGCGTCGCGTGAGCAGTTATTTTGTGCGTCATCACGATCATTCCAAAACGCGCACTATGGTGGCGCAAGTGGTACGTGTTGAGTTAATGCTGACCAATACTGAGGCTGAAGCCTTTATTCTTGAATACACGCTGATTAAAAAGCACAATCCGCGTTACAACATTATTTTCCGTGATGATAAATCCTATCCTTATTTGTATGTCACCACGCAGCACGACTTTCCAGGGCTTTACTTTTATCGCGGCAGTCGTAAAAAAGAAGGGCGCTTGTTTGGCCCTTTTCCCAGTAGTCCTGCCGTTTATGAAACCTTAAACACGCTACAGAAAATTTTCCCCGTGCGCCAGTGTAGCGACAGTTTCTATCGTAACCGTTCACGACCCTGTTTGCAGTATCAAATTAAGCGATGTACCGCACCTTGTACTGGTTTTATTAGCAAAGAAGCCTATGCCCAAGATGTGAATGATACGCTGGCTTTTTTAGAAGGGAAAAGTGCGCAGGTCATCGAGAGCAAGCAAACACAAATGTTGCAAGCGGCTGAAGCCTTGGAGTTTGAACAGGCGGCGGCGTTGCGCGATCAAATCGAATTACTGAAAAGCGTGCAGGCTAAACAGTTTGTCTCTGTCAGTCGTGATGAGGATGCTGATGTGGTGACGCTGGTGCAAGATGAATCGGGTCGGGTGGTGGCACAATTATTAATGATTCGTAACGGTAACTTATGGGGTTCGAGCAGTCATTTTCCCAAGCACGCGCAATTTTCGGAACCCGCTTTAGTCTTGGCGGCATTTTTACTGCAACACTATGCAGGACGGGAAATTCCCAAACGTATTATCCTAGGTTGTGTTCCTGATGATTTAGAGGGCTTAAAGGCTTGGTTTGCCTGGCAAGCGGGTTATCAGGTGTATTTGGTCACTGCACCGAGAGGGGATGCCAAACGCTGGCTAGAATTGGCCGAAAATAATGGCAAGCAGGCGTTGAATGGTGTCGCTGTCGATGAAGCGCAACAGTTACGTTTGTTAACCCAATTAAAAGAAGTACTGAATTTACCGCGTTTACCGATACGCATGGAGTGTTTCGATATTTCACATTTGCAAGGCACGAATACGGTGGCTTCTTGCGTGGTGTTTATGAATGGAACACCGAGTAAAGCCGATTATCGGCGTTACAATATTAGCGGCATTACCCCTGGTGATGATCCCGCTGCCATGCGTCAGGTGTTGTCTCGTCGGCTCAAAAGCGGTATTCAAACGGGAAACTTACCCGACTTGTTGATTGTAGATGGTGGCAAGACACAATTAGCGCAAGCCCAACAACAGTTGCAGGAACTGGGTTTGCTAAATCAAGTGATGCTGATGTCGATTGCCAAAGGCGAAGGGCGCAAAGCAGGCTTGGAAACCTTTTATCAAGTCGGTGATGGCGAAGGTGTGCAATTACCGCCCGATCATGCCGTGGCGCATTTGTTGCAACGTATTCGTGACGAAGCCCATCGATTTGCCATTACAGGACAACGCAATAAACGCAAAACCAGTTTAGCGTCAGGTTTACAAGAAATTTCGGGTATCGGTCCGAAAACGCGGCAACGACTGTTACGCAAACTGGGTAATGTCAGTGCCATTAAAGCCGCGACGGTGGAACAATTAGCCACAATTGAAGGCGTGACGCAAAAACAAGCGGAAGCCGTTTATGGCTATTTTCATTCAGGACAGGTTGAAAATACATGAGTGAGTGGAGAATTCAATGAATAGCAATATGATCGAGCCAGCTGAATCCGCCTTGATTGCGCCTAAGTTGACAGCAGAAGAAGCTTTGTCTGAATTTCATGCTTTTAACCAAAGTTTTAACAGCGTGATGCTGGCGACGACCAATGCAGATGGCTTCGCTGATGCCAGTTATGCACCTACGTTACAGCTGAATGGTCGCTTTTATATTTATATTTCTGCGTTGGCGGCACACACGCAAAATATCATGCAGACGCCTAATCTGAGCTTGTTGTTTATTGAACCCGAAATGCCAGCCAACTTATTTCGTCGTCAGCGCAGCATGATTCGTTGCCGTGCGGAACTGATTGCCAGAGAAACGCAAGCATGGGTGCAATTCATGGATGCTTTCGAGCAGAAGCTAGGAAAAATGATGCGAACCTTAAGAGCGCTAACCGATTTTCATCTATTTGAACTCACACCCATGCAAGCCACCTATGTGCGTGGCTTCGCGCAGACTTATCATTTCAGTGCCGAACAACTGTGCTAAAATTGACCGATAGGTAATTCATTAATTAAAAGAGAAGTGCGTCGTGTTGTTCCCACTCAAACAGCAAATCCCAATGTGGTTGACTTGGTTTCGTATCATAGCGATTCCAGCTTTCGTGCTGTTGTTTTGGCTAGAAGGCGATGGTGAGCGTTGGTGGGCTGCTGGCTTATTTACCGTTGCCGCCATTACCGATTTATTAGATGGCTGGCTGGCGCGTAAATGGGAAGTGCAATCGGCATTAGGTGCTTTTTTGGATCCCGTTGCAGATAAGTTGATGGTGTCAGCGGCTTTAGTATTATTGGTTTCTAGCCTGGATAATTGGTGGATTACCTTGGCGTCGTTGGTCATTATCATGCGTGAAATCAGTGTATCGGCATTACGAGAATGGATGGCAGAACTGCAAGCGAGAGCGGCGGTCGCCGTTTCATGGCTGGGCAAAGCCAAAACTGTGTTTCAGCTAGTGGCGATTGGTATGCTGACATGGAATTTGTCTTGGTCGTTGGTTGTCGGTGAGTGGCTACTTTATTTGGCAGCGATTTTAACCATTTGGTCGATGGTGCAGTATGTGAGAGCAGCTTGGCCTTGGTTGGCGAAGTAGGTGATGTCGTGAAACGCTAATGGCTAAATCTGCAATAACATCTTACAGTCTGACCAAACCCAATCTTTATTTATTAAATTTAATAAACAGTTTGTTTATGTGTTATAGTGTTTATGTGAATAGATAAACATAGGTGAACGATGCGAATCAATGCAGGCGGACTGTCTACCATCGTCGTTGGGCGAGATAAAGAAATCAAGACCATTAAATCCTACATCAAAATGGGTCAGCACTGTGCTATTGTTGCGCCGCGTCGATATGGTAAGACAACAACGGTTAATGCCGTGCTAGATGACCTTAAGGATGACTATCTCATCATCAAGTTAGATATTTTTGCGGCTTCCAATATTCGTGAGTTGTGCCATTTGCTCATTGATGCGGTATATCAAAGTCATGGCGTGTCTAGCTTTGTAAAGTCTGCTAAAGACAATGTGTTAGATATTGTTTCTCGTTTCAAGCTCGATACGGAATTTGTCAAAATAGGCTATGACTTACTTCGTGAGCCATCTGAAGCTGAACTGATGAAGAAAGCCTTTCAATTGCCTGATTTGTTTGCACAAAAGCAAAAGAAACGCGCCATTGTATTTATGGACGAGTTTGGTGATATTGAGCGTTTTGGCGAGGATATTGTTAAAAAACTACGCGCTTATTTTCAAACACATCAACACGTCAGTTATATTTTTGCTGGTTCTCAAACCAGCGTGATGAATAAAGTGTTTTTGGATAAATCTAACGCTTTCTTTAACTTTGCTTCGATTATGAATTTACCGCTGTTAGATGCGGATCAATGCTTGGCATTTGCAAAAGTTCTCAGTATTGATGGCACCACATTCAATGATGCCGCTGCGGTTAAAATCGTTGATACCACTAAAGGTCATCCTTATTATTTCATTAAACTGATACAAGAAGCCTATGTATTAGCTTACCTTGACGACAGCCCTCATGTCTCAGTTGCTTTGGTTGATGATGCCATTCAAAAAATTCTGCGAGATAACAACGCGTTTTTTGAAGTTGAGTGGGATAAAATTAACGTCAAAAAGCACAAGGGTTATGTGCTCAAAACACTGATTGGATTAGATTCGGTTAGTGAAGCGGTAAGTTTGTCGTACAAAAGTCAGATGATTAAAGAGCTAAAAAATGAAGCCGTCTTAAACGATGAAAAACAGATGACAGATCCTTTTTTTCGTGAGTGGCTGATCCGAAATCTTGCTAACTAATTGTAGACAAGATGATGGTTTCAGCAGCATTATTGCTCCTTGTTTTACCCAGTTAACTTGGAACTTGTCTTAGTTGGCTAAACAAGAGAAGCCAAAAAAATCTTCTAAATTGACAAATCATAAGTGATGAAATAGTATTGTTTTAACAATGTTATTACTATTGGGTGGTTGGCTATGCAAGTGATCTTAAGGCAAATCGGAAACTCAAGAGGCGTTATCATTCCTTCTGTGATGATCGAGCAGCTTCATATTGAAAATGCGCTTGAAATGTCTATTAAAGACGGAGCATTGTATTTAAAGCCCATTCGTCAGAGTAGACAAGGTTGGTTCGATCGCTACGACCCTGATCAAGATGATGTGCCACTGGCCAACATGAAAACTTTGGACAGTGAGCAGGAAGACTGGGAATGGTAAAGCGAGGCGAAATCTATTGGGTCGAGCTGGATCCAACACTAGGCTCAGAAATTAAGAAAACAAGACCTTGTTTAATTATTTCCCCTAATGACATGAATGCTGCTTTGCCTCGTGTCATCATTGCGCCAATTACTTCAAAAGGTCAGCCTTTAGGTTGCCGACCAGAAGTGGTTATTGGTGGCAAAAATGGGCTTATCTTACTCGATCAAATTAGAACGGTTGATAAAATTAGGTTAAAAGCTAAATTCGGCGAAGTTTCACAAGAGCAGTGGCATCCTATTTTAATGGAAATGCTGAGTTGAACATGCGCTGTGTTCTGAAAGTAATATTCGGTCTTTATAACTGCTTAACCTTCTAGCAAGCTAACTTCTTTTTTGATCAACTTGATGATTGGAATGGCATTAGTCAGCGCATTAGGATTAAGGTTTTGAATAAGCGAGGGTTTTGGTCGTGATGAGTCTTTTGATTTTATGTTATGCAGCAAATTTGCCGTGTAATTGTATTTATGAGTAAAAATCCAATTAAAGATAAGTTCCAATGACACAGAAACGAACACTGATATCTTTATTCGCTGGTGCAGGCGGATTAGATTTAGGCTTAGAGCAAGCTGGTTTTACTACAAAGGTCGCTAATGAACTTGAGCCGCATGCTTGTGAGACATTGAGAAAAAATAAAGAGCTAAGTCACTTGGAGGGATCAGAGCTTGACGACTTTATTGAACAGGCATTGAGCCAAAAATGTTTTAACAGATTAAGCAAGGTAGAAGCAGAGTTATTCTTTAAGCGCATTAAAAAACACCAGCATAAAGATCAACATCTTCAAGAATGCACTGTTGTCGAAGGGGATATACGAAATATATCTTCAATGGAGTTTTTAAATCTATTAAATGGTGATGAGTTATTTTGTATCGCAGGCGGCCCGCCATGCCAGCCATTCAGCAAAGCTGGCAAGCAAAAATCACTAGACTGCACGAAAAATGGCGACCTATTTTATGAATTTGTTCGGCTTGTAAAAGATCTCAGCCCTAAATGGTTTGTGTTCGAAAATGTAAAAGGCATTACATTTACCAAAACGGATGTTCTATACCAGAAATGTAGTTCATGTCATTCAATCCACTTGGCTCCTTTTGAAATAAGGCAAAACTTTAAAACCAATAATATGTTGCTTAAGTGCACCGAGTGCGGGAGCAACGAAACTGAATGGGAAGTCAAAAACGAGCCAGGAGGATCATTGAGAATAATATTCAATGAATTTGAGAAGCTAGGGTATAAATGCAGTCACCAAGTTCTAAACGCTGCTGATTATGGGGCGCCCCAAATTCGCGAACGATTATTTATAGTTGGAAGCATAGAAGGTAAGGACTTCATTTGGCCTACCCCTACTCATAGGAAACCAAATGGTATAAATGATCAGCGTGACTTGTTTGATTCAAAAATGAGAAAATCATGGGTTACAATGCGAGAAGCCCTTTGGCCAGGAACACATCCAATATATGGAAAATTTGATCCCGACAAAGCAAAACTTTGGGTAAAAAATGTAGTAAGACCACACGATGAGCCTGTCACATGGAGTTTTGATCGTCCCTCCCCAACAATCGGTGCACACCAAGGAGCAAAGCTTGCCTTTGCTCCATTGGGTGTACCTGAAAAGCAACTTTACAGACAACAATGGGCAACAAAAAATAGAAAACAAGGTGATACACCACCTGTAAAGGTAGAACATCAGTATTTGACTGATGAAGAGTTATTAAAATTACAAACATTTCCTGAATGGTGGTATTTGCATGGAACACGTATGCAAAGAGCATTTCAAATAGGAAATGCAGTTCCCCCGATATTGGGGCGCGCTATTGGTGAGGCTATAATTAAATCGGAAGAACAAAATGACAATTAATACGTTGCAAGCTTTTACTGTAAAACAAAAAGAGGTAGCTGCAGATTTGCTCTCTGCAAAAGTAGCCACCATGCTTGGAAGAAAAATGGAGGAAGGAGATTGGGATTTCGTTTACTGTAATAGCAAAAATATACCTATTTCTGACTGGAGCAATTTACATATTGATGTAAATCATGATGGATTGGGTGTTGAGCATAAGATGTTGCGAGTAACAAAATCAGGCTCAATACTTGAACAGTGCGGAACAACAAAAATGCACCCCGCGGGCACACGAAGTATACGAATACCCAATATTACTGACCCTAATGACGCTATGGCAGACATTCTTCGTCAATACCGAGAACTAATTGATTCTCGCGCCAAAGCTGTCGCTGATAATTGTAAATCACGTAAAGCGGATATGCGTATTGGTTGGTTCCTATGGAAGGACACTCTTGAGGAATTTCTATATTTCGAAGAGCCGATGCTAAAACCAGAAACGTCAGATTACTATGCTGAATGGAGCATAACACCAGTGAGAGGCTCGCGTAAGGAGTCGAGGAGCCTTTGGATATACGAAAGAGAATCCGGAAAAAAGAAATATTCAGTAACTACTTCGGCAGGTGCAAAAATTCAGCCATACTTCGATGTTCCGGCACCTAACGACCCAAATCTATACCATTTCAAGGTTCAGGGTGTAATAACAGATGGAGGATTAATTAAGGTGTGGTTGACCCGTAGCACGGCAAAATACTTAGAGCTTCTTGTTGGTTCGCTAGAGGGGGATGTTCTTTCAAAAGTTATCGATAGCTTTGAACTAAAAACGATTTCTTCCGAAGAATCATTGTCGACTGCTGAAGAAATAGCGGTGCCGATTTTTGTTAAAGAAGCCTCATATACCAAGCTGAAAACGATATTTGAACCTATTAGTGATGAATATATGTTTCAACAACTTGCAATTAGTTTGGGGGAAAACTCATAAAAAGGCGTTGCACACTGACAAAATTAAGCTGTATTTGTCCCGCACTACGCTGTATTTTGCCAGTTAGCTTGGTCATTAGATTTTTAATGAGAGAAACATAGATCAAAAAAGTATTGATACTTCAATTAACCCATTAAGATTTTTAGCATTTTCTTACTTCAACCGCTCCTGCAAATCTAACTGCAGAATCATCGCTTTGCCCAATCTTCGCAGTAACAGCCCTGTTGTCGTGGCTTCAGAGCCTTTTTCGACCACTTTACCTAACACACCTTGGCTAACTTTTTGCATACCCGCATCGACGAGCAGGTCAACGCCTTGTTGAATGACCATGTTTTCGATGGCAACTTTTAACAGTTTAAGGCTACCGAAAAAGCCGGGGCGTATGCCATAGACACCCGCAATATCGCGTACCAATTTGGCACTGCGCCAGAGTAAAATTAGGCTATGAATCAGATTGTTCGGGCTGAGTAAGCTGATACCAGCCCCTTGTAGCATTGCAGGCTGAATGAGCGCTTCTGCCGATTGTTTCAGCGGTTGACTCACTATACGCTGGTAGAGTTCGAGTCGCTCAAAACCTGTATGATGCGCTTGTACTGTTTGCCAGAAAGCCTGATGATACTTTCGTGCTGTTTCACTGTGTTGGTGATGCTGGGTGAGTTGTGTTAGCCAATGGGTAACTGCCGTTTTATCACCTTGAGTCAGCAGCGAGGTTAATTCTTGTGCCTCGTTAATAACCCGATTAACACGACGGTAGGCTAGGGTTTCTCGACCAACAAACCATAGCAATAATCCAACAAACAGCATATTCGTTACGAATAGCGCACTGGCTAAGAGTGGCAACTGCCCTAAGCTATTTAGCCACGATTCGATGCTGGTCACGATTAAGCCAAGCAACAGTGAACTGATACCAGTAATCAATAACCAGTTGATGGCGCGTTTGTACCAAGCTGTTTCGGCGCGTGGTGTTTCAGTGGCAATGGGCTGAACAACGGGTTGATAACTGGGCAGATGGTCAAAATCATCCTCTATGACCTTATCTCGACTCTGGTGTTGTTGTGCGGTCATGATTCGTCTCCCATGATGCGATTGAGCAGCTGGTCAAGGTGCATGGAGTGAAAATCGCTCGCTTGATGAATGAGTGGTGGTAAGCAGTGAATGAGTGGGTAAACGCCTTGTTCATTCAGCTCATGAATGCGTTCGGGAATAGGATCAAATTCAACTTGATGCGTGCTGCCATCTGGGTGCTTGTATCGCAAGGCTTGCGGATTGTCGGCATCGGGTTTGGTGGCGATGAGTGCCGATAGTAACAGGTGGTCAAAGGCGATCTGTTGCGCACCGAGTTGTTGACTCGCACCTTGGCTAACATGCTTGAGCAGCGATAATAGGCGCGGTTGCTGGCTTAATGGTACTAAATCACACTTACTGGCCACAAAAATCACCTGTTCGATACTGATGGGTTTATGCAGTTTTTCATACCAACGACGTTTGCCGTAAATGAAGCCGCTCATCAATTGATTGAGTGATTCTTGCATTTCGGCAAGATAAGCGCGCCCAAAGGCTAAGCCTTCAAATAAATCGAGCAACACAATTTGTTGTTGCGCACGTCGGAAATAGGTATCGCGTAAGGGTTTTACCCAAGCATCAACGTAATCTTCATAGCGTTGCTGAAAATGCAACAACCAAGGATGATTGGGTTGCGCCAATACCTTCGCTGGCAGGGGGCAGAATCGACCGAGTAGATGAGCAGGATCGGGCGGTGTGAGCAACAAAGCCCCTGGTTGTAATCGACTGATGCCATCGGCTTTTGCTTGTTGCAAATACTGCTGATAGCTGTGTACCAAATGATCGCTATAAAGATTACTCACAGGTAAGTCAAAATCGAACTGATTCAGTAGTGCTTGCCAAACTTTGGCATGACTAAGCTGTGGTTCGCTGACTTGTTGTGCCAACACGTGCGCCGACCAATCGCTGTAGCTTAAGTCAGCTAAAGCAAGATCCATCAACCATTCCCCTGGATAATCGTAGATGATAAAACGATGGATTTCGTTGCCTAACAGCCTTTGTTGCCAAGCGTGCTGACGTTTTAAGGTAAGTTCTAAGGTGAATTGACTAATACGAGTGGTGGCTTGTGGCCATTTTCGTTGCTGAAGTTGCGCCAAGTTGGTGGCAAAATCAAAATTGGCTGCTTCATCACTTTCGACCAGCCTAGCTGAAACCAGTCGATCGGGAGGAAGATTACTGAGAAAAGGCAGTCGATTTAGTTGACCCGTTTTATCGGCGTGTTGGTGCAAGTGCGCCAATAAACTGGTGAGTAAAGTCGATTTTCCACTGCGACTCAATCCCGTAATGATGATGTGGCGCTCACTGGTCAGTAAATTGATAAGGTGTTTGTTCATGCATGCTGACCAGTGAGGGCGTGATTAAAAAAGCACCATTTGCAGTTTGCGACGACCTTCTTTCACCACTTCGGGATGACTTTCACTGAGCATTTCAAACAAGCGGATTAAGGCTTTTTTCGCTGCTCCATCATTCCAGTCTTTATCGACCACCATGATTTGTAAGAACATTTCGATGGCATCGCTAAACTGACGGTCGATAATGGCATAAGCCGCTAATTGATACAGCGCTTCGCTGTTTTTTGGGTTGTCCTTGAGCTGTTGCGCTAATTCACCAGGAACGGGAGCAGCGAGGGCGGTTTCAATAAAGGATAATAAAATACCAATCGGCTTGCCTTCTTTAGAACCCTTAGCGTCATCGTTTAACGCTTTGTAAAGTTCTAAAGCATCGTTGAGTTTGCCCTGTAAAATAAAAATGCTCACCAAATCTAGGTGAATTTTGTAGTTTTCGGGTGTAATGCTGGCGGCTTGTTTCAGCGCATCGATGGCGACATCGACTTGACCTTCTGCCAGTGCTTGTTTAGCCACCATGCGTAGGTTATCGGCATCGCTTGGGGTGATGTAAGGGTCGAGCATGGCACGAATGGCGGTTGCTGGCTGTGCGCCCATTTCGGTTTTAACCGCCACACCGTCTTTAAACAGCATGATGGTCGGTAGGCTACGGATACCATATTGCTGCGCTAAGGCTTGTTGTTCGTCGCTATTGACCAAAGCCAACACAAAGGCTCCCGCATACTCTACCGCGAGTTGCTCTAACACGGGTTTCAGCTGACGACAAGGCGCACACCAGCTGGCCCAAAAATCAACCAGTACCGGTTTTTGCGCTGACATGGCTAAAATTTCAGCAAAATTTTCTTGAGTCGCTTCGATAATAAAAGGGCTATTGCTCATGATTTGGTTATCTTCCCATTAACTGTTTGAGTTCATAAATAAGGTTAAGGGCTTCTCGTGGTGTCAAATTGTCTGCATCGACTGCCATGAGTTGCGATTTGAGTTGTTCGGCTTGGGTATCACTGCTGAACAGCGCCAGTTGTTGCAGCGTTTCATGAGTTTTTAATGGGGACGGCGCTAGTGGTTTTTCAAGGGGGTGATTGCTCACTTCCAGTTGCGTCAGGTGTTGCTGCGCTCTTTCTAACACCGACTTAGGCATGCCCGCTAGGGCGGCAACGGCAATACCATAGCTTTGATTAGCCGCACCTTGAGCGATTTTATGCAGAAAAATCACCTTACCTTCATGTTGCATGGCACTGACATGGGCATTGAAACAACGTGGATGGGTGTTTTCTAATTCGGTTAGTTCAAAATAGTGGGTGGCAAACAAACACAAGGCACCTAGGTTCGCGACTTGTTCGCTAATCGCCCAAGCCAATGACAGACCATCGTAGGTGGAGGTACCGCGGCCAATTTCGTCCAATAATATCAGCGATTGAGCTGTGGCGTGATGCAAAATATGAGCAGTTTCACTCATTTCAACCATAAATGTCGAGCGCCCACTCGCCAAGTCATCGCTGGCACCAATGCGCGTGAAAATACGGTCGATATTACCAATACAAGCCGATTCAGCGGGAACAAAACTGCCCATGCACGCCAGAATAACAATAATCGCCGTTTGTCGCATATAAGTCGATTTACCACCCATGTTCGGACCAGTAATCAGCATCAGGCTTTGCGATTGACTCAATTCGGTGTCGTTAGCGATGAAAGGCGTACGTAAGGCACTTTCGATAACGGGATGACGACCCGCTTCAATCTCGATTTTGGTTTGCTCACTAAAACTGGGTCTATGCCAACGGCATTGAATGGACAGCTGCGCTAAATTGGTGAGCGCATCACACATGGCTAGGGCGTGTGCCACTTGTGTTAGGGCTTCAAGCTGATTGCTGACAGTTTGAATCAGTTCGGCATAAAGTTGACGCTCACGTGCGAGTGCTTTTTCATCAGCTTGTAGCACCTTGGCTTCGTGGGCTTTGAGTTCGGGAGTGATGTAGCGTTCACTATTTTTAATGGTTTGACGACGTACATAGTCATCGGGCAGGGGCGTGTCATCACTGCGAGACACTTCGATGTAAAAACCGTGTACGCGGTTATAACCGACTTTAAGATTACTAATACCTGTACGCGCTTTTTCTCGAGCTTCCAATTCTAATAAATAAGCACCACCATCTTGTTGCAAGTTGCGCCATTCATCCAGTTGGCTGTCGAAGCCAGCGGCAAAAATGCCACCATCACGCACCAACAGCGGTAAGTTTTCCGCTAAAGCCGACGAAAGGTGGTGTTGCAATTCGGGTAAGGGGTTAAGTTGCTGCGCGAGTTGCGACCATAATTGATTGCCGACATGATGGGCCAATAACGGCTGTAACAAGGGTAATTTAGCTAGGGTTTGTTCAATTTGACGAAATTCGCGCGGTCGAATCGAACCCAGTGCTAGGCGCGTTAAAATGCGCTCTAAATCGTGGCATTCAGCTAACAAATTGGCAAGGGTTTGCAGTTGTGAACCCTGATTCAGTAAGTTTTGAATGGCATCTAAGCGCTGATTAATGGCATCGGCATGGCGCAGCGGTTGATGCAACCAACGACGCAATAAGCGACTGCCCATTGGGGTTTGACACTGGTCAATGGTCGAAAATAGCGTGTAGTCAGTACCACCAGACAGGTTGGTATCCAATTCTAAATTGCGTCGTGTGGTGCTATCAATCAGTAAATAATCATTGAGTTGATAGCTTTTAATGGCGCTGATGTGAGTCAGTGGCTGTTGTTGGGTGTGCTGAGCATAGCCTAAAGCAGCAGCTGCGGCACCTATTGCTAGTGGACTATTTTCTAAACCAAACGCATGTAGGTTTTGTACAGCAAAGTGATCGCAGAGTTTGTTTTTAGCGGTTTGTGTTTCAAAATGCCAAGCAGGGTAGGGAGTGAAATTGTGTTGGTTTTTCAGATTGTCGGGAATCACCATACTTTCTGGCCATAAGACTTCAGCAGGTTTGAGTCGATTCAGTTCATTATCCAGTTGCGTTAGGCTAATTTCACTGGCCTCAAAACGGTTACTGCTTAATTCTAACAGTGCCAACCCAACATGATTACCCTTGGGATAGAGAGAGACCAGCAAGCATTCTTGTTTGTCATCTAGTAAAGAATCGTCGGTAAGGGTTCCTGCTGTGACAATACGCACCACTTTGCGTTCAACAATGCCTTTGCCTTGACCCAGTTCGCTGACTTGCTCGGCAATGGCAACCGACTGACCTAGCTTGACCAATCGAATGAGGTAGTTTTCTAGCGTATGAACGGGAACGCCTGCCATAGCAATGGCTTCACCTGCTGATTTGCCGCGATGCGTGAGGGTTAAATCCAGTAATTTAGCGGCTTTGACGGCATCCTCATAAAACAATTCGTAAAAATCACCCATACGATAGAGCAACAACTTATCAGGATTTTCCGCTTTTAAGCGAAAATACTGTTGCATCATCGGCGTGTGTTGAGCGAGGGTTTCGGAAGTGGAGGCCATAAAGTCCTAGCGTGATCGAAGCAAAATATAAATCTATTGTAGCAAAAAATGGGCGATCTACGCGCTAGATGATGTCCAATCGCTTTGTTGGCTTGATTGGAACTAGAGGGAACCTCTAAAAACCTCGCTTCGCTTGTTTTTAGATTTCCCAAGTTTATTTTTTAGCTGAAAGAAGGGGTTTTATCACTGTGTTACATGCTATTTTTAGCAACCCCTTCCTTCACACTTTAGTGCACCCTTAGGTGAAACTTCCTACCCATTGGGTTATTAGAGGTGCCCTAGATTAGATATTGAGGCCTTGACTTGTGGTTAAATAATGTATTATAATTGAAAAGTTTTGGAAAACTTCAGTTTAAAACAATTCCCTGATAGCTCAGTCGGTAGAGCGACGGACTGTTAATCCGCAGGTCCCTGGTTCGAGTCCAGGTCGGGGAGCCAAATTCCGCTGACGACTTCTTAGGTCGTTAGCAAGCTTAAAAGCCATCGTTTAATCAAGCGATGGCTTTTTTGTTTTCTCTTCTCTATTTTCTTGTTTGAAACCCAAGTTCGCCAGTGTTAAAGTGATTCATATTCCCTAACAGTACAGGAGTTCGTCATGCAACAACAAATTGAGCAGCGCGTATTAGAACTGGCTGATTGCCTCGTTCAAGCGCAAATGATGGTGGCAACTGCTGAGTCTTGTACGGGCGGTATGGTTGCCGAGTACTTAACGCAAGTTGCAGGTAGTTCACGTTGGTTTGAACGCACCTTTGTCAGTTACAGTTACGAAGCCAAATACGAAATGCTGGGCGTGAGACCAACCACCATTATGGCGCATGGGGCAGTTAGCCAAGAGTGTGTTGAAGAAATGGTTTTGGGTTGTTTGCAACAGTCACATGCTCAGTTGGTGGTTGCTATTTCTGGTGTGGCTGGACCAGATGGTGGCACACCTCACAAGCCCGTGGGTAGTGTGTGGATTGCTTGGGCAGGTCACCAAATGTCGCTAGATAGCCAGTTGTTTCATTTTCAGGGGGATCGTCAGTCGATTCGTGAACAAGCAACCTTAGCGGCAATCGAAGGGATGTTAGGACGAGTGAAAGAGAAACTAGAGAGGCTGTGAAATATAAAAATAGGAACTCTGAATCTGAAAGCCATGTGCATTATTTAGATCTGCCTCTGTAGCTGTTTAACGCCTATCGGATCTTTACATTTTGTGATGCTTACCTGTCGCTAGAAGCAATGTTTTATGCGATAATCTTTCATTACCCTCGCAATATTATGCCTTTAGGTTTTAGGAGACGTGACACCTTATGGATGAACAGAAAAAACAGGCGCTGACAGCTGCTTTAGCTCAGATTGAGAAACAGTTTGGTAAAGGTTCGATTATGCGCTTGGGCGATGGTCATGCCATGCGCGATATTCAAGTGGTGTCAACAGGCTCGATCGGGTTAGATATTGCGTTAGGAGCGGGTGGCGTTCCGCGTGGTCGTATTATTGAAGTCTATGGTCCAGAATCATCGGGTAAAACCACTTTGGCTTTACACATTGTGGCGGAAATTCAAAAACTAGGCGGTACTGCGGCTTTCGTTGATGCGGAGCATGCTCTAGACCCGCAATATGCGGAAAAATTAGGTATTGATTTAAAAAACTTACTGATTTCTCAGCCCGATAATGGCGAGCAAGCGCTTGAAATTACCGATATGCTGGTGCGTTCGGGTGGTGTTGAAGTGGTGGTGGTTGACTCGGTTGCAGCCTTAACGCCTAAAGCCGAAATCGAAGGCGACATGGGTGATTCGCACATGGGCTTGCAAGCGCGTCTCATGTCGCAAGCCTTGCGTAAATTAACGGGCAGCATCAGTCGCACCAATACCTTGGTGGTTTTCATTAACCAAATTCGCTCTAAAATTGGTGTGATGTTTGGTAGCCCAGAAACCACCACGGGTGGTAACGCGCTCAAATTTTACGCTTCCGTGCGTTTAGATGTGCGTCGCATCGGTTCGATTAAGAAGGGCGATGATGTGTTAGGTAACGAAACACGCGTTAAAGTGGTGAAAAATAAAATCGCGCCGCCTTTCAAAGAAGTGGTGTTTGAAATTCTTTATGGTGAAGGGATTTCACGTGAAGGCGAGTTGATCGATTTGGCTTCTGAGTTGAAGATTATTGAAAAATCAGGCTCTTGGTATAGCTACAATGGTGAAAAGATTGGTCAGGGTAAAGATAATGTGCGTCAATTCCTGAAATCTAACCCCAATATTGCAGCTGAATTAGAAGCAAAAATTCGTGCTGAAAAGTTGCCTCAGACTGTGCCTGTAACGGATGCCACTGCCTGATTGTCGTGACATTCTGCGTGCTAAAGCCCAACAGTTGTTGGCACAACGAGAGCATGGCACGCAGGAGCTGATTCGTAAGCTGTCTTACAAACACCCCGACTGTTTGGACTGGATAGAAGAGATAGTGGCTGAGTTGAGTGAGAGTGATTGGCTTAATGAAGTTAGGTATGTTCAGGCTTTTATTCGTAAAGAAATAGGGCTTGGTCACGGACAGCGCCATATTCAGCAAGCGCTACAACAAAAAGCGGCTAATGTTGAAGTCGTTAGTCACTGTTTGCAAGAAGCCGATGTGGATTGGCTAGAGTTGGCCGTTGCGGTCAGAGTAAAAAAGTTTGGCTCGACTTTGCCTAAAGCAGCAAGTGATGTGGCAAAGCAAATGCGTTTTTTAAGCTATCGAGGGTTTGATAGCGACACAGTGCGTTGTGCACTCAAAACAGAAAGTGATTAATGGAAATTGGTAAAACAGTGATGAAAAGCCTCAGTTCTCAACAAATTCGTGATGCCTTTGCAGGTTTTTTTGCCGAGAAAGGTCATACCAGTGTGCACTCTTCTGCGGTGGTGCCAGGCAATGACCCGACCTTGTTGTTTACCAATGCGGGTATGGTGCAGTTTAAGGATGTATTTTTAGGTCAGGATAAGCGTGCTTACAATCGTGCGGTGAGTGTACAACGCTGCATTCGCGCAGGCGGTAAACATAATGACTTGGATAATGTCGGTTATACCGCTCGTCACCACACTTTCTTTGAAATGTTGGGTAACTTCAGTTTCGGTGATTATTTCAAGCGTGATGCCATCTTTTTTGCATGGGAACTGCTCACACAACGTTTGGGTATTCCGGCTGAAAAACTGTGGATTACGGTATTTAATGAAGATGACGAAGCGGCTGATATTTGGTTAAAAGAAGTGGGTGTTCCTGCTGATCGTTTGTCTCGTTGTGGTGCAAAAGATAACTTCTGGTCAATGGGTGATACAGGGCCTTGTGGTCCTTGTACCGAAATTTTCTACGATCATGGTGAAGCAATTCCAGGCGGCCCTCCTGGTTCGCCCGATGAAGATGGTGATCGTTATATCGAGATTTGGAACTTGGTGTTTATGCAGTTCGACCGTTCTGCTGACGGCACACTAACGCCTTTGCCTAAGCCTTCAGTCGATACGGGTATGGGTTTGGAGCGTTTAGCGGCGGTATTGCAAGGTGTGCATAGCAACTATGAAATAGATACTTTTGTTACCTTGATTAATGCCGTGCGTGAGTTTGTGCCTAATACGCCTATCGATCATCCTTCGCTGCGTGTTATTGCTGACCATATTCGTAGTACCAGCTTTATGATTGTAGATGGTGTCTTGCCCTCGAATGAAGGACGTGGCTATGTGTTGCGTCGTGTCATTCGTCGTGCGCTGCGTCATGGTAATAAATTGGGCATTCAAGGTCACTTTTTCCATCAATTGGTAAAGGCTTTGGTGCAAACCATGGGCGGTGCTTATCCAGAATTGGCAACAGCGCAAGCAAAAGTAGAACAGACCTTATTGCAAGAAGAAGAGCGTTTTGCCTTAACCCTAGCGAATGGTATGAAGTTGTTAGGCGAAGCTTTGGCTGAGCTGAAAGGCACTGAACTACCTGGTGATGTGGTATTCAAACTTTACGACACCTATGGTTTCCCAGTGGATCTAACGGCTGATGTGGCGCGTGAACACAACCTGACCATCGATGAAGCGGGCTTTGAGCGTGAAATGCAAGCGCAGCGTGAACGTGCGCGTAAAGCCAGCAGCTTTGCAGCGGGCGAAGCAGGTGTGACTGACTTCTATCAAGCAACCAGTTTCCTAGGTTATGATTCAACACAGGCAGAAGTGACCGTTGCGGCTGTTTTCGTTGGCGGTGAACGTCGTTTTGAAGTCTCAGCGGGTGAAACCGCGCTGGTGGTACTGAACCAAACGCCCTTTTATGCTGAATCGGGCGGTCAAGTGGGTGATACAGGTAGTTTAACCAGTGGCATGAATTCCGCTCAGGTTATCGACACGCAAAAACAAGGCGATATGTGGGTGCATCGTGTCACGGTGACGGCAGGTACGCTCAGTGAAGGTCAGAGCTTAATAGCGCAAGTGAATGATGAGTTGCGCAAAGCGATTGTCGCTCATCACTCGGCAACACATTTATTACATGCCGCCTTGCGCGAAGTGCTGGGAACACACGTTGAGCAGAAAGGTTCGTTAGTGAATGCTGAAGGCTTGCGTTTCGACTTTTCACATGGTGAGCCGATTACTGCTGAGCAAATCATGCGTGTGGAAAGCATCATCAATGCGAATGTGATGCGTAATTTACCCGTCGTGATTGAGCAAATGAGCATCGATGCCGCCAAAGCGAAAGGTGCCATGGCACTGTTTGGTGAAAAATACGGTGATGTGGTGCGTGTAGTCGATATGAGCGATGCTTCTATTGAACTTTGTGGTGGTATCCACGTGCAACGTACGGGTGAAATTGGTTTCATTAAAGTGGTGAGTGATGGCGCGGTTGCATCGGGCATTCGTCGTGTTGAAGCCGTGGCTGGTGCTAAAGCACTGACTTATGTGCAGCAACAAGATGCTCAATTAGGTGCGTTAGCCAATGGCTTTAAAGTATCTCGCGATAAAGTGATGGATCGTATTGATGCCATGAGCCAACAAATCAAATCATTAGAAAAACAACTGGAATCAGCCAAACTGGCGGTGGCACTAGCGAAAGAAGGCGAGTTAGTCGCGGCTGCTCATAGCACCGCTTCGGGACAGTGTGTGGTCGCACAGTTAGCCGATATTGATGGTAAGTCGTTGCGTGAATTGGCTGAGCGCGTGCGTGATAAGTGCCAGCCAGCTGCGGTCGTTTTGGCTTCGGTTTCAGAAGGTAAAGTGACCTTAATTGCGGCTGTTAGCAAAGCCTTACATAGCAATTTAAAAGCGGGTGAGTTGGTGTCAACAATTGCTCAAGCGATTGGTGGTAAGGGCGGTGGACGTCCCGATGTGGCTCAAGCAGGCGGTAGCGATGTTGACGCTTTACCAGCAGCCTTAGCCACTGCTAAAGATAGCATCATGAGCAAATTAATTTAAACTTGGTAACGGGAAAACTGTAAGAAAATGGCGTTAATCGTTCAAAAATACGGCGGTACTTCCATTGGCACTGTCGATCGCATTCAAAATGTGGCCAAAAAAATTAAAAAATGGCGTGAGCAAGGCAACGAGTTGGTTATTGTTGTGTCTGCTATGTCGGGGGAGACCAACCGCTTAATTGGTTTGGCGCAGCAAATTACGGCTAAACCTAATCCGCGTGAGTTAGATATGATTCTGACCACAGGTGAGCAGGTAACCATTGGTCTGTTAGCCATTGCCTTAGAAAGTATTGGTGTGCCTGCGATTTCTTTTACTGGTCAGCAAGTCGGTATTGTTACCGACCAGTCATTTAATAAAGCGCGTATTCAGTCGATTGATAACCAAAAAATTCGCGCTGAACTGGATGCCGGTAAAGTCGTTGTCATCGCTGGTTTCCAAGGGGTTGACGAGCAGGGTAACTTAACAACGCTAGGTCGTGGTGGTTCGGATACCACAGGCGTGGCTTTGGCCGCTGCATTAAAAGCCGACGAATGCCAAATTTATACCGATGTTGATGGCGTTTACACCACTGACCCCCGTGTTGTGCCTAAAGCGCGTCGTTTGAATCGCATTTCCTTTGATGAAATGTTAGAAATGGCCAGCTTAGGTTCTAAAGTATTGCAGATTCGTTCGGTCGAATTTGCCAGTAAATATAAAGTGCGCTTACGTGTACTGTCTACATTTGAAGAAAACCCGCAAGGGACACTGATTTGTTCAGAGGAAGAGTTGATGGAAAACCCCGTTATTTCAGGTATTGCTTTTAGTCGTGATGAAGCCAAATTAACCGTGTTGGGCGTGCCAGACCGCCCAGGTATTGCTTACGCGATTTTGAAACCAATTTCAGAAGCCAATATCGAAGTGGATATGATTATTCAGAATCAATCGGTTGCGGGTACCACAGATTTTACTTTCACCGTGTCGCGTAATGATTGCGAAAAAGCGCTGGCTATTTTGAATACCCATGCTACTGAAATGGGCGCGAAGGAAGTCTTGTCAGACAAGGGCATTGTTAAAGTGTCTTTAGTGGGTATTGGTATGCGCTCACACGCTGGTGTTGCTGCCCGCATGTTCGAAGTGCTTTATAACGAAGGCGTGAATATTGAAATGATTAGCACGACAGAGATCAAGATTTCTGTGGTGATTCGTGAAGGTGAATTAGAGCGTGCCGTGCAATCATTACACGCGGCATTTGATTTAGAATAAACCTTGCAAAGGTCGTTCTAACTTCGTATAATGTACAAATTACTTGATGGTGAGTTGGCCGAGTGGCTGAAGGCACACCCCTGCTAAGGGTGCATAGGGGAAACTCTATCGAGGGTTCGAATCCCTCACTTACCGCCAAGTAATAAATTGATAAATAAACTTGACTTAGTAATAAAGACAGTTTATAATTATCAAATCAGTTAAGCGCTCGTAGCTCAGCTGGATAGAGCATTCGGCTACGAACCGAAAGGTCAGGGGTTCGACTCCCTTCGAGCGCACCATATAATAAACCCAGATACATCGAAAGATGATCTGGGTTTTTTATTGTCTTTTATTTTTGTTTATTGGCTAAAATATCGAAGCCAATCGTAAGCCATATGCTTATCTGGAATTGTTAGACCAATAACATTATCGCTGAGACCATATCATCAATAACAATCCTAAGGTAACTAAGCTAATTTGCTGCCATTGTGCCAGTGCAACACTGGGTGGCAGTAACAGGCCAACTAATACCAGCGATAAACCTAAAGCAAGTCGCTGCTGACTGCGACGCGAAGTGACTTGTTCTTGCGCTAGACGCTGCAAAAGCTCTGCTTGTAAGGGAAGCTGGCTATTGAGTGTTTTTACCATTTGTTGGTGCTGAGCGGGTAGCTGAGGCAAGTTTTCCATTAAAAATGGTAACTGTTCTTTCACGCCACGCACAAAACCTTTAGGGCCTAAACGCTCATTCATCCAGTTTTGTAAAAAGGGTTTGGCCGTTTTCCAAAGGTCTAACTCGTCATTCAGTTGACGACCTAAGCCTTCGATATTCAATAAGGTTTTTTGCAGCAGTACTAATTGCGGTTGCACTTCCATTTTGAAACGACGCGCTACTTGGAATAGTCGTAACAGCACCAAACCAAACGAGATATCTTTTAACGGGCGATCAAAAATCGGTTCACAGACGGACCGAATGGCGGCTTCGAGTTCATTGACACGCGTGTCAGCACCCACCCAGTTTGAATCAATATGTAATTGAGCGACACGCCAGTAATCTCGGTTGAAAAAAGCGAGGAAGTTTTCCGCTAAATAACGCTGATCTTCTTGGGTGAGTGTGCCCATAATACCGAAGTCAATAGCAGCATAGCGTCCATCGGGTAAAACGAAAATATTACCAGGGTGCATGTCGGCATGGAAAAAATTATGCTTAAAGACTTGGGTAAAGAAAATAATCACGCCGTTTTCCGATAACTTCTCAATAGAAACACCTTGCGCACGTAAGGCGTCCACATCGGAAACGGGGCTGCCAAAAATGCGTTCCATGGTCATCACTTGGGTTGCGGTGTGTGACCAGTAAATTTCGGGTACATAAAGCAGGGGCGACTGGTCGAAATTGCGTTTGAGCAAAGCCGCATTCGCTGCTTCGCGCATTAAATCTAATTCATCTAAGATGGTTTTTTCAAATTCAGCCACCACTTCAACAGGGTGTAGACGACGCGTAAAGGGAATCAGCGTTTCGGTAATGCGTGCTAGCGTACGCAAAATGCCCGTGTCGAGTTTAATGACAGGAAAAATGTCTGGACGCACGACTTTAACCACCACATCAGTGCCATCGTGCAGTTGTGCTGTATGTACCTGAGCGATGGAGGCAGAGGCTAAGGGCTTGGCATCGAAATGTGCGTAAAGCTCTGTAATGGGTTTGCCTAGCTGACTTTCAATCAATTGCATCGCTTGAGCGCTGTCAAAAGGCGGAACCTTGTCTTGCAGTTTGATCAGTTCTTGCGCAATATCGGGTGGTAGTAAATCCAAGCGCGTTGACAGTGCCTGACCAAATTTAATGAAAATCGGACCGAGTGTTTCTAACGCTAAACGGATAGCTTCACCACGTTCACCGTCGAAACGTGTTTGCCAAGTCCAAGGCGCAAGCCATTGTAACGGCAATAAAAATGCAACTGGACTTTCAGCCAGTAATTGTTGATCTAACTTGTATTTGTGCAAGGTACGATGAATAAACAGCAGGCGCTTTAGGTGTTGAAAAGAGCGAATCATGACTTAGTGACTCGTCGATTCATTACGTCGCCAAAACGCATAGCTGTCGAGCAGCTCTTGCTTGGCTTGCTGAATTTGATCAAACGCCATGTGTCCCAGTGTGGTGATTTGGTAGGCAAGGGCATCGGGCATCATCTGAGCCAGTTGCGTTTCCCAATCGGCATGGTGACAACGCACAAAATGTAATAAAGCCTGAATGGCTGGCTCATCACCCAATAACTGAATGTGACCTTCATCAATCGCTTGTTGGGTTTGGGCTTCATCTCTCAGCATGGTTAAATAACGACTGCGCGTGATGAGCTTCACTTCCGCTTGGGTGTAAGGCGCTAAACAGTGAATGTCTGTGGGTCCAAATTGAATAACGCGCTTAAAGCCACCATCAATCAGTTCAATATAAAGATGTAACCCGTTCAATTCAGCCAGTTGTTCACGCCAAAAAGGATCCAGTCGAACCAATGCGCGTAGTTTGGTTTCCAGCGCAACATTGGCGATTGTGTTAATGAGTGGCGGTAACATTAGGCAAGCTTCCAGCCTTTGTGAATAGCGACTACACCAGCCGTTAGGTTTTCGTAACTCACCTTGACCATGCCCGCTTGTCTGAACATATCAGCCAAGGTTTCTTGGTCAGGGTGCATACGAATACTTTCCGCCAAATACTGATAACTATCGCGGTCATTCGCTACCAGTTGCCCTAAGTGGGGTAAGACATTAAACGAATACCAGTCATAGCCTTTCGCTAATAAGGGGTCAACCACTTTAGAAAACTCAACCACCATCAATAACCCATTGGGTTTAAGTACTCGATGTAGTTCGTTCAGCGCTTGCTGTTTATCCGTCACATTGCGTAAGCCAAATGCCATGGTAATGCGATCAAAACTGTTATCGGCAAAGGGTAACGACTCAGCATTAGCAACGGCATATTCGACCCGCAGATGACCCGCATCAATCATACGTTGCTTACCAATATTCAGCATCGACTCATTAATATCGGACAAAGTAATTTTGCCTTGTTCATTCAGTAACGGCGCAATTCGCAAGGCTAAATCACCCGTACCACTGGCAAGGTCTAATACCGAATGATGAGGCAATAAACCCAAGGTATCAATGGCATGACGCTTCCATAAACGATGAATGCCCATCGACATTAAATCGTTCATCAGGTCGTATTTAGGCGCAACGGAATCGAAAACACCCTTTACGCGCTGGGCTTTTTCGCTCCAGTCTACTTGTTGGAATCCGAAATCAATTTTTGCCATGATTAAAACCTGCTGCAGAGCTATCTTGCTTTGTTACTTCGGTGCTCAGAATGGTCATGTATTGGTATACACTTCCATTCTTGCGCGTCTCGTTGCCTCGCAATTTTAGCTCTTCGCAACGGTTTAATGTCCGATGGTGCAGAGCTATCTTGCTTTGTTACTTCGGTGCTCAGAATGGTCATGTATTGTGTATACACTCCCATTCTTGCGCGTCTCGTTGCCTCGCAATTTTAGCTCTTCGCAACGGTTTTAATTCCGATGGTGCAGAGCTATCTTGCATTGTTACTTCGGTGCTCAGAATGGTCATGTATTGTGTATACACTCCCATGCTTGCGCGTCTTGATGCCTCGCAATTTTAGCTCTTCGCGACGGTTTAATATCCGATGGTGCAGAGCTAT
>CAYQEZ010000009.1:0-8231 GCA_964416645.1 uncultured Francisella sp. | reverse complement strand
TGCCTCGCAATTTTAGCTCTTCGCGACGGTTTAATATCCGATGGTGCAGAGCTATCTTGCGTTATCCTTGTCGTTACAAAATGTACTGTGTTAAGTCGGTTTTGGTGACTAACTCGCCTAAGCGACTATCCACATAGTTACGGTCGATGCTGATGGTTTCACCTTCGCTATTGGCTTGGAATGACAGTTCTTCGAGTACTTTTTCCATTACCGTATGCAATCGGCGGGCGCCGATGTTTTCCAGCTGATCGTTCACTTGATGGGCATATTCGGCAATCGCACGAACGCCACAGTCGGTAAACTGGATGTGAATGCCTTCTGTGGAAAGCAGGGCTTCTGCTTGGCGTGTCAATGCTGCTTTGGGTTCAGTTAAAATCCGCACAAAGTCTTCCACCGTCAGTGAAGTGAGTTCGACACGAATCGGTAAACGACCTTGAAGTTCAGCGATTAAATCCGAGGGCTTGGTGAGGTGGAAAGCACCTGAACAAATAAACAAAATATGGTCGGTTTTGACCATGCCGTATTTCGTTGAAACGGTTGTGCCTTCAATTAAGGGCAATAAATCACGTTGCACACCTTCGCGCGATACTTCACCGCCACGACTGCCTTCACGCACACAGACCTTATCAATTTCATCGATAAAGACAATCCCTTGTTGCTCGACTTTTTCAAGTGCGATGCGACGAGTGTCTTCTTCATTAATGAGACGGGATGCTTCTTCGTCTAGCAGCTTTTTATAAGCCTTAGCGACAGTCATACGACGATTAGTTTTTTTATCGCGCGCGATGCCTTCAAACATTTCTTGAATTTGACTGGTAAAGTCTTCCATGCCCGAAGGACCCAAAATTTCCATTTGAGGTTTTTGGATAGAAAGGTCAATATCAATTTCCGTATTGTCTAACTTGCCATCGCGCAGGCGTTGACGGAATTTTTCACGTGTTTCTAAACTGCTAGGATCGGGTTGGGCATCGCGAGGGGGAGGGAGTAGCGCATCTAATATGCGCTCTTCTGCAGCCGCTTGAGCTTTAGGGCGGGCATTTTCGATGGCACGCGCACGCAACATTTTCACTGAATTTTCCATCAGATCTTTAATGATGCTTTCCACATCACGACCAACATAACCCACTTCAGTGAATTTGGTCGCTTCAATTTTAAGGAAAGGTGCATCGGCAAGTTGTGCCAAACGACGGGCGATTTCGGTTTTACCGACACCCGTAGGACCAATCATTAAAATATTTTTCGGCGTGATTTCGGTGCGTAAGTCATCACCAACTTGCAGTCGACGCCAACGGTTTCTTAACGCAATAGCCACAGCGCGCTTAGCAGCGGCTTGACCAACAATATGTGCATCCAGTTCTTCTACGATCTGTTGCGGAGTTAGGGCAGGAGTATTTTGTGTCTTCATAGTCTTTTATTGTAGCTGAAAATTGAGTGGCATGGCAGATTGCAGGCTATAATAACACCATAATATTGAGTTCACAGGATTGATACGTCACCCTTATGGCCAGTTTAACTTTTTATAAAATGCATGGCTTAGGCAATGATTTCATGGTGTTTGATGCTATTCATCAAAACGTCCACTTATCAGCGGCGCAAATTCGTGCTTGGGCGAATCGTCACACAGGCGTTGGCTTTGACCAATTATTGTTGGTTGAACAAGCCCAGCAATCGAGTGTCGATTTTCGCTACCGCATTTTTAATGCTGATGGTTCGGAAGTGGCTCAGTGTGGCAATGGTGCGCGATGTTTTGCGCGTTTCGTGCGCGAGCTGGGTTTGTCGGATAAAGATGAGTTAATCGTTGAAACCGCTTCGGGCATCATCAAGCTCTACCACGAAGCCGATGGTGTGCGCGTCAATATGGGTGCGCCACGTTTTGAACCACAAGACATACCCTTAACGCTGATTCGTGCGCCACATTATCTGTTATCGCTGGCTGATGAGGTGGTGACTTTTTATGCGGTGTCTATGGGGAATCCGCACGCAGTGATTGAAGTTGATGATGTTGATAAGGCTGATGTTGCTACTGTTGGCGCTGCTTTGCAGGCACGCAATGACATTTTCCCTGAAAGTGTGAATGTGGGCTTTGTGCAAATCATTAATCGAGATGAAGTGCGTTTGCGTGTTTACGAGCGCGGCTCGGGCGAAACCCAGGCTTGCGGTACGGGCGCATCGGCAGCCATGGCGGCATTGCGTTCTGCCGATTTAGTGAATGAGCAGGTGCGTGTGCGGTTGCTCGGTGGTGACTTAATGATTCGCTGGTCGGGCGATGAAAGTGAGCCTTTGTGGATGACAGGTCCAGCTGAAACGCTGTTCAAAGGAAGCATTGAAGCATGAGTGATTCAGCTCCTGCTCAATTAAGTTCGGCAAAAGTGGTTTCTTTTGTTGATAAGCAATTACAGTTGATGCAACAGCGTCAAGCGCAGTTAGAAAGCTCTTTATCGGAAATGATGGAAGCCATCGAAGATAATGCGCGTTTACAGTTAAACTTGCATGACTTAACCTTAGAAGTGATGCAAGCGCAAAGCTTAGAGCAAGCTATCCAGCTGATGAAGCAAGGATTAAAACAGCGTTTTGATCTGCGCGATGTTCAGTTATGGGGGCAATCCCATTCTCTGTTGCCCAAGGCTGTTCCGACTGAAGCCATGGGCTACTTTTTAGCTCATATGCAAACCAATGCGATCGCTTTTGGTAGCGTCTCGGCTTTTCCAACTGAAGTTTGGGGAGCAACGGGCGTGGCATCAGGCTGTGCTTTTCGCGTCAGTGCTTTTGGGCAGGCTTATGGCGTGCTGGTGTTAGGTCGTGGAGATACTTTGTTCAATGAAGCCGCTGATACTTTGTTTTTACAGCAATTTGTTAATGTGATGGGGCTTTGGTTGGCACAGTTAGGCGCAATCCCAGCCGATTTAAATGAATTAAAATGAAGTTATAAAAGGAAATTCGTTGCATGAGTAGTATTGAAATGCATTCAACCACCATTTTGTGTGTGCGCAAAGGTAATATGTTGGCGATGGGCGGAGATGGTCAAGTGACCCTGGGACATGTGGTGATGAAAGGTAATGCACGCAAAGTACGCCGATTAAATCAGGGAAAGGTGTTAGCGGGTTTTGCTGGTGCAACGGCAGATGCTTTTACGCTGTTTGAACGTTTTGAAGCAAAATTACAGGCACATTCGGGTCAGTTATTGCGTGCTGCGGTGGAAATGGCGAAAGATTGGCGTACTGATCGTGCCTTGCGTCGCTTAGAAGCGATGCTGATTGTGGCTGACCTAAGCGGTATGTTGGTTATTTCGGGTAATGGTGATGTTATTGAACCTGAAAAATCCTTAGTCGCTATTGGTAGTGGTGGCAGTTATGCTACTTCAGCAGCAACGGCTTTGTGGGAGAATACCGAGCTTACCGCTGCTGAAATTGTTGAAAAAAGTTTGAAAATTGCGGGTGATATTTGTATTTATACTAATCATCATTTAACCTTAGAAACCATGACAGAGGAGTCCTAAAATATGCAAAACCCATCTTTAGTTGAGCGTGTGTTTGAAAACATGCTGTGGCGTAGTCGCTTGGTTGTTTACTTGGCAGTTATTTGTTCGATGTTGGCAGCTTTTGCGTTGTTTTATGTCACCGTGGTTGATGTTTATCACACCTTAGCGCATTTGACCCATTATGCTGGGTTGGATGATGCAGCACGCGCTGAATTGCGTGCTAATACTGTGGCGCATATTGTCGGTTCTGTTGATGGTTTCTTGCTGGCGATTGTACTGCTGATTTTTGCTTTTGGTATTTATGAGCTGTTTATTTCGGATATCGATTGTGCACAGAATGAACGTTCAAGCAAAGTATTGATTATTGAATCCTTAGATGATTTGAAAAGCCGCTTGGCAAGTGTTATCTTAATGATTTTGGTTGTTATTTTCTTTGAACATGCTATTCATTTTCAACCTAGCGGAATTATGGATTTGCTCTACTTTGCCGTAGGTATTGCTTTAATTTCACTGGCTTTGTATTTATTACATAAAAGCCATGAACATGCCCATCATGGTTCAGACGGTCATGAAGAACATGACGCCAAGGCTCACTAAATGAGTCAGCGTCCGCCTAAGGTCGTCGCACAACAACAAATGGCGCAGTCGCGCCATTTTTGCATTGAGCAACAACAACTGGTGTTTAGCAATGGCGAAGCGCGTACCTATGAGCGTTTGGTAACGCGCGGGCATGGTGCGGTGCTGGTGGTGCCTTTATTGGATGTGGAACATTTCTTGTTGATTCGGGAGTGGGGAACGGGAACGGGGCGTTACGAGTTGGGGTTTCCTAAAGGCAAAATTGACGCCGGGGAAACGCCAATAGAAGCCGCTCTGCGTGAGTGTATGGAAGAGGTGGGCTATGGCGCTGAGCGTTTGACCGCACTGCATGTACCCTTAACCCTAGCGCCTGCTTATATGACGCATCGCATTCATGTGGTGTTGGCTGATGGGCTTTATCCCGCCAGTGCTGAAGGTGATGAACCTGAGCCGCTAGAGGTGATTCCTTGGCGTTGGGATAATTTAGATGCCCTAATGATGCGCGATGATTTCACCGAAGCCCGCTCTATTGCCGCTTTGTGGTTGGCTAAACGCCATTTGAGAGATAACCGTGACCAACTCGCTTGACTTAACCCATTTATTGCCAGCGGTTGAGCGCATTGCCCAGCAAGCGGGCGAGGTGATTCTGCCTTACTTTAGTGCTTCGGTCAGTTTTGATGCTAAAGCAGATGGCTCGCCCGTTACTCTAGCCGACAAAGCGGCCGATAGGTTAATTCAACAGGCTTTGCGTGAGCTAACCCCAGCTATTGCCATTTTAAGTGAAGAAATGGAGCAACCCTTAGCCACTGAACAGCGTTTGTCTTTAGCTCGCTTATGGTTAGTAGACCCTTTAGATGGTACGCGTCAATTTATTCGTGGTGATGCGGGATTTTCAGTCAATATTGCCTTAATTGTCAATCATCAACCGATATTGGGGGTGGTCTATTCGCCTGTGGAAGCGGTTGGTTACAGTGCGGTTTCTGGGCAGGGAGCTTGGCGTTGGCAGGGCAAACAGCGTAACGTCATACAGGTTTCAGCCATTGCAGCTCCCATGCGCGTGTTGACGGGGTTTTCAGCCACTCGACGCGGCGAAAAAACACGTGCATTTTTAAGCGCACTGCCTAACTATGAATTGATTGAGTTGGGTAGTTCGTTAAAAATGTGCCGCATTGCCGAGGGCTTGGCGGATGTTTATCCGCGATTTGGACTGACCAGCGAATGGGACACAGCGGCGGCACAAGTGGTATTAACTGAAGCGGGCGGGTTGGTGTGTAGCATAGATGGTCAAGCGTTGACCTACAATGCACGCGATACATTGGAAAATCCGCCCTTTATTGCGGTAGGCGATCCAAGTTACGATTGGCCGTTAGCGTTGGTGAAATCGTTATGCTAACAAAGCCATGATTGAAGCATTAGCCATTATTGCCTTAGGCTTATTGATTGCTTGGCTGGTGGTGCCAGCGCTGAAAATACTACGCTGGCTATTGGCATTGATTTTAGTGCTGATTCTGCTGTTCTTTGTCATGCCTTGGCTGGTGTTGCAGTGGACTTCTTCCGTGCCGCTCTAGCCAACATTTGTTCGGCATGAGCTAGGGTCTCGTCACTGGCTTCTTGTGTGCCGACCATACGTGACAGTTCACTGACACGTTCACCACGACTCAAATTGCGCACTTGAGTGAGGGTTTGTTCACCATCGGTTTGTTTGGCAATATGCCAATGCTGGTCGCCCCAAGCCGCCACTTGTGCTTGATGCGTAATGCACAGCACCTGTTTATGCTGGGCAATTTTAGCCAGTTTCTGACCAATACTGTCGGCAATACCGCCACCAACACCCACATCAACTTCATCAAAAATAAGTGTGGGTAGGGCAATTTGTTCGGCAACACAGACTTCAATTGCTAAACTAATCCGTGCTAACTCACCACCCGACGCGACTTTGCTCATCGGATAGAGGGTTTGACCAGGATTAGCAGAGAAATAGATTTCGCATTGATCGAGCCCGTTGGCGTGTGGTTGGCTCAGGGGGCTAAAACGCCACTCTAAGCGACTGTGCGTCATGCCCAGTTGATGCAGTTCTTGCATCACCAAGGCAGCAAGTTGTGGCGCAACGGTTTGACGTTGTTGTGTGAGTTGCTGTGCCAGTGCCTGATATTCAGTGAGTGCCACTGCACAGGCTTGTGCGAGTGAATCTCGATTGGCTTCTTGACTGGCTAGATTGTCTAATTCAGTCAAGATTTCAGTTTTTTTGCGCCATAAACTGTCCGCGCTGATAAAATATTTTTTTGCCAGTCGATGCAACTCACCCAGCTGACTTTCCAACTGCGCTAAGCGGTGATCGTCTACCAAGGTATGACGACTGCGCTGATGCAGTTGATATTGAATATCGGTTAATTCCACCAGGCTAGCTTGGTACTGTTCGATCAATGGCGTTAGGCTTTCGTCATGAGCCTGCACGCTTTCTAGTAAACGAATTCCTTGATTGAGCTGAGCGATAATCCCTTGACGGTCATGTTCAAACAGCGATAGGGTTTGTGCCAGATGTTGGGTGATTTCCGCAGCATGTGCTAGTCGGCTATGTTCACTGCTGAGCAGTTCATAGTCGCCCTCATCCAAATGCATGTCTTTCAACTCTTCCGCTTGAAAGTTGAGCAGCGCCAAACGCTCTTGGCGTTGTTGTTCATTAGTGAGTAGTTGCTGGTGCTGTTGGTGTAACTGATGCCAGTGTTTCCAAGCTTGTGCTACCTGTTTACGCAAGGCGTGATTTTGACTCCAGGTATCCACCAAGGTCAGCTGACGTTGTGCGGTGAGTAAGGCGTGGTGTTCGTGTTGGCTGTGTAATTCAATCAGCATTTCGGCAAGTTGGCGCAGTTGTCCGAGGGTAACACTGGTACCATTAATGTAGGCTTTACTGCGACCGTCGGCATTGATGACACGGCGTAAAATACAACTGTGTTCCTCGGCCAGTTCTTGCTCGTTCAACCACTGCTGGGCACTGGGAAGCACAGTTACATCAAATTCAGCAATCACTTCGGCTTTGTCACTACCAGGACGTACCCAAAACGGCTGGGCTTTATCACCCAAGACAGCACCTAACGCATCGAGTAGCAGCGATTTTCCAGCACCTGTTTCACCCGTTAATACCGTTAAGCCTGCTATAACCGTCAGTTGTGCTTCATCAACTAAAACAAAATTACGAATATGAAGATTGTGAAGCATTACAGCTTTTCTCCCCAGTGTAGTTTTTGGCGAAGCATTAAAAAATGGTCGTGCGGGCGCGGGTGAATCATCGAAACTACGTGACTATGTCGTTCAATGAAAATACGATCCGATGACATTAAATCGAATTTCACATGACCGTCACAGGTGAGTTGCGCGGCTTCTTTGCGCTGTTCGCTAGAGTGAATCTCAATGCGGCTGGTACTGGCGACGACAATCGGACGATTACTCATCGAATGTGGATTAATCGAAACGAGGGTGAGTGCTTCTAACGAGGGTTGTAAAATAGGACCACCTGCAGAAAGGGCATAGGCGGTCGAGCCAGTTGGTGTGGCAATAATTAAACCGTCGGAGCGTTGAGATTGTACAAAGCGATTATCAATCATCACCTCAAATTCAATCATGTGTTCCATGAGGACTTTATGCAGTACCACATCATTCAAGGCAAGTTGATCGTAAAGCGTTTCGCCATCACGTTCGATACGCACGCGTAACATTAAGCGTTGTTCAAGTTCAAACTGTCCCGCCAATACCGAAACCACCATCTCTTCCATGTGTGCAGCAGGAATGTCAGTCAAAAAGCCTAAACGTCCCAAATTAATGCCAAGAATCGGGCGTTGCCAGTTGACAATATTGCGAGCAGTTTCTAAGAAAGTCCCGTCACCACCGACAACAATCACCAAATCGACCGCTTGAGCTAATAAGTGCCGTGGCAAACTGGGCGGTTGATCTTCCATAGCAGGGTTGCTGGTAGCGCTGTCTTCATCCAGTTGAACGCTACAGCCTTGCTTACGCAATAACTGAGTCAACACGCCAACCATCTGCCAAGCGGGCGTTGAGTTTCGTTTCGCAATAATACCAATACGGGCAAAATGCATGACGATGTGCCATCCTTATTAAAAACTGTGCTTAGATTACCATGAGCTAAGTGAAAATAACAGATAGAACGAATGTTCTTTTT
>CAYQEZ010000008.1:0-51945 GCA_964416645.1 uncultured Francisella sp. | reverse complement strand
GCATAACCTTGCCAAGGTTAGGGTCGAGAGTTCGAGTCTCTTATCCCGCTCCAAATAGATATTTCATTTCTGAAGTAACTTATCTCAATATTTCTTCATTTATTTCTCAGTATTGTTGATTTTTATCAAAATTAGCATTCATCACCATGCGTTACACTGGTAAAATGACAAGCTGTTTTATAAGTTATTGCTGAGTTTATGCGCGTTCTAATCATTAAAACATCGTCACTCGGCGATATTATTCATACCTATCCTGCATTAACCGATGCGATCAGAGCGATTCCTAATATTCGTTTCGATTGGCTGGTTGAAGAAAGCTTCGTGGATCTTCCCATATTGCATCCTGCTGTGGATGAAGTGATTGCTTTGCCCTGGCGTCGTTTGCGTAAACAACTGTTTTCACTGGATAGCTGGCGTGAATTGGCTTCCTTGCGTCGTCGTTTGCAATCGAAACGCTATGATTTGGTGATTGATGCACAAGGACTCATTAAAAGCGCGATCTGGACACGATTTATCGATGCACCGATTCATGGTTTGGCTTCTGACAGCGCTCGTGAGCCTTTAGCGAGTCGATTTTATCAAAGCACCCATTCTGTTGCCTGGGGTCAACATGCCATTACCCGTGTGCGTGAATTGTTTGCTAAAGCCTTGGATTATGCCTTGCCGAATATGGATGAAACCGATTTTCATATTGCGCCAAAATTACGAGCCATTTCTTCGGAACAGCCGACTTACTGGGTATTTGCTCATGCCACCACATGGGAAAGTAAGCATTGGCCAGAAGCTTACTGGCAAGCACTGATTTTATTTTCTCGACAAGAACAGAAAAAAGTGTTACTGCCTTGGGGTAATGACGAGGAGCGCGAAAGAGCGGAGCGTTTGGCTCGATTAACGCAACATGTCGAAGTGCTGCCCAAACTAGACTTAGCCGCTATGACACGGCTGTTGGCAGGTGCTGAGTGTGTGGTGGGTGTGGATACGGGTCTGACGCATTTAGCAGCGGCTTTGCATCGTCCTGTGGTGGCTATTTATGGCGCAACCGAACCTGGATTGACAGGGGTGATTGGACCTAAGGCACTGGTGTTGCAAGCTAAATTTCCCTGTGCGCCTTGTCTGCGTGAGCAGTGTATTGAATTGACCGATCAGCAAGTTATTCCGCCTTGCTATGAAAAAGATATGTCGGTACAACGTGTTAGTCAGGCGATTCAGCAGGTACTCAATAATGATTGATTGGGGAGCGCAATTAACTGCCATAGGTTTCAAGGGTGATTTCGATGCCAGCTTGGGCGCGCGTCAGCGTTATGCGACCGATGCTTCTGTGTATGAGCAGTTACCCCAGCTGATTTGTTGGCCACGCGATGCTCAGGATGTGCAAGCATTGGTGAAAGTAGCTCAAGCGTTCAATTTACCCATCACCATGCGTGGTGCGGGTACGTCATTAGCGGGGCAAGCGATTGGCGATGGCATGATTGTCGATACCACACGTTATTTGAATCGTATTTTAGAGGTTGACCTTCTAGCACAGACCGTTAGGGTTGAACCTGGTGTGGTGTTGGATGAGTTGAACGCGCATTTGAAAACGCATGGGCTATGGCTTGCCTTAGATACCTCAACCGCTAACCGTTGTGTCATTGGTGGTGTAGTGGGCAATAACTCCTGCGGTGCTTATTCTGTCGCTTATGGTACGCCGCGCGACCAAATTATTTCGCTAGATGCTGTATTAAGCGATGCTCAGCTAGTTAGGTTTGCTGAGTTAACGGAAGCTGGATTTTCGCATAAGTTGTCTCAAAATGATATTGAAGGCGTTGTTTACCGTTGTGTGGATGATATCTGTCAGCATGGCAAAGCGGAATTGTCTCAAGCCTATCCTGATGCCAGTATCATCCGTCGTAATACTGGCTATGCGTTGGATGTGATGGCGCAGCAATCTCGTTGGCAAGTTCAAGGTGGTAAGGCTAATCTAGCACCGTTAATTTGTGGTTCAGAAGGCACCTTAGCACTGGTAGTCGCTGTAACTTTTCGGTTACAGCCTTTGCCGTCGCATCGTGCTTTGGTAGTGGTACAGTTCGATGATGTCTTTGCCGCTTTAGATGCTACCCCGAGTTTGCTCAGCGTTAAACCCATTGCAGTTGAGTTAATTGACGCTCCTACCATGGCTGGTAGTAAAGGTCATGCGGGTTTTGATCGTTTTCGTTTTTGGTTAGCGGGTGATCCTGAAGCTGTTCAGGTGGTTGAATTAGCGGCTAACAGCGAAACAGAGTTAATCGAGAAAATAGAATTGACGATGACGCTGGCAAGGCGTTTACCACATGCTTACGATGTGCGCTCATTACGTGCGGGGGATATGGCCGCCGTTTGGCAGGTGCGTAAAGCAGGACTGGGTTTGTTAATGGGCAAGGTGGGTAAGCGCAAAGCGGTGGCAGTGATTGAAGATGCCGCTGTTCCAGTCACTTCCCTTAGTGCGTTTATGCATGATATTCGAGCGCTGATGGCTGAGTTGTCGGTGAATTGCATTTATTACGGTCATGCTTCGGTAGGACTGATACATTTGCGCCCTGAATTAGATTTAACCCTGACAGAGGACAAGCATCGGTTCGTTCAGATTGCGCAACAGGTATCTGCTTTGGTGAAACACTACAAAGGCGCACTTTCGGGTGAGCACGGTGATGGTCGTTTGCGCGGACCTTTTTTACGCGAGCAGCTAGGCGATAAGGTTTATGGCTATTGTGTTGAGCTAAAGCGTGCATTTGATCCTAATGGTTTATTCAATACAAACCGCATTATTTCTCAATTACCGATTGATAGCGATTGGAGACAGTCGGTGGCGGATGTGGCGCTGGCAACGGGATTTGATTGGTCCTCGGAAGCAGGTTTTGGTGCTAGTGTTGAAAAGTGTAATGGAGCTGGGGCGTGTCGTCAGTCGGTGGGGGCTATGTGTCCTTCTTTTCAGGCGACGCAAGATGATGAACATTCAACACGTGGTCGCGCTAATTTATTGCGTTTTGCCTTGCAATCGAGCGATCTGCAACAAGCTTTGTCGGGGCAACAGCTTGCCGATGCTTTAGCCAGTTGTTTATCTTGTAAAGCCTGTAAGTCAGAATGCCCTGCGAGTGTGGATATGAGCCGATTGAAATCAGAAGTGCTTTACCAACAACGACAAGTGGGAGCAGCTAAATTAATGGATCGCTTGTTGTGCCATTATCATCAAATTTTGCCATTGCTTAACAAAACACGCTTTTTGGTTAAAGGTTTTAACGCATTAACTTGGTTTCAACGCAAAATGCCTATTGCTGATGGTAAAGATGCCAGACATTGGTGGCAAACACAGGGGCAATATCTTAATCCTGAATCTTCAGAACGTGTTGTGGTGTTAGTGGATATCTACAGTCGTTGGTTGCATACCCAGCAAACACAAGCAACTATACGCATTGTGCAAAAAATGGGCTATGCCGTCGATACGGTCTGGATGAGTAACTCAGCACGGCTTTTAATTAGTCATGGTTGCTTATCGCAAGCCAAGCAAGTGTTAAGTGATGTTATCACACACCATGAAGCGCTATTCAATTCAGCTAAGGCGATTGTCGGTATTGATCCCGCCGAGTTACTGGTATGGCGTGATGATGGCCTGGCCTTGTTATCAGGTGCGGACAAAGCACGTTTGAGCGATTGGCAGTCTAAATGCTTTGTGTTTGAAGAAGCGATGTTGGCGTTAACGCCAAGCGATGCTAACTGGAAGTGGCCTCACTATAGGACATCGGTGGCAGTGCAAGTACATTGTCATCAGCGGAGTTTGGTAGGTTTTGCTAAAACGCAACAAGCCTTCGCCTTGATTGGTGTGTCAGTGCAATCGCTAAGCGATGGCTGTTGTGGTATGGCGGGTAGTTTTGGTTATCAGCAATCCGAATTGTCCGTCAAAATAGCGCAAAAGCAGTTATTACCTAATATCGCTAAGCAAGATAAGACGACCAAAATTGTGGCTGCTGGTAGCAGTTGTCAGCAACAAATGCACGATTTATCCACTCGCAAAGGCATACATCCTGCGTTGGTTTTTGCAGAGGCTTTAAATTTATAGGCTTAAACGAGTGAGCATGAAATAAAAAAGGTCGTTTTCACGACCTGTTAATCTGTTTAGAGGCGCATTAAGAGCATGGATTATTTAATTAAAAACTCATCACGACTGCGTCCAACAGCTTCATAACGTTTAATCCATAAGGGTGGTAAACCACGACCCGACCAAAGGTTACTTTCATTACCAGGAGCCGTATCACGATACTTAGGTGTTACTGGTTTACTCGATTTTTCACGAGAAGCATGTGTTGTTTTACCTGCACCGAATTCGCTAATTAATACTTTCATTAATGCGGCTGGGTTTTTTTGATGATTCTCGTTGAGTGATGTTTGAATAAAATCGACAATATCAGCAACCCAAGGCGTTTCTTTACTAACTTGTGATGCTTTTTTTTGATTTTCTAACACTAATAGCTCAGCTTGCATTTTCGCTAGTTTTTGTTGAATCTTTTGCATTTTAGTATCGATGTTAGCCATGAAGTTTCTCACTGTACGGTGGTTTATAAAGCTTGCCACGATAAGATAATATGCTATATGTAATATAATTATAACTAGATTATTTTTAATTTTCTATATATTTTTTTAGTTGAGTAATAATTTTTTTTGTTGCTCCCTGTTGTTGTTGAAAATAAACTTGAGCGTTAAGTCCTATCTGTTTACCTTGTTCGGGATCTTGATAGAGCCAGATTAATCTTTTGCTGAGTTCAACTTCGTCCTTTGCCTTGATTAGTCCTTGTACTGAAAGCAAGCATTGTTCAATTTCACTAAAATTATGGTTATAAGGTCCGGTCAGGATGGGTTTGGCTAGGGCTGCAGGTTCAAGTAGATTGTGTCCACCCCAAGGAACTAAGCTTCCACCGACAAAACAAGCCTGTGCAATATCATAACAGGGTATTAATTGACCTAGCGTATCGACTAATAATACCTGCACTGATGCTTCTAATTCGGCATCTGTTTCGTACCATTCACTCCAACGTTTAAAGGTTATATGGATTTTGGCTAAATACTCAGCTAATGTATCAAAATAATTAGGATGTCGAGGAACGAGGATCAGCAAGGGGTTAGCCGATAGCGAAGAGAGCTGTTGATGTGTATGAATGAGCGGCGACTCTTCGCCAGCATGGATGCTAGCGGCTGTCCAAATCCAGCGAGTACCGATTCGCTTTTTCAGGGCAATACTGTGTTGTGTCAGTGTAGCTGGAAGTGCTAAATCGTATTTGATATTACCTAATAAATGACAGCGTTGGCGTTGAACGCCCAATTCGATAAGTGCTTCGGCATCCACTTGTGTTTGCGCAGCGACAAAAGTGACGGGTTCGAGCAACTGACGTAATAAAGGTTGACCATATTTAGGATAGTTCTTGCGTGATGATTGGGATAATCTCGCCTGAATAATGACTAGGGGTATATTATTCTGATGTGCTGTGTTGATTAAGTTAGGCCAAAACTCGGTTTCCATTAATATTAACAGTTTTGGTTTGATTGCATTAAACAATCGACGACGCAGCCATGCATAATCTAAAGGTAAGAAACTAATACTAACGTTGTCTATCGCCTTTTGTTTAGCCGTATTAATAGCACTATTATTGCCGCCTGTAAAAAAAATGGGCTGCGTGGGATAAGCTAGGCGAAGTTGTTTAATCAGAATAAAAGCAGCCTGAGTTTCACCCAAAGAAACGGCATGAATCCAAATTGGTGCTTGTTGAAACTTTGGCAGTTGAATCGTCCATAACTGCTTCCAACAGTTCCAGGCATTCTTTTGATGGCGACAGCGTTTGATGCTGTAATAAACCCACAGTGGCCATAATAGCCACATGATTAGGGTATAAATCCAATGTTGCATGTTAAATTGAAGATATTAGAAACGGTAACCTAATTCAACAAAATGGAAGTCAGTTGAAGGATTGGGAATTTCAATATTGGCATTAGAAACGTGCATATATTTATAGCCGATACGGAATTGTTGGTTTTCCCATCCTAGCCCAAATTGGTCGCCAAATTGAAATTGCGTTGATTTAGTGGAGTCTTTAATCTTAACTTCGCTTAATAAATGCACACCCACACCGACTTCAGCATACCAAGGAGATTGTTCTTGCGTTTTGATTTTGAATACTGGAGTCAAACCGATATCCGTGATGGATCGGTTAGCGTATTTACGCTCAGCTTGCCATTGTCCAATACTCATTTCTAAGTTGGCACTTAAGGCAAAGTCTTTGGTTTTCCAAAAAATCTGTTTCGGTTCAACGCGATAAGCTAAGCGAGCCGAATTCATGTCACCATCGGCATCAACACCACCGATAAGGCTGATTTGTTGTTTGGCCAAACCCGAGCGAGCAACCTGAGTTAGGCTATTACCATAAAGACTGCCTGCAACAGCGGCTGTTGCGGTAGCGGCAACGACGCTATAAACGGCAAGAGAAGCATTGGCTTGTGCTGCTTGTGACATGCTTAAACCGAGTAAACTTGCCGTTAAAAGTGTTTTTGAATGAATCGACATACGCAAACCGTCACTAAGATTGGTAAAATATCATTTTAACGGATTATCTGGGATAGTAAAGTGCTGAATTTCGAACGTGCGCGCGTATTGATAGTGGGTGATGTCATGCTGGATCAATATTGGTCTGGTGATACGGGTCGTATTTCGCCTGAAGCGCCTGTGCCAGTGGTACGTGTTCAGCAAATTCAAGCACGTGCTGGCGGTGCTGCTAACGTGGCGATGAATGCCAAGGCCTTAGGTGCAGCATCAGTGGGAATGGTGGGCATTATTGGTCAGGATGAGGCGGGAGATGCGCTGGATCAATTGCTTGTTGATACAGGCGTTGTGACGCATTGGGTTAGGGATTCGCTTATGCCGACAGTGCGAAAGCTGCGTGTTGTAAGTCGTCAGCAGCAACTTATTCGTTTAGATTTTGAAGAGGTGCCACCAACACATTTAGCAGAGAAGCTGTTGTTAACGGTGACTCAGACATTGGCTGATTACGATGTATTGGTTATTTCTGACTACGCGAAAGGTGCGTTAGCATTAGTGGCTGATATGATTGAAATTGCACGAAAAATGAATAAGGCAGTGTTAGTCGATCCCAAAGGTAATGATTTTTCGCGTTATCGTGGTGCTACGCTGATTAAACCCAACTTGTCAGAATTTTGTGCCATTGTCGGTAAAGTGAGCAGTGATGATGCCATTGCTGAGCGTGGTCAGGCGTTGATGAAAGAGTTAGGATTATCTGCCTTATTGGTGACGCGTAGTGAAGCGGGAATGACGTTGCTACAACAAAGTCATGAGCCAGTACACATTCCTACCAAAGCGCAAGAAGTCTTTGATGTCACGGGGGCGGGTGACACGGCGATGGCAACCTTGGCTGTCGCTTTTGCTTCGGGAATGAGTTTACCATCAGCAGTGCGTTTGGCCAATGAAGCATCGGGTTTGGTGGTGCGTAAGTTGGGTACTTCGATTGTAACGCAAGCGGAATTGGAGCAAGCAACCCATCCTGCTGCGCATATAGGCTCAGTCGCTGATTCATGGCAGTCTCTCCAGCAGTGGGTGAAGCAGGCACAGGCAATGGGTGAACGGGTGGTGATGACCAATGGCTGTTTCGATATTTTGCACCCAGGGCACATCCGTTATTTGCGTGAAGCGAAAGCCTTGGGCGATCGTTTAGTGGTTGCGGTCAATTCCGATGCCTCTGTGAAGCTGTTAAAAGGTGATAGTCGCCCAGTCAATGGCGTGGCAGAACGCATGGAAATGTTAGCCGCCTTAGAAAGTGTCGATTGGGTGGTTGAATTTACTGAAGAAACGCCAGAAGCCCTAATTTGCGCTGTGAAGCCAGATGTATTGGTTAAAGGGGGTGACTACACACCTGAGCAGATCGCGGGTGCGCCTTGTGTTTGGCAAGCGGGTGGAGAGGTAATGGTACTGAATTTTTGGCAGGGACATTCGACTACTAAGATTATTGAGCGTATGAGTGCTAAGTAAGACAAGGAACTGTTGCTATCGCTCTGATTTCGCAAGGTAATTATGCTATGCAAAGCCCTTGACTTGTCGTAATATATGCTAAAAGCTTATGAATAGCGTTTATGGAGGGAGGTGAGTATGTCTATCACACCTTTAGCATCACAAAGCGCACAGCCGATTATTGTGCCGCCTTCACTGACACCCGATAACATTAAGGGGGCAGATGTTGCTGCCTCCCAGAGTGGTGACGCTACAGCTAATCAAAATCAAGATGCGGAAGCTCAGTCTCAATCCCAAAAGAGCAATCAACCTTCGGCTAAGGGTGTTAACTTAAACGATCCAGAAGTTCTCAAAGTGATTTCACAACTTGAAGCGCGAGATAGAGAAGTGCGCATTCATGAGCAGGCTCATGCGGCTGTGGGTGGTCAGTATGTTACCTCTGGGCCGAGTTACAGTTACCAAACAGGACCTGATGGAAAACGCTATGCGGTGGGGGGTAATGTGGGTATTGATGTTTCTCCCATACCAGATGATCCAGAAGCCACGATTGCTAAAGCACGTCAAGTCATTCAGGCTGCGATGGCGCCTGCTGAGCCTTCTTCTCAAGATTATGCTGTAGCACAATCAGCGCAGGCTATGATGCAACAAGCGCAACAAGAGGTTTCGAGTCAGCAACAGCAAACCATGTCTGGTGAGGGTGGTGAGCCTGGTCAGTCAGCATTCAGTGCGAAAGCCTCTGCTGAAGAAAATCAAAATAGCTCAGGTTATGAGCGAGTTGCCAGTAGACTCTATGAGCAAACGGAAATCGCTACCAATGCTTTAGTCGGTCGTGTGGGTGGCTATCAAGATAGCGCTTTAAGACTCGGTTTGAGTTTTCAAGCATAGCCTTTGAATCGATAAACCAGCCAACCGACCCATTCATGCCAAGCTTCAGTAAACATGGCTAAGCCACTGGCTTGGGGCAAAAAGTCCAGTAAATCGCTACCGATTGCCACGACGCGAATATCCGTCGGGGCAGCAGTCACCGTCAGTTGAGCGTCTAAGTTTTTAGCCGCCGTGGCCATAGAACGGGGCATGTGTGCGGCAGAGGTGACGAGTAGCAGGCTCTGCAACGAGTGAGTGCTTAACAAAACTCGGCTATTGACCATGTTTTCGTAAGTGCTTTGGCTCTGATCTTCTTCAATAATCACGGATGCTGGAACGCCTAATTGAACGAGTAGGGCTTTCATGGCACTGGCTTCACTTTGTTGAACGCCTTTCCAACTCAGCGTGCCACCGCTAACCAAAATCTGTTTCCCTTTGCCAGCATGATAAAGTTGCGCCGCATAAACCACTCTATCGGAAGCATCATTCAAATCGAATGTCAGTCGCCAAGGCGGCGCGCTACCATGAATGCCTCCCCCTAAGACTAACAACCCATCGGCTGGCTGAATGCTCTCCATCGGCTGCGCTGGATATTGGCTTTCGAGTTGATGCATCAACCATTGGCTGGAAATTGGCATACTGATTAGAGATAAGAGCAATAACGAACTGGTTGCGCTCAATTTCGCTAGGCGCTGTTTATGCCACCAGAGTGCAATCACACTGATTAATAACAGCAGCATGACCCAAGTGAGTGGGTAAAGAAAATAACTGAACAGCTTGGCGATATACACGCTCATTAGTAAGCCATCCAATTCAGTAGCCACGCATCAATAGCGGTATCGATGGGCGTGAATTCATCCAATTCTGCCAGCGGGTAGATACGACGATGGACACGATCGGCTAAGCGAGGTAACTGCCAGAGTTGAATGCGAGGTGAAGCGGAAGCACCGAGTTCTTGATTGATAATCGGTAACCAAGCCGACCACAGAGAACTTGCAGCTCCTAGTTGGTTGGTGAAGGCTAAGGCTTGCGGCTGGGCAATCCAAGCCATAGCGGTTTCAGTCAAACGTCCGTTTAAGCTTTTAAATAGCATTAACGGGTAGGTGACATTGAGCATTAATCCCTTTTGCCAATGTTCAAGCGATTCATTCAGTATCGGTGTCGGCTGGTCGAGCCAAGCGCCAGCCCAACAGAAACCCGATAACTGAGGTGCGGCTTGTGCCAGTTGTTGGCATTGCGTTTCAAAATCGGATTGCAAGGGATTAATAACCGCCAGTAGCGGTTCGGCATGAACTGCCGCTTCCAATTCATCCGCCAGTTGTGACAGCTGGGCTTCATCTCGATCAATCAGTAGCAACGAAAAGCCCTGTTGAGCCAGTCGCCAAGCCAAGCCCATTCCCAGATCGCTGGTTGCGCCTGCAATGGCGTAAGGATGTTGTCGTGTGTCTGGATTCATACCGCTAACTGCATTAAGGTGAGTAATTGATAGGGCGAATCGACCACCCAGTCAGCGCCCCAATCATGTGCGCTTTCGTTGGCACCAATATAGCCGTAGCTAGCGGCAATCGAAGTCATGCCCGCCGCTTTCGCGGCAATCACATCTCGATGATGATCGCCAATATACCAACAGTGTTCAGCTGGCGTTTGACACTGCTGAGCAGCAACTAAAAGGGGTTCAGGGTGAGGCTTGGCTACCGCTAGCGTATCGCCACCAATAATAGCACTGGGTGCATAATTCAGTGGTAGGCGTTCCATAATTTCACGCGTTAAAGATTCGGGCTTATTTGAAACAACCCCCCAAGGAATGTCTCGTTTGGCAAGCTGCGCTAATAATTTATCCATACCTGGGTAGAGCTGGGTGTGCCAGACAATATCATTTTTGTAATGATCGACCAATCGATTGCGTAATGATAATAGTGACGGTTCGTCTTCAATGTCAGGAAAAGCGGTTTGAATGATGGCTAAAGCACCATTGGAAACTTGTGAACGCACTTGCGATAAAGAAAGTGACTTTCTCTGTTCTTCGGCCAGTAAGCGGTTGAGAGCTAATGTAAAATCGAGCGCGGTATCGCACAGCGTACCATCTAAATCAAATAATACCGCTTGGTAATTAAGGTTATGCTTCATGTTGTTTTTTGAAAAGCCATTAAATAATTGACATCTGCAGGCAAGGCAAGGTGGGCGGTACGCTTAAATGGATGATAGTGCAAACCCATCAATTGAACGGCGGTTAATCCCAGCGGTTCTGTCCATGCCACCAACTGGTGAGGTGCGATAAATTTATCCGCGTCATGTGTGCCTTTAGGAATCAGGTTTAATACATATTCGGCTGTCCAAACGGCTAGAGCTTTGGCTTTGAATGTTTGATTAATGGTCGAAGCAAATAACCAGCCTTCGGGTGCTAAGCAATGCGCAGCGGCTTGTAAGATAGCGTCAGGATTAGGCACATGTTCAAGCAATTCCATACACACCACCACATCGAAAGACTGCGGATGTTGTTCAGCAAATGATTCAGCACTGATGCATTGGTAATTAATGCTCAAATTCGCTAACTGGCTGTGTTGTTTGGCCACGTCAAGTAAATCACTGGCTAAATCAATGCCCGTGACTTGCGCTCCTGCTTTGGCGAGAGCTTCACTGAAAATGCCAGCACCACAGCCAATATCCAGAACGCGTAAGCCAGACAGTGGCTGGTGTTTCTGCACAAAAGACAAACGCGCAGGGTTAATGTCGTGCAGGGTTTTCAGTGGACCATTTTTATCCCACCAATGCTGGGCGAGTTGGTTAAAGTGATTCAGCTCAGCCGTGTCTTGATTGTTGCTCATTGTGTTTGCCAAGTACCATTGGCTTGACGACAGGCTTTTCCCTTTACCGACTCTTTTTTGCCATCAATAACGGCAGTGGTGGTGAAATCACGACAAGGCTGGTTGTTTTCTTGGTAAGTTTTGGTCGGTGTTACCGTGTATTGATTGCCATTATCGGGATTTTTCCAACTCACGGGTTGATTGGTTTTGGCGGTTTCTAAAGTGTTAGATGTTTTACGACGATCTTCTTCGTCCATTTGTTTGCCTAAGTAACTACCTAACCAAGCCCCACCCAACGCGCCACCAATCGTAAGTAGGGTATTGCCACCCGATACTTGAGAAGCGACGACGCCACCGACCACAGCGCCACCGACTTGACCAATATTTTCTTTGGTCGGATTGCAGGCCATTAACCATGAACTGGTCATCACCAGCAAAAGGGTCAACTTGAATGGCGACATAATGATGCTCCTTGGATAATTATGCGTTGTGCTTTATGCATGATGCTTATAACAGTCTATATCTGTCATCTGCTCGCTAATCGGGTTATAATAGCGCGATTATACGTTAGATTGGACAATAACTTCCATGTCAGAAATTGCTAAAGAGATTATATCGGTTTCCCTAGAAGGGGAGATGAAGCAATCCTATTTAGATTATGCCATGAGCGTCATCGTTGGGCGAGCCTTGCCCGATGTGCGTGATGGTCTCAAGCCAGTACATCGTCGTGTGCTTTATGCCATGTCTGAATTGGGCAATGACTGGAACAAAGCCTATAAAAAATCCGCTCGTGTGGTTGGTGATGTCATCGGTAAGTATCACCCCCATGGTGATACCGCCGTTTACGATACCATTGTTCGTATGGCGCAAGAGTTCTCCATGCGTTATGTGCTTGTAGATGGTCAAGGTAACTTTGGTTCGGTAGACGGTGACTCACCTGCGGCCATGCGTTACACCGAAGTGCGCATGGCACGTTTGGCACATGAACTCTTGGCTGACTTAGAAAAAGATACGGTTGATTTTTCACCTAACTATGACGGTTCTGAGCATGAACCTGTGGTTTTCCCATCACGTATCCCTAACCTACTCATTAATGGTCAAACGGGTATTGCTGTGGGTATGGCGACCAATATCCCACCGCACAACCTCACCGAAGTGGTGAATGCCACCATCGCGCTCTTGGATCGTCCCTCCTTAACGGTTGCTGAACTGATGCAACATGTACCAGCACCTGACTTCCCGACAGCGGGCATTATTTATGGTGTCGGTGGCTTGCGCGACGCTTATGAAACAGGTCGTGGACGTGTGGTGATGCGTGCACGTGCGCATTTTGAAGAGAAAAATAACAAAAACCAAATCGTCGTGACTGAATTGCCTTATCAGGTGAATAAAGCCAAGTTGATTGAACGCATCGCCGAAATGGTGAAAGAAAAGCAAATCGAAGGCATTACAGGGCTGCGTGATGAGTCGGATAAAGACGGTATGCGCATGGTGGTTGAAGTGCGTCGTGGTGAGTCCTTAGAAGTCTTGCTGAATCAGTTATACAAAACCACCGCTATGCAAACGGCGTTCAATTTCAACATGGTGGCGATTGTTGACGGTCAACCACGACTATTAAACCTGAAACAAATCTTAGAATTCTTCATTCGTCATCGTCGTGAAGTGGTAACGCGTCGTAGCCGTTTCGAGTTACGTAAAGCGCGTGATCGTGCCCATTTGTTAGAAGGCTTAACCGTCGCTTTATCGAATGTCGATGAAATGATTGCCATCATTAAAGCTTCTCCAACACCACCTTTAGCCAAACAAGCGCTGTTAGAGCGTGGCTGGTCTGCCGATAAAGTGCTCGAACTCCTATCTCGCGCTGAAGAAGTTAGTACGCGCCCTGAGCACATTAGTGCTGAATTTGGTATGCGTGCCGATGGTTATTACCTGTCGCCTGAACAAGCACAAGCGATTTTGGATTTGCGTTTGCAACGCCTAACCGGCTTAGAGCAAGATAAGATTTTTGCTGAGTATGGCAAGTTATTAGAAGAAATGTTGGCTTTGTTAGAAATTCTGCGTAACCCAGTGCGTTTAACCGAAGTGGTGCGTGAAGAATTAGTGGCAGTCGTTGAGCAGTATGGTGATAAACGTCGCAGTGAAATCGAGTTTAATGCGTTAGATATGTCTCGTGAAGATCTGATTCCGCAAGAAGACTTGATTGTCACCTTGTCCGATGACGGTTATATTAAAGCTCAACCCACCAGCGATTACCGTGCGCAACGTCGTGGTGGTCGTGGTAAAGCGGCCGCTAGCGTGAAAGAAAGTGACAGTGTTGGACGAGTGATTATTGCCCATTCTCATGCGACATTGTTGTGTTTCTCGAATCGCGGCAAGTTGTATTGGTTGCGCACCTTTGATATTCCGCAGGCAGGTCGTACTGCGCGCGGTCGCCCCATTAACAATTTATTGCCACTTGAAGGCGATGAGTTGATTACCAGTATTTTGCCTGTTTCAGCGTTTGAAGCGGGTCAATATGTGTTTATGGCGACTTCGGCAGGCGTGGTGAAGAAAACAGAGTTGATGGATTTCTCACGCCCACGTGCCACGGGCATTATTGCGCTAGGGTTGGATGATGGCGATGCCTTGGTACAAGCGGTACTCACTACGGGTGACAACGATGTGATGTTGTTGGCCGATAACGGCAAAGCGATTCGTTTCCATGAAGGGGATGTTCGTGCCATGGGTCGTGGCGCACGCGGTGTACGCGGTATGACGCTACTGGGTGATGCGAAAGTAATTAGTTTACAGCTCATTCAGCCAGAATTAATGTTGCTCACCGCTACCGCGAATGGTTACGGTAAGTGTACCGAATTGGATGAGTACTCAACCATTGGTCGTGGTGGTCAGGGCGTGATTTCGATTAAGACCTCGGATCGTAATGGTCAGGTGGTTTCGGCGGTGATGGTCAATCGTGAGCATGAGTTAGTATTAATTACTGACAAGGGTACGCTTGTGCGTACTCGTGTCAGCGAGATTCCCGTGCTCAGTCGTAATACGCAAGGGGTGAAACTGATTAACCTTTCGGACACTGAAAACCTTGTCAGTGTGGCGGTATTAGATGCCGAGCCTGAAGAAACACTTAATGACGAAACAGAAGATATGACTGATGCGTCTTTGCCTGTTTTGGATAGTGAGGCTGTGACAGACGCAGTGAGCGAAATTGAAACCGACAATAAAGCATAAGTAGAGGAGTTGCCCGATGGCTCGTGTATATAATTTTAGTGCTGGCCCTGCCATGATGCCGACAGCCGTGATGGAGCGCGCTCAAGCCGAGATGCTTGATTGGCACGGTACTGGCATGTCGATTATGGAAGTGAGCCATCGCGGAAAAGACTACACGGCTGTGGCGAAAAAAGCAGAAGCTGATTTACGTCAGCTGATGGCGATTCCTGATAATTACAAGGTGCTGTTTTTACAGGGTGGGGCTTCATTGCAATTTGCTATGATCCCGTTGAATTTAGCCCATCAAGGCGATACCGTTGATTATTTTAATACGGGTGTTTGGTCGGAAAAAGCCATTAAAGAAGCGAGCCGCTTTTGTAATGTGAATGTGGTGGCAACGAACACCACTGCCGTGCCAGCGCGAGATGAGTGGAAGCTCAGTCCTTATGCCAAATATGTTCACTACACGCCTAACGAAACCATCGGTGGACTAGAGTTTCAGCAGATTCCCGATGTGGGCGATAAGGTACTGGTAGCGGACATGTCATCGACCATTTTGTCTCGTCCGATTGATGTGAGTAAGTTTGGTGTGATTTATGCGGGCGCACAAAAAAATATCGGTCCAGCGGGCTTAACCATTGTTATCGTTCGTGAGGATTTAGTCGGTAAAGCTCGCCCAGGTACGCCGACCATGTTGGATTATCAGTCAGCGGCCACTAACGATTCGATGTACAACACCCCAGCAACTTACCCTTGGTACATGGCGGGTTTGGTGTTTGAATGGTTGTTAGAAAATGGCGGACTGAGTGCCATGGCGGCAATTAATGAACGTAAAGCGCAAAAACTTTATGCCGCCATCGACAACTCGAATGGTTTTTATGCCAATCCTGTGAAGACAGCCGACCGTTCGTGGATGAATGTGCCTTTTACCTTGAAAGATTCAGCATTAGATGCCGTTTTCTTAGCAGAAACAGCGGCGGCTGGTCTGACTTCGCTTAAAGGTCATAAAATCGTCGGTGGTATGCGCGCTAGTATTTATAATGCCATGCCCGAAGCAGGTGTGGATGCCTTAATTGCGTTTATGCACGATTTTGCTCAGCGTCACGGATAAGCCTTCATGGTTACTGCTCAAGAACAACAACGCCTACAAGAAATCCGTACGGGTATTGATGCCCTAGATGCGCAAATTCAGCAACTGATTGCCGAACGTGCCAAGTTAGCGCAAGAAGTGGCGCACATCAAAACGCAGGGCGGTACGGTGGAAACGATTTTTTATCGCCCCGAACGTGAAGCGCAAGTACTGCGCGAGGTGATGAATCGCAATCAAGGCCCATTAGCGGATGATGTGGTGGCGCGTTTGTTTCGTGAAATCATGTCGGCTTGTTTGGCGCTAGAGCAGCCCGTTCGTGTCGCTTATTTAGGTCCTGAAGGCACTTTTTCTCAAGCAGCAACCATTAAACATTTTGGTCTGGGTGCACAAACGCTGGCAGTGGCTAACATTGAAAATGTCTTCAAAGCGGTTGAGACAGGACGCACCGATTATGGTGTCGTACCCGTGGAAAACTCAACCGAAGGTGCGGTCAATATCACGCAAGACTTATTGTTAAAAACCAATTTACAAGTGTGTGGCGAGGTTAACTTGTCCATTCATCATGCTTTATTAGCCAAACAAAGCGATTTGACGGCGATTAAGGTGGTGGCAGCTCATGCCCAGGCGTTGGCGCAATGTCGAGAATGGTTAACCAATAACTTACCTTGGGCAAAGCAATTGCCGATGGACAGTAATGCTGCGGCAGCAGTTTATGCTACGGAGCATGAAGATACGGCGGCCATTGCTTCAGAGCAAGCCAGTCACTTATACGACCTACAAGTCTTGGTGAATGGTATCGAAGATCAGCCTGATAACACCACCCGTTTTTGGGTGATGGCGCGTCATGCCAGCGGCGTGAGTGGCTTAGATAAAACGGCGCTGATTTTCTCAACTCCCAATCGCCCTGGTGCGTTGCACGAGGTGCTGGGTTATTTTGCTGAAAAGGGTATTAGTTTAGCTCGATTGACTGAGCGTCCATCGAAACAGACCAAGTGGAACTATGTGTTTTATGCCGATGTGGAAGGACATAGTGAGCAAGAGCCGCTCAAGTCTGTATTGGCACAGGTAGAGGCTAAGTGTAGTTTTTATAAATTACTGGGTTCTTTTCCCGTTGCGCCTTATTAAAGGATAACTCTAACATTTTCGCTCTCGGCATGATTTTTAGCCATCCCAATTTTTTTACATAGCCACCCGATTTCTACCCTGTTCCTTAGCCATGTAAAGTGCTTTATCGGCTTTGCTCAGAAGATCTAAGGCTTGTTGATGGCTCTCGATCAGCTCACATGCAGCGCCTAAACTAATGGTGACGTGATCCGTCACTGGTGAATATTCATGCTTAAGCATGAGTTGATCAACGGCAGCGCGTAATTTTTCTGCGATGGCGACCACTTCTTTGGGTGGTGTATTGGGTAGGATAACGACAAACTCTTCTCCGCCATAGCGTGCAAACAAATCGGATGCGCGTTTAATTTGTGCGTTTAAGCAGCTAGCCACTTTGACCAGACAATCATCGCCCTTGCCGTGACCATAGTTATCGTTAAAGGGTTTAAAGTAATCAATATCAATCATGATGACACCTAAGTAGTGTTGATCACGCTGGCAACGCTGCGCTTCTTTTTCAAAGGTTTCATCGAACTGGCGGCGGTTGGCAACCTGCGTTAACCCGTCCATGTGAGACATATCTTCGAGTAGATCGGTTTTGCGCTTGAGCCTCATGTGGTTGCGTAGTCTTGCGCGTACAATCGGTAAATGAAAGGGTTTAGAGATATAGTCAACGGCACCTAAGTTAAGACCTTTTTCTTCATCTAAAACATCACCTAAGGCGCTAACAAAAATAATGGGAATACCACTGGTGTGGGCATCATTTTTTAATCGACGACACACTTCGTAACCATCCATATCTGGCATGATGATGTCGAGCAGAATCAAATCGGGTGGCGTACTACTCAGTGCAATTTCAATTGCCTTAGCACCATTAGTTGCCACTTGAATGTGATATTCATTTTTTAGGCCATTAGCCAATACTTTGATGTTGGTTGACATATCATCGACAATCAACACGGTTGCCATTTTATTGGTTTTTTCTAGTCTATTTGGCTCAGTTGAAACGAGTTGTGTTGATGATGACGATGAGTTTATTTCACGACCATCGACGAGATACTGCGTCAGCATGACCTGCAGTTTGGCAATATTGATGGGTTTTGATAAATGATCATTCATGCCAGAGGCGATCGCTTTCTGCTTATCTTCCACCAAAGCGGCTGCAGTTAGGGCAATAATGGGAATAGCCGTATTAAATTGACGAATTTGTTGCGTTGCTTGATAGCCATCCAAAACTGGCATTTGAATATCCATTAAAATCAAATCAAAGTCGGTTGCTTTCAGCATCTCAACCGCTTGTTTGCCATCAGAAACGACGGTTACCGATAATTCCATACGCGATAATAAGGCTTGAGCGACAACCTGATTGACAGGGTTATCTTCCACCAATAAAATGCGAAATCCCCTTAATGGCTGTAATGTAATAGGTGCTTCAACCGTCATCGGAGCTTCAGTACTGATTTGAGTCTGCAAAGGGTCGGATTGATCAATCGTTAGGGTTAATTCAAAGCTAAATAGACTACCTTCTCCCTGTTCGCTTTCAACACGAATGGGACTGCCATGCATGAGTTCAACCAGACGCTGGCTAATGCATAAGCCAAGACCTGTACCACCATATTTGCGCGTGATAGAGGTGTCGGCTTGAGCAAAAGGCTGAAACAGTTGCGCTTGTTGTGCGGCACTTAATCCTATACCTGTATCTTGTACGGAAAAGCATAATTGAACCTGTGCATCGCTTTGCTGCATGGTACGAATGTTCAGTTCGACCTTGCCTGCTTGGGTAAACTTAATGGCATTAGACAGTAGATTCGTTAATACTTGCGTAATACGCAATGGATCGCCAATGAGTTTAGCTGGTAGTTGCTCATCAATTGAAAATTGTAAGTCTAAGCCTTTTTGTTGACAGCTATGTTCAAATAGTATGCTAAGGTGCTGGATAATAGAGGCTAATTCAAATGAAGTATATTCTATTTGTAGCCCTTTAGCTTCAATCTTTTCATAATCGAGCACATCATTAATGATGCTGAGTAGCAATTTAGCCGAGGTCAGAATTTGTTGTTGGCGCTGTTGTTGCACTGGATTGAAATGATTGTAGCTCAGTTGCAGCTCACTGAGTCCGATAATGGCATTGAGCGGTGTGCGAATTTCATGGCTCATATTGGCTAAAAAAGCCGATTTTGCCTCATTGGCATTTTCTGCTTGTTGTTTGGCTGCTAACAATTGCTGGGCGTTATTCAGTTGTTTTTCTGTTAGGCGATTATAGGCATCGACCAGAACGCCAACCTCATCGGCAACAACTATGGGCAATTGGTGGGGTGTGACGTCATCATCAATAATATGATTTATACTCTGCGAAGCTTGTTTTAACGGAGTAAGCAAATATTGCAAATACAGATAAACACCATAACCAATCAACAGCATTAACACCACCGAAAGCATAATCAATTGTCCAAGCAGTAATACTGTTGAATTCAGAACTTTTTGAATTGGAAAGCGATGTACGATTATCCAGTCCATATTATTGAGTTTTTGTACCCAATAAAAATACTCTTTACCTTGATTGTCTGTGGTTTCTCCTTGCCAGTTACCCAAACGAACTTGTTCTATCAGGTGACTGTTGTTAAAGGAGGATAGTGGGGTTAGGACAAGTTGTTCGTGCTCTGTATCGGCTACAATCATTTCGAGTTGTAGGTCGAGAATGGTCAGTTGACCCTTACCTTCTTTAGCAACATAACCATAAAGAGCTAAGTCGGTTAATGGATTAATGCGAGTCAACTTATTGACTCCAGCTAGATAACCAATCACCTCCTGTTGTGCATTGTTAATTGGCGTTATTATGTGAAATACTGGTTCTTTAACGGCGCGTCCAATGAATGGACGAGAAATGACCGTATGTCTACGGTGTTGTGCTTGTAAGAAATGTTCCATTTTGCCACTTTCCATGCCAACGCGGTTCGGCACAACGGGGGAGTCGAGAATGATTTTTCCTGATAAATCGTGAATAACCAGACCAGCATTAAAAAAATCGTGTAATTTGATACGAGAGTCCAACAGTGCTTGGAGTTCACTATGAGGTTTTAGATTCTGTCCGTCGTGTAATTGATGGGTAAAAGACGCTAAAATGCTGCTCATGTCGTTTAAAGATTCATCAATGTTATGACATACCTGCGATGAAGTGTTCGATAAGTCCTCTAAAATATGGGTTTTAGTTTCTTGATAAAACAGGTAACTGACCAGAGCGATTAACGTAAGCGCAAAACCACCATAGGCTGTGACAATAAATATTAACAATCGCTTATGAAGACTGGTACGCTGCTGAATCATAGCTTAGCCTTTAATTGATCTATGGACCGATTATTCAGCCAGTTAATAAACTCTGATGGTTCGCTGAATAAGGGAAGGGAATGTTTGGCTGCGACTTCATTGGTCTCTCCGAATAACCCACAATGTGCGTGTTTAGGCAGTGTTGCTTCATGGGTAATACTGTGGGCTGCAATGAGTAAATAATCCATCGATTGCTTTTGTAGCATCACTTCGGCTTTGCTGAGCTGATTGGCAATGTGTATTTTACAGTGGGGTTTAAGCAAGGCTACCCAGGTTTTAAGTTGCACCGCATCATGATCAACCAATAACACGCTGGGTTTGGTAAGTTGATGCGTATTGTTGATTGGGGCTAACCATTGATGCAGGGTCGAAATCAGTTCGCGTGCATCAATTGGTTTACTCAGGTGACCGTTCATACCATAGGACAAGGCTTTAGCTTTATCTTCGCTCATCGCGGCTGCAGTAAGGGCAATAATGGGCACTTTTTTATTGACCATACGGATTAATTCGGTTGCCTGATAACCATCCATGATGGGCATTTGAATGTCCATTAAAATTAAGTCAAAGGCTTCTGTTTGTGCTTTAGCAACGGCGACTGCACCATTATCGGCAATGCTGACTTGTAACCCCAGTTGTTTGAGTTGTTCACTGGCGACTTCTTGGTTAATGATATTATCTTCCACCAATAAAACATGACCCTGAATGTGTAGCTGTTCGCTCGTTTTTTTTGATTGGCTCAATTGTGATAAGAGTACCATTTTTTGCTGCTCTGAAGCTTTGGGTAACGGAATTTTGAAGCTGAAGGTGGCGCCTTCATTCAATTGGCTTTGAACCTCTATTCCTTCGTTTCCACCCATAGCATACACCAAACGTTGGCTGATAACCAAACCCAAACCAGTACCGCCATGACTGTGCGCAACTGAGTTATCTGCTTGCTGGAAAGCATGAAATAAGCGATTTTGCTGTTCCTTTGTTAAACCAATTCCTGTATCTTGAACGGCAAAATATAAGCCACTTTGTGTGTGATCTTGCCAGAAATAGATGCTTAACTGAACACTGCCTTTTTCAGTGAATTTTATGGCGTTGCTGATGAGGTTAACGAGTACCTGACGCAGGCGTAATTCATCACCGATATAGACATCGAGCAATGTCTTATCGATAGTTAATTTAAAAGTAATGCCTTTGCGTTCTGCTAGTGGATCGAATAGGCTGCTTATGTGATCTAACAATTGTTCTAAACAGAAGGGCGCATTCACAACCTCCATTTTGCCCGCTTCGATTTTTGAGAAATCTAAAATATCATTAACAATGCCGAGCAACAGTTTACCTGATTGATTAATACGCTCCAAATAGTGTCGCATTTTACCCTGATCGGTTTCGCTAATACCCAGTTCAGACATGCCGATAATGCCATTCATTGGAGTGCGGATTTCATGACTCATATTGGCTAAAAACGCCGATTTAGACTGGTTGGCTGCATCAGCCAGCTGTTTTTGTTCGTTGAGTCTTTGGTTGCTAAGTTCCAGATCGGTAATGTCAATAAGGGTAATGACATAGTAGTTTAGCTTTTTTGAATACTCCACAAGCACCTTAAAAATTAGGGATTGATTATTGCGACGAATGAGGGCTTTGTGGTGTGTATAAGGAGATTCTAAGATTTTTTGAATCCAATTCATTTCTTCTGAGTCATTGTAAAGGTATCCAGGTTCATTGACAAATAAATCATATATACAACGATTTCGACTGCTAAAGTCATTGAGGTTGGTGAATTCTGGAAAGTAGCGGAAAAACTCGCCACTTAAATCAACCAGTTTTTTGCCATCGTTCACAACGACAATCGCCCTTTGCGCATCGAGAATATCGCGAATATAGTGGCTGTTGAAGTTAGCGCGCGCATAGAAGCGCCAGCTAAATAAGGTTAAGACAATGAGTAACAAGATGATCGCGAATACCGACATAATACTCAGTGAATGCTGTTGCCAAATATCACTGACATGAATTTCGGTTTCATGATCGTATGGGGGTAGCTTTAATGCACGCGATAGCGTCTCAACGGATAAATAATCGGAAGGAACCGAAAAACCGTAAATGTGAGCTGCCTTTGCGCTGGGGTGTGTGGGCTCGAGCGATAACAAGAGTGAGGTAATGCGGCGCTGAAAACTTTCTGGTACATGTGGCAAAGCCACAACAGGCCACTCTGGATAAAGCCGAGTAGAAACTTGGAAGGGTGTATTGAGAGCGTATTGAGCATTGATGACTTTGAGTTTGTGAACATCTAATTCACCTTTTTGCACCATATATTCCAGCACACCTTCACGCACAAAACCGACGTCAATTTCTCCATTCACTAAAGCCTTTATAACGCTGTAATGATCGCCTTTCACGTCGATACGACTAACATCTTGCGGTAAGTGAATATTCGCTTGATAAAGTTCGAATGCCTGCGCACGGTAACCGCCCATAAATTCATATCCTGGGATACCAATAATTTTGTGCTTAATGTCTTGCAGATTATTGATATCTTTTCGATGAGAGAGCGTTAAAATGGTACCTGCCAATGATTTATTGGGTTGACCATGGTGTGACTTGACCAGCGTAGCGATAGGACCTGATAAGTCAAGTTGATTACGAATAACGATGTAATGTGTCGGGTTGGTAGAGACAAAATCTAGCTCATTAATGGCAACGCCTTTGTTAATTTCTTCTTGTGATAATACTTTTAATTCAATGCGCTCATGGGTTAAGTGACTATTTAAATAGTCAATAATAGGGGCAAACTGCGCATAGGTATGTTCTTCGCCTAAGTAGGCAAAAACACCAAACTGATAATTTTTTTTAGCTTCAAGGTTAGGTGCAGCAGCCCAAACGATGTTGAGTGAGCAAAAAAACACCACCATGAATTTAAGTAACGCCATTGAGTCTCCCCGTTGGGCACCTCTAAAAACCCCCACTTCGTGGAATTTTTAGCGTTTCCATGTTTTTATTCTACCTCTGGTGGAAGAGATTAAATCGGAAGGTTAGATGAGATTTTCTAAACCCTTACCCTCCCACACCCAATTCCCGCTGTTAGGGTTTTAGAGGTGACCAATTGTTTAGTTATGCCAATTATAAGAGAATTTACTTATTCATAGTGCGTATTTATTGAGCTTTTGTTCCTTTTTTGTGCCAACCAGTCATCTGCATCCATTGGTCGACAGTGATAATAGCCTTGCTGAACAATGCCGGGCAGGGTTTTAAGCATATCTGATTGTGCTTGTGTTTCAACACCTTCGGCAACAATATGAAGATGCATTTTAGTTGCAACGGCATAAATGGTTTCTACTAGACTCTGTGATAGCCCTTCTTCAGCCATAGCTGTGACAAAAGCACGATCAATTTTCAGCTCATCAATGGGCAGGTGTTTAAGATAACTGAGTGAGGAGTAGCCTGTGCCAAAGTCGTCAATTGAAAAGCGGAAGCCAATAGCTTTGAGTTGCTTCATTTTTTGTGTCACTTCATCGAGATTTTCCATAAACAGGCTTTCGGTGATCTCTAGCATCAGCGATGAGGGTTTAATGGCTTTTGCTTGCACAATAGCTAGGGTATTGTCGATAAAGTCGGGTTGTAAAAAGTGTCGGGGACTAATGTTAACCGATAGGCTTATTACCAAACCTTGCTGTTGTGCCTGTGCCAGTATGCGACAAGCATCTTGTATTACCCAGTAGCCAATTTTAATGATTAAACCAGATTGTTCGGCAACGCCAATGAAGGCAAAGGGCGCTAAAAGTCCTTTTACAGGGTGTTGCCAACGAATGAGACACTCAGCACCCACCAGCTTATCTTGCTCATCAACTTGCTCTTGTACAAATAAACGCAATTCGTGATGTTTTAGGGCTGAAGTGAGTTCCAATTCGATGTTGTGAACTTCCAAATCACGGTCGGACATTTCTTGTAGGAAAGACTCTAAGCGATTGCCGCCCAGTTTTTGCGCTAACTTTAATGCCGTACTGGCCTGAGCAATAACGGTATTAATAATATCAATAGAAGAGCGATGATGATGAGAATTAATTTGCGTCATACCCATACTACAGTGAATGTTGATGCGCTCATTATTTAACTTAAAAGGAGCGTTTAGAAGCAATTGCAATGCATTTTGCCAACCAAAAAGCCAGTTTTCATCTTCCCGCCATTGTTCCGAAGTGGTGAGTAGCAAGGCAAATTTGTCACCTTCTAAACGCACCACAATGCCTGAATCGGCGATAAAGGTATTGAGTCTTTCTGCTAAAGCGACCAGTAGTTTATCGCCAAAGGCAACGCCATGGGTGGCATTGACCCATTTAAAGCGGTCAATGTTAAGCAGCAATAAATAGCCAACCAGACCATCTTTATGATGCTGTAATTGTTTATCGAGGGTGTCTATTAATTTACTACGATTGCCTAGGCCGGTCAGTCCATCAACATAGAGCATTTGTTGCATGCGATGTTGATCGTTTTTTTGTGCACTTATATCACGCTCAATTGATAAATAAGCAATTGGTTTTTTCTGCTCATCGTAGACAACTGAAATAACAATGTCTACATGGTAATCATATCCTGACTTGTGTTTATTAATTAGTTCACCTTGCCAAACTTTTCCGTGCGTAATGTCAGACCAAAGTTGTTTATAAACCTGATCACTCGTTTTGCCTGACTGTAGCATGCGCGGATTTTGATTAAGCAGTTCTTGAGCACTGTAACCTGTCATCACTTCAGTGGCTGGATTGACGTAAGAAATTTTCGCCGATAAATCGGTAATAATAATGCTTTCTGGGCTATGTTCGACCGCCAATTGTAGTTTACGAAGTTGTTCGCTATTGGCTTGTAAATGACGTTTGGCTTTGAGCAATGAGCGATTTCGATGAAAAAGTAAGCCGATAAAAAAGCTCATTACGCTACCCAAGATGATAACAAGGGCATAGAGTTCTTGTGACCATTGGTGGTAGATATCGTGCCAAGTGACTATCGGGCTTTTGTCAAAGGGTTCGACACGCAGTTGGCGCATGAGATTGTCTATCGTGCGGTAATCGCCAGGGATAGTGAAACCAGCAATTGCCATAGACTGAGTGAGCGGGCTATGGTGTGGAATAGCCAACAGGGCACTAGCCACTTGCGCTATTACTTGTCTATCGACGTGAGGCATGGCTGCGACTGGCCATTCTGGATAGAGTCGGGTGCTGGTTAAAAAAGGGAAATCGGCGTATTTTTGTGCACCAATTAATTTAATACGATGCTGTTCTAATTTTCCTTGTTGTGCCATGTGTTCTAGTAGGCCGGTGCGCACAAAACCAGCATCTGCCTTACCCGATAGAACCGCCTCAACGACTAAGGTTTGAGGCTGACCCGTTTCTAATAAGCTTGCCTCTTTATCTAAATTAATGCCCTGTTCTAACAGTTCAAAAGCTTGCATTTGGTAGCTACCCAGAGATTGCTTATCTGAGGTAGCGATGACTTTACCTTTGAGTTGGTGAATGTCGTTAATTTGATGGTTGTTCGCACTGGTAAAAATAACACCACCAAATTTATCGGTGGCAAAATTGTCTTCTAAGTTAATAAGCGAAGCCAAAGGTGAAGAAAGCTGACTACGGTAAGTAAGCAACACATAGTTAGCAGGCTGTGTGAATACGAAGTCTACTTCTTGATTTTGGACGGCTAGGTTTAGCTCATCATAAAAATACACGCGTAATTGCAAAGGAATATTGGGTAGTTGTTGTTGTAAATGATCAATGAGCGGTTGCCATTGCTTGCGTGTGGTTTCTTTAGCACGAAAAGACAACATAGCGAAGATATAGGGTTTTTGTTGTTTTTCTGTTGCTGTGTTTTCAGACGTGTTTTCTGCCCATGAAGTTGGAGACAGCAGAAAGCTGGCGACTAAGGCGCTTAATACTAGTATCGGTTTTGTCATAGCACGGATAACGCTCATTTAAGCAATGCCTGTAGTTCATTGTGTGCTTGGTCAAAATTAAACACAGCCATGGCTTCGCTAACCAATTGCCACTGAGTTTGTTGCTGCACGGGTATATGACGACTGAGTTCTGCAAGTTCGTCATCGTCAATAAATTCATTGCCTTGTATGCGCTTTGCTAAATCCATTAACTGGGAATGAACATTTAACTGCTCTACTGGTGCGACGGGTTCAAGGGGTGTTGCGGAAGTGGTTTGCAAGTAGGCTTGAATGGCTTTTTCTGTATCGTTGAGTGTTTGTGCAAACAAAGCCGCTTGATCAGCTTGGATGGCATCACCTCGTTTAAGCATCAGGTCAATTTCGGCACTTAAATTGGCTAATGCACTAATGGCTAAATTGCCAGCAACACCTTTAAGGGCATGATTCAACTGTTGAGTGCTTGTTTTGGCTTCATCGTTTCCTTCAGAAATTGCCTTCAATTGTGCAGGCAAGACAGAAAAGTCTTGCTTTAATTGATCAAGAAACAATCTTAATAGTTTGTGATAAAGGTTTTGATTTCCATTTAATTGTTGTAATCCTAAGCTGGCATCAAGCATGGTGATTTCCTGTTTCCTGAACGAGTGTGTGCTTTGTGTTGATTGGTGTTGCGGCACTTCGATATTCTTTTTTGACCATTTTAACAGTGTTTCGCGTAATTGCTCACGATTAATGGGTTTGGCTAAGTGATCGTTCATGCCAGCGGCTAAGGCTTTTTCACGGTCTTCGATCATCGCTGCTGCGGTGAGGGCAATTATGGGCGTATGCTTGTTAAAACGTCTGATCTGTTCTGCAGCCTGATAGCCGTCCATTATCGGCATTTGAATATCCATTAAAATCAGTTGGTAATGCTGGGTTTTAATCATGTCGACAGCTTGAGCACCGTTATGGGCAACATGAGCTGTTAAGCCCAGTCGTTTGAGTTGGCTAAGCGCAACTTCTTGATTAATAGGGTTGTCTTCTACCAAAAGAATGTCGCCGTTAAGTAACGAACTTAATGCCTGTTGATCAGCTTCTGGTATGGGAGAAACAGCAATGTTGGCGCATGGTGTTAATCTAAGGCTGAATGTGAATTGCGAGCCTTGGTTAACTTGGGAGCTGAGTTGAATACCTTCACCACCCATAGCTTTCACTAACTTTTGACTGATGATGAGTCCTAAGCCGGTACCGCCATATTGGCGTGTGATCGAACTGTCTGCTTGAGCAAAGGCGGAGAATAGGCGTTGCTGTTGTTCGTCGCTAATGCCAATACCCGTGTCTTTGATCGTAAAATGAACCAGTGACCTCTCATGTCCCGTTGGTTCAACGTGAATGGATAGGGTCACCCCCCCTTGATGAGTAAATTTAATGGCATTACTGATTAAATTGGTTAGCACTTGTCGAATACGCAATTCATCGCCTAAAAAACTGCTAGTTTCTTGTTGATTTAATTCAAAAGATAGATTCAGATTTTTTTCTTGAGCAACAGTCATAAATAGTTGTTGTAGGTCTTGAACGATTTGCACGAGCGAGAAGGGTTGCTCACTGATGAGCAGTTTTCCCGCTTCGATTTTGGAAAAGTCGAGAATATCGTTAATAATGCCGAGTAATAAATGGGCTGAACGATGGATTTTATGCAATTGCTCGTGCATAGACTGAACATTTGATTCTTCCATGGCTAATTCGCTCAATCCCAGAATGGCATTCATGGGTGTACGAATTTCGTGGCTCATATTGGCTAAAAATTCAGATTTGGCTTTATTGGCTTTTTCGGCCTCTGCACGAGCAAGTTTTAAAGACGCTTCGGTGTCTTTTTGATGTTGAATATTAATGTGTGTGCCCATCATCCAATTGGGCGATCCATCCTCATCATAACTGGTAACCTTTCCACGACATTCAATCCATGACCAATTGTCATGAACATTTTTATAACGGAATTGAATAACAAACTCTTTATTTTGTTCGACTTGACGAGCTACCTCCTCAAAGGCTTGAGTCATGTCGTCAGGGTGAATGCCTTGTTTATAAATGGTCAAGCTCATCGGAAAGGCTTGCGCTGCAAAACCAAGTTGTTGATAACACTCGTCGGACCAAGTTAACTTGTCATTCATATCCCACTGCCATAATCCGATATTTGAAGCTTCAATACTCAGTCGGAATTGGGTTTCGTTTTTCTTAAGCTCAAGTTCAATCAATTTGTATTCAGTGATGTCTTGTACTGTACCCACAGAGATGGTTGGTTTGCCGAGTTCGTTAAATTGATGATCAGCTATTTCTCTGACCCATTTAATCCGCCCATCTGGCATGAGTAGTCTGTAGTCTATAGAATAGACTTCTCGATTGGATAATGAATGCTGGTAAGCCTCTTTAACCATGCTTGCATCTTGTGGATGAATAACCTTAAAAAAGTTTTCATAAGATGGATTGAACGTTGATTTATTGAGTTCAAAAATTTTGTAAACTTCGTCAGACCATATAAGTGACTCATTTGTAAAGTCTAATTGCCAACTGCCAAGCTTTGCCACACTTTGAGCACGATTGAGCATGGTTTGTGTACTTTGTAAGTCGGCGGTTTGTTTTTTTAGCTGTTTTTGTTGCTCAAAAACCAGATCTCGCCAACTTTCATAAACTAAAGTAACTAGGTCTTTTTGGTGTAAGATACCCAAAATTTGGTGCTGTGCATTTTCGACAATGAGTCGTTTTTTATGCTGCTGACGGCTAATAGACAAGGCTTGTTGTAGTGTTAATGTTTCTGGTACTCGTATCAACGGTTGTGAGACGAAAGGCGTGATGGGTTGATTTAGGTCGGTAATGGTTCTTAATGCTTGAGTGATGTCGCTTTGCGTAACGATACCAATATAGTGTTGATTATGGGTAATCAGGATACAATTTTGCTTGGACTGTTTGAGCAGATTCAGAGCGTCTTTAAGCGATGCGTCTTGTTCAATTTCAACAAAATGAGCCAAATGAATTAAGTCTGTTAGCAGCTTAGATTTGGCTATGTACTTGGGATCCAAATGTGAAATTAGATCTGTGTAACTGGCAATGCCTTGAAGTTGATCGCCCTCTACAAGGCACACATAGTCTACATTTGCTTCTTTGAGCGCAACGATACCGTTAATCACACTTTCATCAGCATTCAGCTGGATAACTTGGGGTAGCTGTATCGAATCCAAGTTGGTTCGAGTAAAGTCGTTGCCATTAAGACGAGCATCGATGAGTTCACGAGTGGTGATCAGTCGAAGCCCAGCATCACCAGTAACGATAAGATCACGAAGATTATATTGGGACATTTTATCTAACGCATCTTGAACACTGGCTTGGTCATCTATGGTGATAACCTGTTGCGTGGCAATATGACGTAGATTAGGCAAAAACATAGCAATCGTTACTCTCGAGTTTGCAGTGGAATGGTTAGTGATGTTTCTAGATCAAAATAATGCTACGTGGTTTGCTTCTTGATTTTAGCACAGACAATATGTTGAACCAAGATGGGTTAGCTTTTCTTGATTAAAAGATGATTTCAATTATGCAAATCGATAAAAAACGCATTGTGAGCGAGACTGGGTTAGTCTGTTTTAGTCGGTTTGGGCAAATTCAGCGACACCATCTTGCCATTGGCTGACATGGAAGCCTTGTGCAGTTAACCAGGACACGGCATCACGAGCATAAAGGCAAAAAGGACCGCGACAGTAGGCAACAATCGGTTTGTCTTTCGCCAAACTGTCTGCTTTGCTTGCCAGTTCGTGCGCCTGAACAAGTGCATGAGAGTTTGCGCGATACCGTATTAGTACCAGCCAGTCCGTGTGCGACGCTTGCCTTGGCGCAAGCCGTGTGTGCACGGGCTTTTTTGCATGGTTGAGATTATGTTACCCCTGATGATGTGGTGAACTTATTGCCCGATGTGTTACGTCATAGTTACCATTTATCGACCAAGGTTAGAGCGCAGAAGTTGACGGTTGATGATTGGGTGAATCGGGTGCTAGATGGTGTTAAGTTGGCTTACTAGTCGTTGAGTCTAGCAATTTGCGTTTTTTGATGGTATGTTTCATGATATGCTTAATTAAATTGTCAAAATGGTTTGGTGAAATAAAATGATAGAAGCTACCTTGGCAGACCTTCGTCAATCGGAGTTGGTGCATCAGTGGCGTGACGTGGTTCATTTAGTCGATGCGCGAAAAAAACGTGAAGTAGGCTTTTTTATTCCAGCACATTTAGCGGATCAATTTAGTGCTTTTCTAGCGCAACAGCAACAAAATCAACGCCGAAACTTATTATTGCGCGTGGCAAGCGCACAGCAACGTGACCCTATTGATGAAATTGGGGTTGATGATGGTATTGTCTAAAGGTGATTTGGTGTTGATTAATTTCAATCCAATTAAAGGGCAAGAAATGGGTAAGTTACGTCCTGCTGTGGTGGTGAGTAACGAGCAAGACAATGAACTTTTACCAACGATTATTGTTGTCCCGCTCTCAACGGTACTGCTAGATGATGCCATGCCTTACCGATTACGCATTAAGGCAAGAAATAAGCTGGAAAAAGATTCCGATGCCTGCGTTAACGAAATTAGAGCCTTGTCAAAAGTACGCATTGTAGAAACCCTTGGTAAACTGAGTGAACCTGAACTGAAACAATTGATGTCCTGCTTGTGTCAGGTGTTGTCGATTGAGAATACGACAATCTTAAGCCAGTAAATTCGAGTTATGAAATCTAATCATTCAACTCTTACTTTTCCTTACAACGACTGGTTAACCCCCCTTACTGGCGGAATGAGCTGACTTGCCTCCTTTGGCGTTGAGCTTGATGGGTGATGGCGCATTCGGCATTATGGGGAGAAGTGGCTGATGCTGGCTTAAATAAGTTGGCTCAGCAAGAGGATTGGTCGTGAATATAGGCGGGCAATGGGTTTGGTTGTTACCACAAGCCATGTGGTTATTGCCCTGGGTGGTGATGGGTTGGTGGTTTGCGCATTTTCGGGTGAGGTTCTGTACAATAAAACTTTTAAACAGATTTAAGCTCGTTTGGCTTTGCAATATAGGTGCTACCCATGTCAATGATGTCGTTCCCACAGGCTAAATTCACACACTGGTGGATAAGATGATTTTTGTTGACGCTGATGCCTGCCCAGTGGCGCTGAGAGAAATATTGATACGATGTGCTGAGCGTACCAAAATTGATATGTTGTTTGTCTCTAACCATATCATCTCCATCCCTCGTACATCGAATATCAGTTGGGTTCAGGTACCTAAGGGTTACGATGTTGCCGATAATGTTATTGTGGAACGTTGTTCAACCGATGATTTAGTGGTAACACAAGATATTCCTTTGGCGGCGGAAGTATTGGCTAAAGGGGCTAGAGCAATAGGGTTACGTGGTCAAATTCACACACCAGACAATATCCGAGCGCGTTTAACTGTGCGTGATTTTATGGAAACCATGCGTGCCAGTGGTGAACATACGGGTGGTCCGGCACCTTTGTCAGCGAAAGATAAGCAAGCCTTTGCCAATGCTTTAGATAAGTATTTGCACTTTTGGCAGGGTCTTCAGCTCAATAAAAAGCTATAATAAAGATAATGCCATTTTAGGAGCGCCTTTTCTCATGCCAATCATGAAGCAATCATTCCCCTTAGAACGTTGTGACGAAATTCAAGCCGAACCGCAGCGTTTCCGTTTATTAGAACAATTGCCTTGGGATGAGAATACAGAGTTACCTATTCTGTTAAGTGATCCGAGTGATGAAGATCAATACCTTATTCTGTTAGATACTGAAACAACTGGCGTTGATAAACTGAAAGACGGTATTGTTGAGTTGGGAATGCTAGCGGTTCGTTACAATCCAACGACCGCCAAGGTCGTGATGATTGCTGATAAGTTTTCTGAGCTAGAAGATTGTGGTGTGCCTATTTCCCCAGAGAGTGAGGCCATTCATGGTATCAGTCAGGCAGATGTCGAGGGCAAGTCTTTCGATGATGACTACATTGGTAATTGGATGTCGCCAGCCAGTTTGGTGGTTGCTCACAACGCGGGCTTTGATCGTGCTTTCTTTGATCGTCGTTTTGCTCAATTGGGCGACAAGGCTTGGGCATGTTCCTTCTTTGAAATGCCGTGGCGTGATGCTGGCTTTGAATCAGGTAAGTTAGAATATTTGCTGTATCGTAATGGTTATTTCTATGATGGTCACCGTGCCTTAACAGATTGTTTTGCGATGGCTTGGTTATTTTATTTACAGCCAGACTTATTAAAAGGTCTATTAACCAAGTCGGCTAGTCGTACTGTGTTGGTTCGTGCCTTTGGTGCGCCGATTGAAGTGAAAGATATTTTGAAAGCTCGTGGCTACCGTTTCGATGATGGTCGTACTAGCGGTGCGAATAAGCACTGGTGGAAAGAAGTCGAAGAAGGTGGACTGATGGAAGAACGTGCCTTTTTAGATGAAACCTACCGTGATGGGGCTAATAAGGCTGGTTACGAGCATCGAGATGCTACTAAACGCCATAAGTTAGCTTAAAACGATTGTGAAAGACTGACGAGGTGCTTGCAAGAGCACCTCTTTTGCTATGTAGCGCATTATTAAACAATGCGCCATGACTGGAGCGGTTTAGATATGTTGGTGCCACTCTGTCTATCCCCGTTACCCGACTGACGGATAAAGTGAAGAAGCCAAAAAAACCGAAAAAGCCTAAGTCTGTTGCTTTGTGATAAAATGATGAGTAATTTTTTGAATTTATTGATGGGTTTTAGTCTTTTATGAGTCACGGTCCTAATATTCGTTACATTGTTCAAGCGGGTGGTTCTTTACAGGGCACAGCGCGCGTTGCGGGTGATAAATCGATTTCTCACCGTAGTATCATGCTGGGTGCATTGGCGAAAGGCACAACACGCGTAACAGGTTTCCTCGAAGGTGAAGATAGCTTAAATACGCTCAAGGCGTTTAAGGCTATGGGTGTGATGATTGAAGGACCTGAACAAGGCAAAGTGACCATTGAAGGAGTTGGCTTGCGTGGCTTGAAAGCACCTAACGCACCGTTGGATATGGGTAACTCAGGCACGGCAATGCGCCTGATGTCAGGTATTTTAGCAGGTCAAGCTTTTGATTCGACGTTAATCGGTGATGCTTCTTTATCGAAACGCCCGATGAAACGTGTCACCAACCCCCTAGCTTTAATGGGTGCTCGTGTTGATAGCCAAGGCGAAAAAGGCGTTCCTCCATTAGTGATCCATGGCGGTTCACCTCTCAAGGGTATTCATTATGATTTGCCGATGGCATCGGCTCAAGTTAAGTCATGTGTGTTGTTGGCGGGGCTTTATGCCGAAGGTGAAACTTGCGTCACTGAACCTGCGCCAACGCGAGACCATACCGAGCGCATGTTGCGTGGTTTTGGGTATGACGTCAAAACCCAAGGCAATCGCATGAGTTTAATTGGTGGTGGTGAGTTAACCGCTACCGATATTGACGTGCCTGCGGACATTTCTTCGGCTGCTTTCTTTATGGTTGCTGCCAGTATTGCGCCCCATTCGGATGTGGTGTTGCAACACGTGGGGATTAATCCAACACGCACGGGTGTGATTGATATTTTGCGTTTAATGGGTGCTGACATCACGCTGAGTAATGAAAAAGAAGTTGGTGGCGAACCCGTTGCCGATATTCGCGTGCGCTCAGCGCAACTGAAAGGCATTAATATTCCTGAAAGTCTGGTGCCTTTAGCTATCGATGAGTTTCCAGTATTGTTCGTTGCTGCCGCTTGCGCTACGGGCACAACAGTACTAACAGGTGCTGAAGAGTTGCGTGTTAAAGAATCAGATCGTATTGCGGTGATGGCAACCGCCTTACAGCAAATGGGTATTTCAGCGACACCAACTGAAGATGGTTGCATTATCGAAGGCGGTCAGTTATCAGCGCCAGAGTCACCCATTCAAAGCCACGGCGATCACCGCATTGCGATGGCCAGTGCGGTTGCTGCACTGCGAGTTAACTCAGGAGAGTTGGTGATTGATGACTGTGCCAATGTGAACACCTCTTTTCCAGGCTTTGTTAGCTTAGCCGCTGGGTTAGGGTTGGCGATTCGTCAGGAAATGCCAGCATGAGTTCCGTTATTGTCGTGACGGTGGATGGTCCTAGTGGTGTGGGAAAAGGGACGCTTTGTGCTCGCCTTGCGGAACATTATGGCTTTCACTTTTTAGACAGTGGCGCGCTTTATCGCGTATTAGGTTTGGCTGCTCGTCAAAGGGGTATTTTAGATAATCCTGAGGCATTAACTGAGTTGGCGAGACACCTGCCCGTGCGCTTTGTGCAAGGTAAAATCCTGTTGGATACTAACGATGTGAGTGACACCATTCGCACTGAAACGGTAGCCGCCTTGGCCTCACAGGTGGCAGTGATTGAATCGGTTCGTGCCGCTTTGCTCGCTTTTCAGCAAGACTTTGCGCAAGCACCTGGCTTGATTGCCGACGGTCGCGATATGGGTACGGTAGTATTTCCACAGGCAACGGCAAAGTTATTTTTAGACGCTAGCGCTGAAGTTCGTGCCGATAGACGCGTAAAACAGTTGAAAAACCAAGGGTTAGATGCTAACATTGTTCAAATAACCAAAGAAATTCGTGAAAGAGATGAACGAGATCGAAATCGAGTCGTTGCGCCGTTAAAAGCGGCAGATGACGCACTGGTAATTGATACGTCCGATTTGTCTCCCGAACATGTTTTTAACCAAGCAATTGCTTGGATAGACCAACAATCATCTCGCAGGAAGGCGATTGTTTAATTTAACCAGACCCGTTGGCTTTTGAACCTGATAAAAAGCACTTTACACACAACGGCTTGACATTGAGACTTTACATGGAATCTTTTGCTTCGCTTTTTGAAGAATCGTTAAAAACTTCATTCGTTCAACCCGGTGTCCTGATCAAGGGCACAGTTACTCGCATTTCTAACGACTTTGTTTATGTTGATGCTGGTATGAAATCTGAGTCTGCAATTGCTATCAAGCAATTCATGGATGAAAACAACCAACTCGAAGTTGCAGTAGGCGATGTTGTAGACGTAACGGTTGAAGCTATCGAAGACGGTTTCGGCGAAACTAAATTATCTCGCGAAAAAGCGAAACGCGCTGGTACTTGGGACTGGTTGGAACAACAGCTTGAAGCTAATGCCATCGTTAACTGTATGGTGACTGGCAAGGTGAAAGGTGGCTTAACGGTTGACGTTAAAGGTATCCGTGGCTTCCTACCAGGTTCATTGGTTGATACCCGTCCAGTGCGCGACTTTAGCTTCCTAGAAGGTAAAGAATGTGAAGTTAAACTGGTTAAATTAGATCGTAAACGTAACAACGTCGTTGTTTCACGTCGTGCGGTTATCGAAGCAGAAAGCAGTGCAGAACGTGACGAATTGTTGAAAAACCTAGATGAAGGTTCAGAAGTGAAAGGTGTGGTGAAAAACCTAACTGATTACGGTGCCTTCATCGACTTAGGTGGTATTGACGGTCTGTTGCACATTACCGATATCGCGTGGCGTCGTATCAATCACCCTTCAGAAGTACTGAACGTAGGTGATGAGATTGATGTTAAAGTATTGAAATTCGACCGTGAGCGTAACCGTGTTTCATTAGGTATGAAACAAATGGAAGCAGATCCATGGAGCAAAATTGCTGCTGCCTTCCCAGTGGGCTCAGAAGTATCAGGTAAAGTCGCTAACTTAACTGACTATGGTGCTTTCGTTGAAATTCAAGAAGGCGTAGAAGGTTTGGTACATACTTCTGAGTTGGATTGGACTAATCGTAACATTCACCCATCTAAAGTCGTTCACTTGGGTCAAGAAGTGAATGTGAAAGTATTGGATGTGGATACTGAGCGTCGTCGTATTTCTTTGTCATTGAAACAATGTCAAATGAACCCATGGGAGGCTTTCGGTACTCAATTCAACAAAGGCGACAAAATCACGGGTAAAATTAAATCAATCACTGACTTCGGTATCTTTATCGGTTTAGAAGGTGGTATCGATGGTTTGGTTCACCTAACTGACATTTCTTGGAACAAGTCTGGCGAAGAAGCCATTCGTGACTTCAAGAAAGGTGATGAGTTAACAACCATCATCCTAGCGATTGATCCAGAGCGTGAGCGTATTTCGCTAGGCTTGAAACAGTTAGAGCAAGACCCATTCAGCACTTTTGCTGCTGAAATGAATCGTGGTTCAATCGTTTCGGGTGTGGTTACTTCAGTTGACGAAAAAGGCGCTGAAGTTGAGTTGGCGCCAGAAGTGGTTGCTTACTTGCGTGCTTCAGAAATCGCTGCTGAACGTGTGAATGATGCGCGTGATGTATTGAAAGTGGGTGATAAAGTAACTGCGCGTGTAACGAATATTGATCGTAAAACTCGTGGTATTCAAATCTCTATTCGTGCTAAAGATGAAGCTGACCAACAAGAAGCAATGAAGGGTTTCAACAATACTTCTAACATCGGTAGCAATACGCTAGGTGATTTGTTGAAGGGTCAATTGTAATTTATGATCTTGATAGCAACAAGCGTTAAACGCATGTTGCAGTTGAAAAACCTCTGCTTTGGCAGGGGTTTTTTATCGGATCATTTACTGTGAGTGTTTTATAAAATACTGACACTAACTGATTGAAATAAAAACATTTTATATAAAGTAAGCACATCATTATGACTAAATCTGAACTTATTGATCTTATTGCTCGTCGTCAACATCAATTACCACATAAAGACATTGAACTGGCTGTCAACTTAATTATTGAAACCTTATCAGAGGCTCTAGCTAATGATGATCGTATAGAAGTACGAGGTTTTGGTAGCTTTACATTGCATCATCGCCAACCTCGTATTGGCCGCAACCCTAAAACGGGCGAATCAGTTGCACTCAATCGTAAAAGTGTGCCACACTTTAAGCCAGGTAAAGAGTTAAAAGAATCGATTGATGCCAGTCGTGAGCGTGTTCCATTAGTCGGTTAATTGCTTTTTGTTATCAGACTTCGCTGTTTTTAAAACAGTGATGACTGATTCATCTCCCAAGAGGATTACAGCATGCGCTACTGGATAGGATTAACGATTATCGTCTTTGGTGTACTGGTTGGTATACAAAATCCAGGTTATATGCAACTTCATTGGTTCTCTTGGTCAATTGAGCTGCCTATTGCAGTCACTTGCTTGATTATTTTCATGTCTGGTTTGTTATTAGGATGGCTTCTCTATCCGCTTCAACATTTTTTTAGGAAAAAATCATGACAACTTCATCTCCTGTTGTCGTTGCGTTGGATTTTCCGACCGCAGCACAAGCGCTTGAGTTAGCGCGTCAACTATCGCCGCAAGATTGTCGCTTAAAAATTGGCAAAGAGTTATTTACACAAGCTGGACCTTCGCTGGTTGAAGCGGTGCAAGACATGGGCTTCGATGTTTTTTTAGATCTGAAGTTCCATGATATTCCCAATACCGTTGCCGCAGCAGTGACTTCAGCAGCGCGCATGGGCGTGTGGATGGTCAATGTTCATGCTAGTGGTGGACGCAAAATGATGCAAGCTGCACGTGATGCTTTGCTTCCCTTTGAAAAGCGACCTTTACTAATTGCGGTAACCATTTTAACCAGTCTTTCTGACGAAGAACTCGTTGAGATAGGTTACATGGCAGGAGCTGGAACGATGGTTGAGAACCTAGCCAGTTTAGCGCAGCAATGTGGTATGGACGGTGTTGTTTGTTCAGCACAAGAGGCGAGTGTAATTCGCCAAGCTCAAGGCGCAGGGTTTATCCTTGTGACTCCAGGGATTCGTTTGCCTGAAAGCGCTAAAGACGACCAAACACGCATTTTAACGCCTGAAGCGGCTGTAGCGGCGGGTTCTGATTACTTAGTCATTGGTCGTCCTATTACACGTGCTGACAATCCTCAAGCGGCCTTATCTGCTATTTTGGCGCGTCTTTCTGCACAAAAGGGTGGTTAACGGGTGTCAAATAAACGACCTCACCAAGGGCAAGTGCGCCATCAGTCAAAACTGAATACTAACGCTGAAACGACAACTAAAGTGGTTCGTCTTAGCATTCATGATATGACCCATGATGGGCGTGGCGTGGCTAAGCTGGATGGTAAAACGGTTTTCGTCACAGGTGCCTTAACGTATGAAATCGTTGATGCGCAAATCGTGCATCAAAAGTCTCAGTATTTTGAAGCGAAATGTGTGTCTGTTGTTGAACCTTCAGAACATCGCATTGTGCCTGCTTGTGCCCATTTCTCTGTTTGTGGCGGTTGTCAGTTACAGCACCTATCCGTCGATAATCAAGTGGCTTTTAAACAAAATCAATTAGCCAGAAGCTTGGTTAAAGCGGGTATTCATACCGATAAAACCGAGTGGCATTTGCCGCTAACAGGGGAAGCTTGGCAGTATCGTCGCCGTGCGCGTTGGGCGTTAAATCGTCAGGGTGATTTGTGCTTTAGATCGGCTGGCGGTAAGTATCTTGTGCCGATTCAGGCTTGTCCGCAGTTGTCTCGGCCATTAAGTGATTGTTTTGTTCAATTGCGTGAGGCGCTACCCAAGTTACCTCGACAAGGTATTGATGAAATTGAATGCTTGGCTATCGGTTCTTTGTCCTTAGTGTTACATATCAATCAACAGTGGCGCGATCACCATTTAACCCATTGGCAAAAATGGTGTGAGCAAGTGGGTATCAGTGGATTGGCGATACAAACTTCTGATCGTGCGACAGGTTTGTCGGTGGTTAGCGACGCCGACTTGCATTATCAGCTTAGTGGATTGAACTTTCATTTTTCTCCAGATCAGTTTGTGCAGACGCATGCCAGCGTCAATCAACAAATGGTTAGCTTGGCGAAAGACTGGTTAGCGGCTGGTGCTGATGATCAAGTGCTAGAGCTGTTTTGCGGTATGGGTAATTTTTCTTTACCTATCGCTCAAAGCGCCGGCAGTTTGTTAGGATTAGAATTAAATGAGCAAAGCGTTGCAACGGCTAAAGCGAATGCGACAGCTAATGGTATTGAAAACGCCAAGTTTGCACGTGTGGATTTATTTGCCCCAGATTGGCGTCCACCTGCTGGGTTGGCACATGTATTATTAGACCCTCCTTGGGATGGTGCACAAGTGGTTTGCGAGCGTGTGGCTAAACAGAAGAGTATCAAACTCGTCGTTTATGTTTCTTGTCATCCCGCGACCATGACGCGTGATATGGCGGTATTACAGAAAGCGGGATTCAAACTCAGCAAAATGGCACTCATTGACCAGTTCCCGCAAAGTTATCATGTTGAGGCGATTGCCTTACTCGTCAGAAGTTGATATTCACATTATTTTGAGGTTGTCATGGGAAAAGAAATCGAGCGTAAGTTTTTAGTTACCAGTGATGCATGGCGATCACAAGCCCATAAAACAGCCAACTATGCACAAGGTTACTTAAATGAACCCGTTTCTTGTTCTGTTCGTGTTCGTATTGAAGATGATCAAGCAAGACTGAACATTAAACGTGTCCAAATAGGCATGTCTCGTGATGAGTTTGAATATCCGATACCCTTAGCCGATGCGCAAAAACTGATGACCATGGTGCTAGGACCAACGGTGATTAAAACGCGTCATTTCGTAATGGTTGATGGTCATGAGTGGGAAATTGATGAGTTTCATGGCGATAACAGCGGGCTGATTGTCGCTGAGTTAGAATTGGATAGTGAAACTGAAGTTTTTAGCAAACCCGACTGGTTAGGGCTAGAAGTGACCGATGAAGCGCGTTACTATAACGTCTTTCTATCGCAACGTCCGTTTGCCCTGTGGAGTGAAGATGAAAAGAACACTGGTCGATAAGTCGTTTTTGCGTGGAGCTTCGCTATGTCTGTCCTTATGCTGCTTAAGCTCAGCTTCTAGCCAAGTATTTGCGGCTGAAGGCTTGTTAAGTCTGTATGATTTGGCGGCACAGAAAGATGCACAACTGCAACAGGCGCAAGCCCAGTATGCGGCCGATCAGGAGTTGCTGAATCAAGCCAAGTCGGTATTATTGCCGACCATTTCGGCACAGGTCAGCTATCAGCAAAATGACTATTCGATACCCGTTCCCATTGCTGCCAAAGAAACTCAGCAACAGAAATTACAGTTAAATCAACCGCTGTTTGATGCTGCCAGTTTTGCGCGTTATGAACAGGCTAAAAGTTTGGTGCAGCAGGCTGAGACAATCTATTTACTCAGTCAACAACAGTTGATGTTGCGATTAAGCCAAAGCTATTTGGATGTGCTGAAGGCGCAACAGTTACTGTCTTTTGCGCAAGCACAACTGGTTTCAACTGAAAAACAACGTGATCAAATTGATGCCGGTGTTAAGGTTGGATTAACCAATCCCATTGATTTATTAGAAGTGCAAGCGCGTTACGATATGGCATTAGCTGATGTGAGCCAAGCAACAAATTTATTGGCTATCAGTCAAGAAAGTTTAGCACGTTTGATTGGTCAACCAGTACCCCTGTTGAAAAGTCTAGCCTTAGATACTAAGCTTCCGGGTTTAATTGAATCACCAGAGCAGCTTAGTAACATGGGGGCGCAAGGCAACCTGAACCGTCGTTTAAATCAAGGCAAGGTGCAAGCCTCGGAACAACAGGTGAATGCAGCTCGGGCAGCTCATTATCCTACCGTAAGTTTTCAAGCTTCTATCAGCAATCTCGACTCTCGAACGCAATTTTTCAATGCACCTTATCAAACCAATAGTATTGGCGTGGTGGTGAATATGCCACTTTATTCGGGCGGTTTGGTAACGAGTCAAGTCCGACAAGCTGAACAACAGCGTCTTGCGGCTCAGGCGGGGTTGCGTTATGCCGACGAACAGGCAAAGCTAGATGTACTGAGTTTGGCTAAAACCGTTCAAATGACTCAGAGTCGTTTACAAGCACTGCGTCAAGCAGTGACTTCTAACGAGGCGTTTTTACAAGCGGCAGAAGAGGGTAATCGTGTGGGCCTGAAAAGTCTGGTCGATGTACTTAATGCACGCACCTTACTCTATAAAGCAAAACAAGATTTAGCCAACGCTTTGTTTGATGATGTACAAAATAGACTCAGTTTGCGTGCGGCTCAGAGGGCTTTAGCTAGAGATGATTTAGCCAGTATCGAACGTTATTTGCGTGATTAAGCGTGAGCAACATTAATCATCAACGACGATTTTGGTTGAAAACGACGCTGGGCGCCAGCTTCATTGCTTTAGGTGCTGGTTGCAGTCGCTATGAACCCGTTGATGATATCAATACGATTCGCATGGGCGTTCCTGATGTCACTGCTCGTCTTGATCCGCGCTATGCCACTGATGCGTTTTCAACGCGCATTGGGCGACTGATTTATCCGGCACTGATTGATTTTGATAAGTCATCGATTCCTTCGCCGTGGATTGCCAAATATTGGGAATGGTTGGATGATGTGACCTTGTCGGTTGAAATCAATAACAACCTTGTCTTTCATCACGGCAAATCCCTCATTATTGACGATGTGCTAGCGACTTATCACTCGGTATTAGACGCTAAAACGGTTTCGCCACTCAAAGGACCGCTGCGCAACCTTGCCAGTGTCGAGGCTGAGGAAGGACGTGTTGTTTTTCGTTGGCATAAGCCCGATAAGTTGGCTTTATTTCGGTTAACCCTTCCGATTATGCCAGCTGATCTTTTGGCTTCGGGGCATGATTTTGATCAGCAACCGATTGGCTGTGGAGGTTGTCGTTTTGTCAGCTACGAAGATCAAATATTGGTATTAGTTCGACAAGATGGCGTGAAATTAGCCTTTATTGGTGTGAAAGATGCGAGTGTTCGCCTGTTAAAACTCGTTCGTAATGAACTGGATGTGCTACAAAATGATTTGTCGCCCGAATTGGTGCATCATGCGCGTTCGCGTTCATCTATTCAAGTGAATACCAGTGTTGGTACGTCTTTTTCCTATATTGGTTTCAATCTAAGCGATCCGATTCTGTCGCAATTGCCCGTACGCCAAGCCATTGCTCATGCTATTAATCGTCCACTCATTATCAAGCGTCTGCTGGATGATATGGCGCGCATGGGCGAGGGGATTTTTCCTTCTGAACATTGGTGTGGTTTGCCCAGTAGTGTTGTCGGTTACGACTATCATCCTGAAAAAGCACGCCAGTTACTGGACGATGCTGGATTTAAATCTGGTAGTATCTCGCTGACTTATAAGACCTCTACTGATCCGACACGTGTGCGATTGGCAACGGTGTATCAAAGTTTACTTGCCGATGTTGGCATTAATCTGAGTATTGATAGCCATGATTGGGGTACTTTTTATAGTGACATCAAACAAGGGCGCTTTCAGCTGTATGGACTAGCGTGGGTGGGTGTTAAATCGCCTGAAATTTTTGAGTATGCCTTTGCCAGTTATTCAACCCCACCAACTGGTGCTAACCGAGGGCATTATGTCGATGATCAGTTTGATCATATGCTCAAACGCGCTTTGATCGCACCGTCCATGCCGGAAATGTCCAGTGCTTATAAACAGATTCAACAGCACCTGTTGAATGAGTTGCCGATTATGCCTTTGTGGCATGATCATCAAGTGAGTGTGACACGCCCAAATATTAAGGATTACCATTTGGCCAGTGACGGGCGTTATGACGCTTTGCTATTAACCCGTAAGCTAGCAAGTTAAGATGAACTCGGCCATTGTTTCTATTTCACAGCAATTACTCACTGTGTTCAACGAACGACAAGAAGCACTCTTTGAGTGTGCGGTGAATACGGCTAAAAATGGGGTGGGTTGTTTGCTGAATTCGGGTTGCACGCCGATGGGTATGCATTATGTTCGCGCTTGTATTGGTGAGGGTCTTTCTCCTTATGCCGTGCTAATAGGCAGACGGCCGACAGGTGAAGAGTGGAGTCAGGCGCTGATGGACGCCTATCCACAACGCGATTGGATTTTAGGGCGCATTTTGTGGTTATGTGGCTTAGAAAGTGGCATCAATCGGGGCGGTCAAGTGGATACTTTCCGTCGCTATATTTATATTCATGGTAGTCCTGCATGGTCATCTGAAAGGCAGCCATCTTCGCACGGTTGTGTGCGTGTGGCGTCTGAAGACATGATTCGAGTTTTTGACTATTTAGGTTATGGTGCTTTGGTGAGTATTCAAACATGATGGCCAGCATTGCGCGTCAGTTGCTCGGGATGTTAGCCGTGATTTGGGTGGTGATTACGGCGGTATTCTTATTGCTGCATTTCGCGCCAGGAGACCCGATTGGTATTATGTTGGGCGATAGCGTTGGTATGGACGAGTCGGCACTGCGTCAGCGTTTTGGCTTAGATTTATCGCTATGGCATCAGTATTGGGCTTTTATGGGCGGTATTTTACAAGGCGATTGGGGTATGTCCATTTTCTACCACAAGCCAGTACTCGAATTATTGTGGGCGCGACTCCCTGCAACCTTAACCCTTGCACTATTAGCAGTGGCGATTGCCTTATTGATTTCCTTGCCATTGGGTATTATTGCGGCAGTGCGTAAAAATGGCTGGCAAGATAAGCTGGCAATGGTAACGGCGCTGGTGGGTATGTCGATTCCTGGGTTTGTGTTAGGGCCAATTTTGATTATTGTGTTAGCGGTAGATCACGGTTGGTTTCCAGTTTCTGGTATGGATGCGCCCTATGCTTGGGTGTTGCCAGCATTGACTTTGGGTACGGCATTAGCGGCGATTTTAACGCGTATGTTGCGTGCTTCTTTGTTAGAGGTGTTGCATGAGGATTATATTCGTACGGCTAAGGCGAAGGGGGCGAGTGAATCGCGCCTGTTGCTGGTGCATGGTTTGCGTAATGCCTTTTTACCCATTTTGACCTTAGTTGGGCTTCAATTGGGTGCCTTGTTGGGTGGCGCGGTGATTATTGAAACGGTTTTTGATTGGCCGGGGCTGGGTTTGTTATTAATTGAGTCGATTAATCGACGCGATTATGCGTTGGTTCTGGGGGAGATTTTACTCATTACCTTGTTTTATGTGCTGGTCAATAATTTGTTGGAGCTCGCTTATCGTTGGTTAGATCCTCGTATTCGTTCATCAGGAGGGCGTGAGTAAATGTGGCGCTCTTGGTCGTTTATCATCATTCTTTTATGGATAGTGATGGCATTAATGGCGCCCTTAGTCAGCGACTTGGCCGATCAGATTCAACTCGAAACGCTGTTATTGTCTCCTTTTCAACATGCGCCTTTGGGTACGGATGAATTAGGTCGTCCGTTATGGGCGCGTTTACTCGCTGGGGCACAGACATCGGCATGGGTAGCTTTAATGGTGGTTGGCATTTCTGCCAGTGTAGGGACTTTTATTGGCATGTTGTCTGCCTATATTGGTGGCTGGTTTGATAATCTTGTGCGTTGGATTATTGATGCCTTTTTGGCCTTTCCACATTTGTTATTAGCCATTGCTTTAGCAGCCGTGCTGGGAGCGGGTATTGGTAATTTGGTGTTGGCATTAAGCATTGTTGGATGGGTGGGTTATGCGCGTTTAGCGCGCGGACAAACCCTGTCTTTGCGTAATCGTTATCACGTCATGGCAGCGCGTTCATTAGCTGTACCGCGTTATTTGATTTTATGGCGTCATGTATTGCCCTTGCTTTTTGCTCCCTTAGCCATTGAAATGACTTTTGGTATCGCAGGTGCTGTTATTGCTGAGGCTGGGATTTCTTTTCTCGGATTGGGTGTTCAGCCACCCCAGGCTTCATGGGGTACGATGATTCGAGAGGGCGCACGATACATTTTAACAGCGCCTCATTTGGTGTTAGTTCCCGGCTTAACACTGATGTTGGTCATTTTGGCGGTGAATCGCTTTGGTGATGCTTTAAGGGATAAGCTCGATGTACGGCAATAGTGAAGCCTTAGGCAAGGCGCAATCTTTAGGTTTTCTAATGATTGGTCTATCGGGCTATAGCTTGACCGATGATGAAAGAGCGCAGCTGATGCATCCAGCCGTGGCAGGCGTGGTGCTATTTCGTCGTAATTATGAATCACCGGAACAGCTTCGTGCGCTGACGCATGAGATTCATGGGCTGCGTCATCCGCGTTTGTTGGTGAGTGTCGATCACGAAGGCGGAAGGGTTCAGCGTTTCAAAACTCAAGGTTTTACGCCATTACCGGCCATGCGAGCCTTAGGTGAAAGCTATGATGAACATCCACAGCAAGCCTTACATTCTGCCTATAATGTGGGTTGGTTATTAGCAGCTGAACTACTGGCTTGTGGTGTGGATTTTTCTTTTACGCCAGTGATTGATTTAGACTACGGCAATAGTAGCGTGATTGGTGATCGCGCCTTTCATCATAATCCGCACGTAGTGGGCTTGTTAGCGGAACAACTGATGCAAGGCATGCAAGCTGCGGGTATGTCGTCAGTGGCAAAGCACTTTCCCGGACATGGTTTTGTCGTACCCGATACCCATTTTACAATGGCGGTCGATTCGCGTTCTTTAGCCAGTTTGGTCGGTGCGGATATACAGCCCTTCAAACATCTGATTCAACATTATTGTGGTGCGGTGATGGTGGCTCACGTCATTTATCCAGCGGTTGATGATTTACCAGCTGGTTTGTCTCGTATTTGGTTACAACAGTTGCTGCGAGAGCAGTGTGGTTTTAATGGCGCTATTATCAGTGATGATCTGGGTATGCAAGCGGTTGCCTCGATAGCGTCAGGTGGAGAGTTAGCGCAGCGCTTTCGTCAAGCGGGTTGTGATTTGGTATTGTTGTGTAATGAGTCAGTACAAATTGAATCGGCACTGAGTGCACATCGTCATTATGAAGCCGATGCCTTACAAGAAAGTCGCCTTATTCGATTACATGGTAAACCTAAGCATCCCGTATCCAGTTTGGCAGCACTGCATAAAACAGGGCAATGGTTAACGGTGATGAAACACTTGGCTAAAGTGGGTCTGGTCAATTTTGACACAGTGGGTGTTAGTTCATGAATGATCGCATTTATTTGACTGTTGCTTATGCCGAAAAAGATCAAGCTAAGGCATTAGGAGCGCGTTGGGATGCGATGGCTCGTCGTTGGTTTGTGCCAGAGGGATTGGCTGTTGAATCGTTTAATCGATGGTTGACAACGCCTTTAACTCCAAAACTATCCGATTCCACCTCATTTATGGTTGCGGAATCTGAGACAACAACCATAACACCGCCAGCTCAAGGGTTACGTTTATCAGAGTTGATGAATCAGGCTAACCGTGCGCTACAACTAGCCTTGCCTAAAACGGTGTGGGTGGTGGCAGAGATTACCGAACTGGGACAGCGTCAAGGTCATGTGTATTTAACTCTTGCGGAATCGGCGCAAGGTCAGCAATTGGCACAAGTGAAAGCAACGATTTGGTCGAGTCATCGCGATCGCTTGTTTAGTACCTTTGAACAGGTAACGGGACAACAGCTCGCGGCTGGCATGAGTGTATTGCTAAGTGTTGAACTGAGTATTCATGCCCGTTTTGGACTATCGCTGAATGTGGTCGATATGAATCCCAGTTTCACCTTGGGCGAACAAGAAGCCAAGTTGCAACAAATTCGTGCGCAGTTAAAATCGCAAGGACTATGGCCTCTTAATAAACAGAAGCACCTACCTCGTGATTTCGCCCATGTTGCCGTTTTAGCCCCAGCACAGGCAGCTGGGTTAGGGGATTTTCGCAGTGATGCCAATCAACTCACCGCTGTGGGGCTGTGTGAGTTTGACTATTATCATGCCAGCTTTCAAGGCGTGAGTGCGGTGACCGAACTGACGCAAGCACTGGCTCAAATTCAGCAGGCTCATGAAAAGAGTGCTTACGATGCTTTAGTGATTATTCGCGGTGGCGGTGCTAAACAGGATTTAATGTTTTTGAACGATCTGTCTTTAGCCAGTGTCGTTTGCCGTTTTCCCATTCCTGTGTTGACGGGTATTGGACATGAGCGTGATTCTACCATTTTGGATGAAGTGGCTTTTGCGCGTTTTGATACGCCTAGTAAAACAATCGCCTTTATCCGTCAGCATATTGTCGATGCCGCTCACTCGGCAAATGCAGCATGGAAAAGTATTCAACAAACAGCGGCTTGGCAATTACAACAAGCTCGAAACGCTATTAACGAACATCAAAACCAGATTCAGCAACTTAGTCAGCAGTATTTATATCGAGCCAAGCAACAACTCATCGGTTATTGGCACACTTGTGAACAGAGTGCTCGCTTGTCGCTGAAATCACAAGCCCAACAACTCAATCATTGGCAGACGCAGTTAATATGGAGTGCGCAGCATCACTGTCATGGTCACAAGCAACAGCTAACACAATGGCAAGAATGGATATTACCAGCAGCACAGCAACAGCTTAACCAGCAGCATCAACGTTTGAATCATTTTCATCAGCTCATTCACTCTATGCACCCCAAACGGTTATTGGCTCAGGGATATTTATTGGCACGTAACGAAGCGGGGCAAGTAGTTATGTCTGCTGAAGCAGCAGCAAAGCTAAGCCATTTCTCGCTGGCTTTTAGCGACGGAAGTGTCAGCGTTTTGCCCCAGCCAGACTCACTTACCTTACTACGCGAGGCAGATTAATATGTCAAACAGTCAACATTATGCAGAAAACTACCAAAAGTTAGAACAGGTTGCCACGCAACTGAGTCGTCAGGAACGCATTGATATTGACCAATTGTTACCCATGATTGATGAAGCAATGGCAGCTTATAACTTATGCAAAACACGGATTGAGCAAGTGGAAACGCTATTGCAGTCACGGTTGCAAACAACCATGAATGTAGACATAAATGCTAAGGGTGAGTAGTGTTTGATGCAACATAATCCCAGTCAAGGTTACTTAGCCACTTCTGAGTATATTTATGCTTATTTTCGCCAGCAACACCCCGCATCCTTACGATGGGTGCAGTTACTGGCTGGATTTAAGACACCTTCTGCCAGTGCTGATGCCTTGCATTGTGAGCTGGGATTTGGACAAGGGCTAGGGCTAGCGATTACCGCAGCAGCAACATCAGAGCGGCAAGTCGGTGTCGATTTCATGCCTGAACAGGTTAATAATTTAACGCAGCTGCTCAATGCGTCTGGTGTGTCAGCCGAATTAGCTTGTGCCGATTTCGCTCAGTTTTTAGCCACTAACCAACAAACCTTTCAAACAATCAGCTTGCATGGTGTTTGGAGTTGGGTGTCTCCAGAAATTCGTCAACAAATACTGACGATTATTGAGCGATTTTTAAGTGATGATGGCATGGTTTACCTATCACACAATACCTTACCGGGTTGTGCGCCCATTTTGCCCATGCAACGATTGATTCACCACACGGCACAATCTTTTTCTGACCATGAAGATGATGGGCTACAGGCGGCTTTGGCCGTGCTGCAAAGTGCCATGCCATTAAGTCGTTATGTTGAAAGTGAACCCAGCTTGCTCGATTGGTGGCAATCTTTAGCACAAGAAAACCCGCGCTATTTATCACATGAATACCTAGGTCATGCTTGGCATCCAATGAGTTTTCATGATACCGCTGACGGGTTAGCGCAAGCGGGACTGTCTTTTACCTGTTCCGCAGATGCGATTGAATTACTTACCGATTGTCACTTCACGGCCGAACAACAAGCTTGGCTGAATGACTTGCCAGAAGGACGATTACGCGAGAGCTATGCCGATGTGCTGCGTAATCAGACTTTTAGGCGCGATATTTGGCAGAAGCATCCGCAACGACTAACGCCAGAGGAGCAAACTCAAGCATTATTATCTACTAAGCTGGTGTTGTTACATCCTTTATCTGCCATTATGCTCCAAATTCAGGGCGATTTAGGTCGTTTTGACTTACCACAACCCATCACAGCGCAATGTCTGCAATGGCTTGCTAGCAATGAATATACTGCCAAATCGGTTTCTAGTTTACTGGTCGAGCTCAATCAACTCAATTCGCAACAGCCCATGACGGTGCTGGAGTTAATACCTTTACTGACCGCCTTAACCGCCATGGGAGAGATTCATCCTGCCAATGTACAGATCACAGAGGAATTAATTCAGCGTTCACAGGGGTTGAATCGGCAGCTCTTGCAATACGCCTGGCAAGATAATCGCATTGCCTACTTAGCCAGCCCAGTAGCGGGTTGTGGTGTACAAGTCTCTCGACTGCAGCAGTTGGGGCTATTAGCTTATGAGGCAAGCCAAGCCGTCGATGCCGATTGCTGGGCGCAGTGGCTGTGGCAGGGCAAACATCGACTGGTTAGTCATGTGTTTTCCAAGGATTTAGGTGAGCCTGAGCAGTTAGCTTGGTTATCGTCCCAGTTTGCCTATTTTATTGAGCATCGATTTAAGTTATTGCAGGCACTGAGAGTGATTCATTAGGCTTGATAGTGGCGAATATAAGCCTCAGCTTGTTCAACCATGAGGGGTTGACTGTATATAACTCTTGAGATGCCAACCATGTAATGTTCCTTATGATGAGGTGCGGCGGTCGGTTGATAAGGCTGTTGTGTCGAGCTTTGTTCACAACCCTGTAGGCTAAGCATTAACCAGCATATTGCCGCCCATTTTAGCCATTGTTCAAACATTGTTTACTCCGCGCGCTTGTCTCATAGGCACCATTCATCGGCAGGATTACAATTTTTTCCAGATTGTGCAAGTTGTGTGTTCAGTGGCACCAAATAATCTGCAAGTCGTGTGTGTTGTGACACTAAACCCTTACGCTCAAATACCAGCATATATTCTAAAACGGCTTTAACATAGTCACGAGTTTCCTTAAAGGGAATCAGTTCAATCCATTGATCCGTTGGTAAAGCAGGTTGCTGTTTCAGCCATTGTCTCACTCTAAAACCGCCTGCATTATAGGAAGCTGTCGCCAACACCAAGTTGCCATTAAACTCTTTTTTCAGTTGCCCCAGCAGTTTTGTGCCTAAATGAACATTCAATTCGGGTTGATAAACGTCCCTTAATTGTTGAATAGGGGCAAGGGCCTGAGCCGTCTTCGGCATCAGCTGCATCAGTCCCATCGCACCAGCGCTCGACTTAACATCGTGCGCGTAAGCGCTTTCACGACGCATAATACCGTAAGCCCAAGCCAGCGATATATCATGCTGATCTGCTTTGGGGCGCACAATATCTTGATAGGGCGTTGCAAAACGGAGCGTTGTGTAGTTCCAATGTTCTGGTTTACCCAAAGCCAGTACGGCAAAAGAATGCCAGCCCATAGATTGAGCTAACTGAGCATAACCTGGTACGGCATCAGCACTTACTTTTTGATGGTTACGTGCATATATCCATTCACGCCAAGCGACATCCTTTAATCCCACTTCGTACAAGGCTTGTAAACGTTGTCCCAAGGCAGATTGATGTGCTAGCGCTAATTGTTCAGCGGTAACTGGTTGTGTATTGAGTTTGTAGTCTTTGCCTAACTGATCGGCTGCCATAAAGCCATAATAACTACGTTGAACTGCTAACTTTTCCCATAATGGCTGCGCCAAAGCCGCTTGATTGGTTTGTGTTAAGGCTTTAGCACGCCAGTAAGTCCAAGCCTCTTGTGGCATATCGGTAGGCAGTTGTTGTGTCAGTTGAATAAGCTGTTGCCAATCAGATTCTTTTAATGCTTGCTGCAACAAGGGCAAAAGACTCGATTCATCATGCATGCTGGCATCTATTTTCGCCAACCATGACAATCTTTGTTCTGGTTGCAACTTAGCTAATTGCAGATAGAGTTGTTTTTCTACTTTGAATTGATCTGTTTCGTTTAACTTAAACGCAGACTTTCCTTTGTTCCACAGAGCCAATGCCTGTTCCGCATTTTGTTTGAGGTATTGTTGAATAATCCAGATGAAGGCTTCTGCATCTTGCTCTCGCTGAGCAAAAACGCTTTGCTCTATTATCCGTTGGGCATTAGTAGCTAAATCACCACTCAACAAAGAAAGCATGGTTTGATGATAGATTTTAAGCGATTCAGGAAGCTGCGCTTGTTTACGCGTGGCTTCGTCAATACGACCGTTATCATAAAGCTGCTTTAATTTGGTTTGCCACAAAGCATCTGATAGCATTTGGCTGCTTTCAAGTTTTTGATAGACTGCCACGCAATTAGCACTTGATTTTTGCTCACTCAGCCAATGCGCCGAAGTTTCCGCCAACCAAGCATTGTTATCCAAGAATCCAGTTGCGAATTGTGCTGATAACACAGAGCAACGTGCATTGCCTTGAGTCAATTGATCTTGATAGCTAATGAGTTGTAACCAGTCCTGACGTGCTTCCAGCTGTTCCGCCCAACGTTGAGCCAGCTGATTTGCCCAGCTGGTATCGGGGAATTGCTGAATGTAAGCAGCAATAGCCGTTGAATAATTATGATCATTTACCACTGATTTGAGCCATTGATAACGGGCAAAGGCTTCAAGTGGCGTTTGATGAAACTCTGCTGACATGCTTTCTGCTTGCTTAGGGTTGCTAACAGCAATTTTTTCGATTTGCATGAGACGTTCCCCTTGCGCACTCAATAAAGGAGCAGGGGGAGCAACGTGAATACGATGCTTACTTGTGCCAATTGGTTTAGTTGCCGGTTTAACTTTATCGCCACTGTTGGTACTAGATAAGACCAGAGGCGACGCACAGAGACAGGCCACTGCAGTTATTAAGGCCGTAATGTGAGAGGCTTGCTTGCTGGTCATATCTTTTACCCTT
>CAYQEZ010000007.1:19725-57589 GCA_964416645.1 uncultured Francisella sp. | reverse complement strand
TAACCGTATTTTCAAGTGCTGCCCGACCATGTAAACCGACACTTATCTGAAAAATTAGATTAATTCCTTCCTTACCAATGCGTTTTCTGAAATGAACCAACTCTGTGCTATCACAAGGAATTTTGGCACTAAACTCAGTGTAACCGCAGAAGGCTTGATAGTAGGGATTTCGCTTAAATTGCAAAACAACGGCTTCATCACTTAGATTTTCTAACTGTTTAAGAATTAACAAACCGACCATGAGTCGGATCGGTTTCGATGGCCTGCCAATGCCTTGGGTGTAATGCTTAGCAAAAGACTGATCAAAAGTCTGCCAAGGAATAACGGTTGCTAATTTTAGTAAGGGATCTTTTGGATCTAGTTGTTCGATTAAATCAGTGCCAAAAAAATTTGATTGATGCGCAGTGCTCGATGCAACTAACATTTCTCACCCGTTTCGACCAGAAAATAGAGGTATATTTTAACATTTTTGGTCGACAAAGTGGCTTGTTTTTTCAGTTTTATTATTTATTATCAAATAGATAGGCTGTTTTTCAGGGCTGACTATTTAAGCCGCCATATTTTGCTCCCACTGGTTGCCACTTCAATATATAGCCCTTGGTAGTCTGAAACCTTAAAGGGTTTGTCTTTTGGCTTCAAATTTTTAAGGGCTGTTTCTGTCAGCATAATCAAAGCGTTGTGCTAAATGTGGGGGCATGGCTTACTAAAAATGGTCTAAAACGTGGGGGCATAGCCTTTATGCCCCCAATTTTTCGGGCTGTAAAGGTTCTTTACGATACTGCAAAAAAACGCTATAAAACTGTAAGTCACGGATTTTTATTATTTTCAGACAATAAAAAAACCGTAAAAAACGGCTTAATTTTTAAGTGGTGGAAGCGGGGGGAGTTGAACCCCCGTCCGAAGACGCTTAACTATTGGTTCTACATGTGTAGTCTGTTTATTATTCTTGTTGCCACAAAGCCCAACAGACAGGGAAAGTAGCAACACAGCCTAAAAAGTTTAACCATTGCTTCTAGGCATCACAATGGCGATCTGATGTGCATAACCTTGGTTGACCCACCCATCAGCGAGCGAATGCCAAGGACTCAGCCTTAAGCGGCTAGAGCGAAGTTTTCGTCGTTTGCGACTATATTTTGTCAAATGGATTTACGAGGTACCCGACACCCTCGACATGCCCCTTTAGCCTTACTATCCCCGTCGAAGCCAGTACGCCCCCAACAGATCTGTAATACTACAGGTAATACTTACATTGTAGAGCCTATTTTACCTACACGCAAGCATTAAGATTTATTTCGGCAGACTGGTTATTTTAACTTGAAAATTACACGGCTTACTCATCGTACACAGAGGTTGAATATCCCAACGACGGCCGCGAATATCCATCATATTTTCAACAGATAACTCCGTTAAGTTGGCTAAGTCATAATCTTCACGCAAATGCTTAACAAGCTTTTCAATCGATTTTTCCGATAAGGGACGCGTCAACACCACTAATTCATCTGCTTTACCATCTTGGGCAAAGCTTACTCGTGCTTGCTGGATAACGGGATTGAGCAATCGCAACAAACCATTACCCTGAATTATCGCGTCTCCTTCCGTTGTCACTTCACAATCAGCAAAAACACGATCTGCTTTTTGGCAAACCGTTTTAGCGGTGTCGCTATCCAAGGTAATACCAAAATAATCTTTTGCCTGCGCATTCAAAGCAAATAGCGTTAATACAAGCGCAGCCGTTATCCGAACCATTTCAGCCACCACTTTTTTTGTTGCAACACCCATAGCCCATTAATAGGTAGATAACCTTGCTGCTCACGTTGCAAATTAACTGCATCAGAAAACCATAGCATCTGCATTTCGTTCAGTAACTTACGCCACTGTGAGGCATCTCTGCCTTGTTGCCAGGCATCACGACAGTTCATCGACTCAGCCTCTTCTAATGAAGGAAAGTTTAACTTCCACTGCTGTTGTGAACCTAAAAACCAATCCCTTTCCGATACCGCATACAAACAATAACCCTCCTCGGCAAAATGGCCATTAAAAGAATCAACAAGCCCTTGAGCTTCCGACAAAGCCAAGCCTAATCCCGAGGTTGGTGCAAGTACCAAAGTATCTCGATCAGCAATCAAATGCACAGGGCAAACAGGCAGCCAAAAGTCTGCCTGTTGTTGGATCGCTGGGGGTAATTCTATCTTACCCTTCATGCTGACTTATTGAACCATGTTGTTAAGAATGGCAGTACGAACCGCTTCCAACTCAGCTGGAATTTGTACCATAACTGATTTACCCGTACATTGCGCAATGGCGGTGTCTGGATCCTTCATACCATTACCCGTAAGCGTCAAGACAATGGTGCTACCTTCAGCAATTTTACCCGACTGGATGTCTTTCATCGCGCCAGAAAAAGAAGCAGCTGATGCTGGCTCACAGAAAACACCTTCATATTGAGCTAACATTTTTTGAGCCACTAAAATATCTTCATCAGTACATTCATCAAACCAACCACCCGACTCTTGCATCACTTTCCAAGCTCTATCCCAGCTTTGTGGATGACCAATACGAATAGCAGTGGCAATCGTTTCAGGATCATCGACCATAGCACCACGAATAAAAGGCGCCGAACCTGCAGCTTGGTAACCAATCATTTTCGGACGATTACCAACGATGCTACCAGCATACTTACAATGACCTTCACAGAAAGCACAAGACTCAGTCACCTTGGTTACATCTGTTGCTGAAGATTCACAATATCCCATCCAATGCGCAGTGATATTACCCGCATTACCCACTGGCAAACAATGGTAGTCAGGCGCGCGGCCTAACTCTTCAATAATTTCAAAAGCAGCCGTTTTTTGACCTTGTAAACGATACGGGTTAATTGAGTTGACGATGGTCACAGGCGCTTTGTCGGCCACTTCTTTCACCAAACGCATACCATCGTCAAAGTTACCTTTAATCTGAATGGTAATGGCACCATACATCATTGCTTGAGCTAATTTACCCATGGCAATTTTGCCGTCGGGAATGAGCACAAACGCCGTGATGCCCGCACGCGCCGCATAGGCAGCCGCGGCAGCAGAAGTATTACCCGTTGAGGCGCAAATAATCGCTTTAGAACCCGCTTCAACGGCTTTAGTCACTGCCATGGTCATACCACGGTCTTTAAATGAACCCGTTGGGTTTAAGCCTTCGTACTTCACATAAATATCGACATCTTTCTTCAAGATTTTCGGTAAGTTGTGGAGTTTAATTAACGGCGTATTGCCTTCACCCAAACTGATAATCGGCGTTGATTCCGTAACAGGTAAACGATCACGGTAACGGTCAATCAATCCAGTGTAACGATGTCCAAAAGCGTTCATAATGCTCATATCCAATAAAATTAAAATCTAAAACTTAAAAAATAAAAGTCAGACCAGGTGTTCAACACGTAACCAAGCAACGGGCGCTTTAAGATCAGAAAGCTCCGATAGCTGCGTTAGCGCACGCATAAAGGCCGCTTCTTGCACCACATTCGTTAACAGCACCAAAGTAGCAGCAGCTTTGGTCGTATCAGGTTGCTGACGCATTTCCTCAATGCTAATGCCTTCATGCGCCAATACGGCAGAAATTTTTGCCAATACACCGGGCGCGTCCGTCACGTTTAAACGCAAATAATAGGCCGTTTGAATCTCAGAAGAAGGCAAAATTGGTAAGGGTGAAAGCGCATTCATTGGCACGCCTAAGGCTGGGCGTAACACTTGACCAGAGCGCATAGCGATGCAGACATCAACAATATCCGCAACCACTGCCGAACCTGTTGGCAAACCACCCGCACCAGCACCCGAATAGAGCGTTGTACCAACGGCATTACCGTTGACCATCACCGCATTCATCACGTCATCAACATTCGCTAGCAATTTGCTTTTTGGTACTAACGCCGACTGCACACGCAATTCGATGCCCGCTTCACGACGACGCGCAATACCTAGCGATTTAATCTTGTACCCTAAATCATCAGCCCAAGCGATATCATCCGCCGTGACCATGGTAATGCCTTCAATCAGCATACCATGGCGAGATAAAGGCACACCAAAAGCGACTGAGGCCAAAATCGCCAACTTGTGCGAAGCATCAATACCATCAATATCAAAACTGGGTTCGGCTTCTGCGTAACCCAAGCGTTGTGCTTCTTTAAGTACGGGTACAAAATCGTTACCAGGCTTAGCCATTTCGGTGAGCATATAGTTACAGGTGCCGTTAATAATACCCGCCACCCAATTAATCGAATTACCCGCCAAGCCTTCTTTTAATGCTTTTATAACTGGAATACCGCCTGCTACTGAAGCCTCGAACGCAACCATTACGCCTTTTGCCTCAGCCAAGGCTAGCAATTCATTGCCATGTTCAGCTAACAATGCTTTGTTTGCGGTAATCACATGCTTACCTGCTTCAATCGCCGCACGAACGACATCAACTGCCAACCCCGTACCGCCCATCAACTCAACAACCACATCGACATCATCGGCAGTGGCAACCGTTAAGGGCGTATCTACCAGTCGAATGCCTTGGGTATCGCAACCACGAGCGCGAGATAAATCACGAACCGCAGCTCTCGTAACACTAAGGCTACAGCCTGTGCGCTGTGCTAACAAACTGGCGTTATCGCGCAAAATACTCAGTGTACCGCAACCAACCGTACCTAAACCAATAATACCGAGTCTTACAGAAGTCATTGAACTTGTTATTCCTATCACTAAGGGGGCAACGAATTAAAGCGTACCAAAACGCTTTCGATAATTATGAAAGAAACGCTCCATGCGTTTCATCGCATCTTGTAAATCATCTCCATTAGGCAAAAATACCATGCGGAAATGATCCGGACGAATCCAGTTAAAGCCCGTACCTTGTACGATTAAGACTTTTTCTTCTTTTAACAAATCGAGTGCAAACGATTGATCGTCAATAATCGGATACACCTTAGGGTCTAACTTGGGGAACATATACAAGGTTGCATCGGCTTTAACCGTGCTAATACCGGGAATACTTGTTAGCATGTCATAAGCCATATCCCGTTGACGGCGTAAACGTCCACCCTCGCCGACGAGGTCATTAATGCTCTGATACCCTCCTAAGGCAGTTTGAATGGCAAACTGACCTGGAACATTCGAGCACAGACGCATTGAAGCGAGAATATTCAGCCCATCAATATAGTCTTTCGCATGACGCTTCTCGCCCGAAACAATCATCCAACCAGCACGATAGCCACAAGCACGATAGTTTTTAGACAATCCATTAAGTGTCACAAACAACACATCGTCTGCTAATGATGCGATTGAGGTATGCGTACGACCATCATAAAGCATCTTATCGTAAATTTCGTCAGCAAAAATAATCAACTGATGTTCGCGAGCAATTTGAATCAGCGACTGCAAAATCTCATCGGGATACAAAGCACCCGTTGGATTATTAGGGTTAATAATGACCAAAGCACGCGTTTTGTCGGTAATCTTGCTACGGATATCCGCTAAATCGGGCATCCAGCCAGATCCTTCATCACACAAATAATGACGAGGTGTACCACCCGACAAACTCACCGCGGCTGTCCATAAAGGATAATCAGGGCTTGGCACTAAGACTTCATCACCGTTATTGAGCAAACCTTGCAGCGACATAACAATCAGCTCTGAAGCACCATTACCGACATAAACATCGTCGAGATCAACCCCTTTAATGCCCTTTTCTTGCGCATAATGCACAATCGCCTTACGTGCAGAAAACAAGCCTTTCGATTCAGTATAACCTGCCGCTTGTGGCAAATTATGAATCACATCGCGTTGAATTTCTTCAGGCACGTCAAAACCAAATGGCGCTAAATTGCCAATATTGAGCTTGATAATACGATGCCCTTCTTCTTCCATTTCGCGAGCATGCGCCATGACAGGACCGCGAATGTCATAACACACATTCGCTAATTTAGACGATTTTACAATGGGTCGCATCATGGTTCTGTTCTCGTTAAGTTGATTGCACAGCCAACAAGCAGGCAGCGCTTATTTGCCGAATCATGCAAAATATTGTGATTTTAGTCGATTTATAGCAAATTTGGCTATATCCTAGCTCATAGTTAATGATCACAAACAGGTTTTTTATGAAATTCGTCGAATATCAAGATGTTTCTCGCTACCGTATTCGTGCCTACGAAAATAACCGCATCCGCATTGAGCAGGATTGGTTCAATCTTCCCTGCGCACTCTGCGCTCAAGCCTTGGTGAGTGATTGGCAACCCGCTAACGCAGAACAGCTTTGTTTAGGCGACTTCACACCGCTCTTAACTTCACATGCAGCCGACCTGATTATTGTTGGAAGAGCGAACCAACCGGCTTGGAATCCAGCATGGATGCAATTACAAGCACAACTCAATGCACAAAACATTGGTTTAGAACAAATGCAAACCGATGCCGCCATTCGTACCTTTAACGTACTGACGACCGAGGAGCGTTCAGTTTGGCTGGTGTTGCTCGGCTAGGCAAACCTAACGGGGTGAGACTTTCGGCTGCAAAACCAGTGGGCTTGCTACTATCTATGCCCTGTACCGTTAAATCAGCTTCGATCACGGGAGCACTGGGATCAGCACGCAACCAAACAACCGTATTTTCAGCAAACGGCTGACGAGTCATTAACCAAGCATTGTGTCGAACGAGCAAAGCCTCATCAACTTGACAGGTTTTCGCCACATCCGCCAAGCTTTGACCTTTGAAAGCAATAAAAAAGCCATGTGGTTGGCAAGGAACTTCAACCCAACGGTCAACTCTCACCTGATGCTGACACCCCATTATTATTGCCGATAAACCCAACAAACTACTCCACTGAACCATTCGACTCCGATGCATCATACTGATTTCACACTATTCCAAATAACTAACCCAATAATAACCGCGCTAACCACCAGCCAACCTAACGCATCAGCGTACTTTTGCATAATAGGTAACGCACGAACACCACCGTATTTCATCACGCCAGCGATCAAGAAAAAACGCTGCCCTCGACCTAACAAAGCAACCAAGACAAAAGGCAATAGCGACATATCTAACATACCAGCGGTAACGGTAATCACTTTAAAAGGCAAGGGCGTAAACGCACCTAAAAACACCGCCCAAATACCATAATCAGCAAAAAAAGCCTTAGCTTGCTCTAATTTACCTACATAGCCCCACTCTTGTAAATAAGGCATCAACAGCTCAATGGCAAAATAGCCTAATGCATAACCCAGTAAAGCGCCCAATACGGAAGTCCAAGTTGTCAACCAAGCTAAACGCCAAGCATCATCTGGACGCGCTAACACCATCGGTATCAAGAGTACATCGGGCGGAATAGGGAAAAAAGCGGATTCGGTGCAGCTCACACCACCTAGATACCAGCGTGCGTTAGGTGCTTCAGCCCAACGCATGGTTGCCGCCAGCAATCCTGAAAAAATCTTCATTTCAATCCTTTTCAATTAAGGGCACAAATAAAACATTGCCCAATAGCTGTTGTTTGACGCCAGTTGCTGTTTTATCAATCACCACCAACTGCTGTGTTTGGTAATTACCGCCAATGGGAATGACAAGACGTCCACCAACCGCCAATTGCTGAATTAAACCCTCTGGCACTTCGGCTGGTGCGGCTGCGGAAAGAATCGCATCGAAAGGTGCGGCATCTGCCCAGCCTAATTCCGTGTCAGTATGGCGATATCGAATATTCGTCAAGCCTAACTGATGCAACACTGAGTGAGCACGATCTTGCAATGGCTTCAAGCGCTCTACCGTCCATAACAAAGGTACTAACTGAGATAAGATCGCGGTTTGATAACCAGAACCAGTACCAATTTCCAAAACCCGTTTCGGTTGATGACCGTTGAGCAAGGCTTGCGTCATCATCGCCACCACACTCGGCTGAGAAATGGTTTGACCAAAGCCAATAGGCAAAGCCGTATCTTCGTAAGCGCGCGATGCCAATGCTTCATCGACAAAGACATGGCGAGGAGTTGCTCGCATCGCTTGGATAACACGGGTATCACTTAATCCCGATTGCAACAGCGACTGCACCATGCGGTCACGTTGACGCTGTGATGTTAATCCAATTCCTTGCGCTTGTTCAAATACCGAATTAGGATAAACCAGTGGCGGCAATGCCATCATGATGCCGACATCAACCATTGACGAATTTCGGCTTGCTGACGATAGTGCGTTAAATCAACTGACAAGGGCGTAATGGCAACACGCTTATGCTCAACCGCAAAAAAATCCGTCCCCTCACCAGCGTCAGCACCCGCTCCCGCTGGCCCCACCCAATAAATTTCTTTACCACGCGGATCTTTCATTTTGATCATCGGTTCTGCTTTGTGTCGTAAACCTAAACGCGTTACTTCTTGTCCAGTAAGTTGCTCATAAGGAAGATCGGGAATATTGATATTAAGCAAGGTATCCTTGGGTAAAGGGCAATCACGCAAGCGAACCAACAATTCCAGTATCACTTGAGCAGCCGTGTCGTAGTGAGTATGACCATTCAGGGACACGGCAATAGCAGGCAAACCCATAAAACGCCCCTCCATAGCCGCGGCTACCGTACCTGAATAGAGCACATCATCGCCCATATTCGCACCTTCATTGATACCCGAAATCACCAAATCGACCGGACTATCAACGAATCCTGTCAGTGCCAAATGCACACAATCGGCTGGCGTACCAGTAACAAAGAAAATATCATCCTCTACCTGATCTTTGTAAACACGCAAAGGCTCTTGAATCGTCAGTGAATTCGACGCGGCAGAACGATTACGCTCTGGTGCAACTACCGTTACCTTAGCAACCTCTGGATGTGCTTTGAGATTCGCGTATAATGTACGCAATCCAGGGGCCAGATAACCATCATCATTGGATAATAAAATATGCACCAAACTTTCCTTAATCACCGAATCATTCAATAACGAATATTATACCTAAGCCCGTGACCAAGATTACAGAAGAAGCCAAACAATTATTTCGTCAAAGCATCGGCGATATTACGCCATTGCGTTACACTGAACGCATTGAGCGACAAAATCGTCATCAGGTGCTCAAAAAACGCTTACACTTGCGTCGTCGTGGTTTGCCTGAAATCTGGTTTAGTGAAAGTGATGAATCTCATACCGTCAATGGCTTAGCGCGCTCAGAAACCAGTCTCATTTTTCAACGCTGCGCCTTACCCAGCAAGCAATTGAGCGCTTTAAAAAACGGTCACTTTTCCACTCGATGTGTCATTGATTTGCATGGACTTAGCGAAGCACAAGCCGAAGAAAAAATGAAGCACACTTTACAACGCTGCCATCAGCGTAGCGACCGCTACTTACTGGTAGTGCATGGTAAGGGGCTGAGTGGTTCCAGTGAACACCCCATCTTAAAAAACTGGCTGAATTGGTGGTTACGCAATCAAAGTCGGGTACTGGCTTTTCATACCGCGCAACTGGCGGATGGGGGTAGTGGTGCTCTTTACGTGTTACTGACACCAATCAATCATCACATTACACAACCTTAATTGAAAATGACCCTATGAAACTCATTGAACGCCCTGTCAACACTGTAGTTAAACAGGTCTTAAGCCGCCAGTTGCCCGAATGGTTGGCCGACATTATGGCACGTCGATTAGATTGTCCTATTGCAGCTGAAACCTTATTACAGTCAGGACTAGGTCAACTACCTAACCCAAACGGACTTCCTGATATGGGTATCGCTGTTAACTTATTAACAGCGATGATTGCGCAACAACAGCGCATCCTCTGCGTGGTCGACTATGATACTGATGGCATTAGCTCTGGAGCTATTTTACAAGAAGGATTAACTGCCCTAGGCGCAACAGTTGATGTGATGGTTACCAATCGTCATGAAGACGGCTATGGTTTTTCAGTCGGTGCATGTCAACGTGTCATGAAACTAGATCCCCTGCCCGATTGTCTCATTACCGCCGATTTGGGTTCTTCCGATGGAACTCAGTTCGCTAAGCTACAGCAATACTACGCAAGCCAGAACAAACCCTTGGTCATCATCGTTACCGATCATCACCATATCAGCAGCACAACGCCACCTAGCAGCGTTGACGCCTTTATTAACCCACATCGCCAAGACACTGATCATGACTATCGTCACCCCATTTGTGGTGCTATGGTAGCCTGGAATCTCATCGCAGCGTTGCGTGCTCACGGTCGTCAACAGACTGATTTAAGTAACTTGCAAGCCAAAGCAACCACATTCGATGTCAAGCATCTGCTTGACCTAGCGGCTATCGCTACCATTGGCGATATGGTTGACTTATCCAACCCTGTCAATCGCACCGTGGTGCGTGTTGGCTTAGCACGCATGAACCAGCGACTCAGACCTGCTTGGCAATTATTAAAAGAAGCATTAGATAGCAGTGCCAGTATTGATGAAGAAACCGTCGGTTTTCAAATTTCACCCCGCATCAATGCACTGTCACGTATGGGCGATGATGGACATACTGCCCTCACCTGGCTTACCACCGCGCACATGAGTAGCTGTCAGCAAGCTTGGGTAAACATGAATCAAAATAACGAAGAGCGTAAAGAAGAACAAGCGCTGTGTGAAAGCCTAGCCTTACAACAAGCCGAACAACAGATTCAACAACAGCGTTTTATCCTCATAGCCTACGTTCCCGAAGCCAGTCATGGTGTGGTCGGTTTGGCTGCTGGGAGACTAGCACAACGCTTTGGACGTCCTGCACTTGTTTTTTCTCAATGCGATAAGGGACAATTAACCGGTTCAGCGCGCTCTATTGCTGGATACGATATTCGAGCACTACTCGAAGCGGTACAAACGTCCACAGATTGCATCCGTAAATATGGTGGTCATGCCGCCGCTGCTGGGCTATCCATTGCACCAGAAAATCTATCCCTTTTAACAGACGCACTAGAAAGACAGATTCGTGCCGATTTTAACGAGCAAGCACCCGAAGCGCACCACTATTACGATGGTCATTTACCTAGTGCATTATTGTCGTTGGAAGGTGTACAACAATTAAAGCAATTATCACCCTTTGGGCAAGGATTACCCGCGCCCAGCTTTATGCTGGATACCCTAGTACTTAATCATAGCTCAATGGGCAAAACAGGACAGCACAAACGATTAACCTTGCAAACACTCACTAACAGCACCTTAGAAGCAGTTTGGTTTAATGCGGACCAAAGTCTGGCGTTGAATAGCCAACAACGCTATCGCTGTGTGGTACAAGTTTCCATTAACCATTTTCGCGGACAAGCTAAACTACAAGCAATGATCCAAACCTTAACGGCACACTAAATGCAGCTCAACAACCCTATTATTTTGCTCAGACACGGTCTAACCGAACACAATAACGGTTTTTATGGCAGTACCGATAGTCAACTAACCGATGTGGGCTTTCAAGCCATGCTAGAAGCCGTAAGCAACTTGAACTTTAATCGAATTATCAGTTCGCCATTGCAGCGTTGTGCCAGCGTTGCTATACAGCTAGCTCAACAACGGCAATGCTCTTATCAAATTTTACCAGAATGGCAAGAATACCATTTTGGCGATTGGGAAAGCCTGCCGATACAACAACTCTGGGATGAGCAACCGGAAGCCTTAACGGCATTTTGGCAAAATCCTTATCAATCTACACCACCGAATGCTGAAGCCTTTGACGCTTTTCTGCAAAGATTGCACAATGCTAAGCAACACTTGGTTGATACCAATCAAAGCACTTGCACGCTGGTGATTACCCATGCGGGTGTAATTCGCGGTTTAAGATTAATCGCAAAACAAACCAGCGCCGATGAATGGCTAACTTATCCCGTTGCCCATGCCAGCATGCACAGTCTATGTCCACTCTCGGGCAAGGTCGAACCATTTGCGTCGCTTAATGCTAGTGTTAACGGATAAAATCGCTATAATAAGCAATCATTACAACATTTCTAGGAAATATCATCATGGCAAAAATGGCTAGTGCTCGTCACATTTTAGTGAATACGGAAGCAGAATGCTTGGCACTAAAATCTCAAATTGAAGCGGGCGAAGATTTTGCGTTTGTTGCTCAAGAACACTCTAGCTGTCCTTCTAGCCGTCAAGGCGGTGATTTAGGTTCGTTCCGTCCAGGTATGATGGTACCAGAATTTGATAAAGTCGTGTTCAGTGCTCCCGTAGGCGTGGTTCAAGGTCCTGTTAAAACACAATTTGGTTATCATTTGGTCGAGGTGACTTCTCGTACTGAATGATCAAGTTCATAGCTTAACGTTAAAGCTAGCCCCGCAATGCGGGGCTATTTTTTATCTCTTGACCAGCTAGCAATAAAAAAGCCCCACCAATGGGCGGGGCTTCTTAATAGCCATAAGGATGCTAACGCAAATTACAGCAGTGGTGTAGCGTAGTTTTCTACACCTGGGTTGTTTTTCACACCTTTCAGACGCGGATGGTTCACTTTCGACAGTTTCACTTCTTTGTGTTTACGAATGTAATCCGCAACCACGTCATGAATTAAGCGACCTGAACCCACTGAGTCCACTTGCGCCCAACCAGAAACGGTATAAGACTTACCCGCTTCGATTGGTGTGTCGTTGTCTAGACGAACATTACTGATACGTTTGCCCAATGGTTGAGTTGGGTCGATATCGTAAGTCAAACCACCGATACGAACCATGTCACCGCCTGACTGCAAGTATGGATCTTCAACGAACAAGTTGTCCGCGATACCTTCCATCGCTTCACGTAATTGCTCACCCGTCATTTCTGTACGATAGGTTTCACCATAAGTCATCGAGGTTTCATCCATCACATTTTCAAAAGTGATCTTGTCACCCGCCAATACCGAGGTACCCCAACGCACACCCGCCGACAAAGCAATTTGCGTGTCATGCTCTTCACGTAATGCATTCACGATCACTTGGTCCCACGTACCCATGAAGTTACCGCGACGGTAAAGCGTTTCACCTGCCACACCAACCACTTCACTTAACAGCGATTCGTAAGTTTTACCTAAACGATCTTTATTGAACGCATTGTCAGCACGACGACCCTCAATCACTTTATCATCATACTTAGTTTGACGCATGGTGTTGATGTAGGTTTCCATTTCTTTGTCAGCTGGCAGGATGTTCGAGAATACTGGCAACAATTTGTATTGAACGCCAGCAACCTTACCTGCTTTAATGTCTAAGTCCATCACGCCAACGAACTTACCATTAGAACCGCCATTAGTTACCAAGGTGGTACCTGATTTGTTTTTCACTTTAACAGGCACTGGCACACCATCATGTGTGTGGCCACCGAAGATCGCATCGATACCCGTCACACGGCTTGCTAACTTAATGTCAACGTCCATACCGTTATGAGAAATCACGATCACCGCTGCTGGTTTTTCTTTAGCACGTACATGATTAACCGTTGCTTGCATTTCTTCTTCATTAACACCAAAGGTTAAATCTGGGAAGTTGGCACGAGGGTTAGCATTTGCCATACGAGGGAAAGCTTGACCAATCACCGCCACTTTGAAACCACCCACATCTTTAATGGCGTAAGGTGCGAAAGCGTGGCGCGTTTCTTCGCTGAACAGACCTTTACCGCCATACTTTTTAGTCATAGCAGCATAATCATCACCCATTAAGCTGTCTTCGCGAATCAAACAGTTTTGTGCCAACATTTGACCCTTAAACTTGTTCAAGTTGCGGAAAACTTCTTCTTGTGTGTAAGTGAATTCCCAGTGAGGGGTCATGTAGTCAACGCCAAGAATGTTGGTCGCTTCTACCATGTCCGCACCACGCGTCCACAAGGCTGTGCCCGAACCGTGCCACGTATCACCGCCATCGATTAACAGGGTATTTTGACGACCACCAGCCTGTTCACGCAAACCATCAACCAAGGTTTTAACGTGAGCAAAACCACCGACTTTACCATATTGACGCGCTGCGTCGGTAAAGTTTAGGTAAGTAAAGGCATGAGCTTCAATTGAGTTAGGTTTGATTTTTAACTCTTTTAGCATTTTTTCGCCGACAACGTGTGGCAACTTACCAAAAGCCGCACCCATACCTAGGTTGACGTTAGGTTCACGGAAGTAAACTGGCTTTAACTGCGCGTGAGTATCGGTGATGTGCATGATACGAACTTGGCCATAACGTGGCATCTTGTACATATCGGCTTCTTTACCCGCACGAGCCATAGTTGGTAACATACCAGCTGCTGCAGCCATACCCATGACGTGCAGAAATTCACGGCGATTCATTGCCATCGTGATGAGTCTCCTCAAGTTGTCGAAAAAAATAAATAATTGTTTGATGATATGCCCGAAACACCGAATGTGCAAATTAATTGTGTTTGGGTAATCATTAGTCTTGTTAATTACTAAGAAGGCTTAAGCCACCCACGCTCGCGCGTTGCGGAATAAGCGCATCCAAGGTCCTTCTTCTGGCCAATCATCTGGATGCCAAGAATACTGATCGCGTCGGAACACACGTTCAGGATGCGGCATCATAATGGTCGCACGTCCATCGGTCGAAGTAAAGCCAGTTAATCCTGCTTGCGAACCATTCGGGTTTAACGGATAAACTTCCGTAACCGCACCTGTGGCATCAACATAGCGCAGCGCGGCATGAGCTTGAGCTTGATGGGCTTCGTCACGCCACACCACACGACCTTCACCATGCGCAACAGCGATTGGCATCATCGATCCCGCCATGCCGCGCAACAACACAGAAGCACTTTCTTCCACTTTCACCATCGATAAGCGTGCTTCGAACTGTTCTGATGTATTGCGGAAGAAACGCGGCCAATGCTCTGCGCCTGGAATCAAATCATGCAAGCTAGACAACATTTGACAACCGTTACACACGCCCAGCGTAAAAGTATCCTGACGGTGGAAGAAGTCGGCAAAGGCCGCAGATGCTTGACTATTGAGTTGAATACTCGAAGCCCAACCACGACCTGCGCCCATCACATCACCGTAAGAGAAACCACCGCAAGCAACCAAACCTTTCATTTCCGCCAACGACAAACGACCATTGATGATGTCACTCATGTGAACATCCACTGCATCGAAACCTGCCAAGGTGAAAGCCGCCGCCATTTCTTGCTGACCATTCACACCCTGCTCGCGCAGAATCGCTACTTTTGGACGCGCACCTAAATTCAGATAAGGCGCAGCCACATTTTCAGCAGGGTTATAACTTAACTTAGCAAACAACTGACTTTCAGCTGCTTGATTTTGAATCAATCCATAAGCCTGTTGCGCACAATCCGCATTATCGCGCAAGGCTTGCAGTCGGTAAGAGGTTTCCGACCAACGCGCATGACAATCCGCCAGACTACGCTCGAATACCAAATTGTTATTCGCACTAACACGCAAACACTGCACGTTATTAAAACGCGCCACTGAGTGACACACATGGCTCAAGCCCTGCTCTGCCACCAAAGCACTAAATGCCGCTTGATGCACTTCGGTGACTTGCACCACCACACCAATTTCTTCACTGAACAAGGCTGCAATCACATCATCAGCAAATACCGACAAATCAATATCCAAGCCAGTGCGACCAGCAAACGCCATTTCAGCCAAGGTGGTGAACAAACCACCATCACTACGGTCATGGTAAGCGGTGATTAACCCTTGCGCACGCGCTGCTGTCAGCAAATTAAACAAGGCACGCATGGCATCGGGCGTGACATCAGGGGCAAGATCACCGACCTGATTGTAAACCTGAGCCAAACAAGAACCACCCAAACGATTCGCGCCTTCTCCTAGGTCGATCAACCAAAGTTGACCACCCAAGTCGGCACGCAGTTCAGGCGTCCAAGTTTGACGAATATCTTGCACAGGCGCAAAAGCTGTGACCACCAAGGATAAAGGCGAAACGACCGCCTTAGCCTCACCTTGGTCATCTTTCCACAAGGTTTTCATCGATAACGAATCTTTCCCCACAGGAATGGTCAAGCCCAACGCAGGACAAAACTCCATACCCACGGCTTTAACGCCCGCATAAAGCGCCGCATCTTCACCGCTATGCCCAGCCGCTGCCATCCAGTTAGCCGACAACTTAATGTGGGTTAAGTCGGCCACATCGGCTGCCAACAAATTGGTTAACGACTCAGCTACCGACATACGCGTCGAAGCCGCTGGGTCTAACACCGCTAAGGGTGAACGCTCACCAATCGCCATGGCTTCGCCCGTATGATGGACGTAATCAGTTGCGGTAACAGCAACATCTGCCACGGGCACTTGCCAAGGACCCACCATTTGATCTCGTGCCACCAACCCCGTAATACTGCGGTCGGCAATGGTAATTAGGAAGGTTTTATCAGCAATGGTTGGCAAGGCCATTAAGCGATTCACCGCATCATTCACATCAATCGCAGCGGTATCAAAGCCAGGCTGTGAGCGCACCACATCGGTCACATCTCGATGCATTTTCGGCGCTTTACCCAATAGAATCGGTAATGGCATGTCTACTGGCGAATTGTTAAACGCTGGATCTTCCACCGTTAAATGAGATTCTTGTGTTGCTTCGCCTAACACAGCAAAGGGGCAACGTTCACGACGACAAATGGCTTCAAAAGTATCAAGTTTGTCCGCAGCAATGGCTAAGACATAACGCTCTTGCGATTCGTTGCACCAAATTTCCATCGGCGACATACTCGACTCATCATTCGGTACGGCACGTAAATTTAACTTAGCGCCTTTGCCCGCATCATTCACCAGCTCTGGCATGGCGTTTGATAGACCGCCCGCGCCCACATCATGAATAAACAGAATTGGGTTACGCTCGCCCATCCAAGCACAGCGGTCAATCACTTCCTGAGCACGACGCTCCATCTCGGGATTACCGCGTTGTACCGAAGCAAAATCAAGGCTTTCGTGTGATTTACCCGCATCAACACTCGAAGCAGCGCCACCACCTAAACCAATGAGCATAGCAGGACCACCCAATACAATCAGTTTAGAACCCGCTGGGAAAGGTTGTTTTTGCACGTGTTGTTCACGAATATTACCTAATCCACCCGCCAACATAATGGGCTTGTGGTATCCACGCTGTTCAACACCCTGAGGGGTTAATACTGGGTTTTCATAGGTACGGAAATAGCCGCACAATCCTGGGCGACCGAACTCATTGTTAAAAGCTGCAGAACCTAAAGGTCCTTCGATCATCACATCAAGTGCTGAAACAATGCGTCCTGGTTTACCGTATTGTAACTCCCATGGCTGCTGGAAGGCTGGAATGGAAAGATTCGATACCGTAAAGCCAGTTAGCCCAGCCTTAGGTTTAGAACCACGCCCTGTTGCACCTTCATCACGAATTTCGCCACCCGACCCTGTCGCTGCACCCGCAAAAGGCGCAATGGCTGTGGGGTGATTATGGGTTTCGACCTTCATTAAAATAGCGACATGTTCTTCATGTGCACGATAAACACCATCCGCATCAGGGAAGAAACGCTCCCCCACACTACCCTGCATCACCGCTGCATTATCACTGTAAGCTGATAACATGCGAGAAGACTCGTTCGCATAGGTATTTCGGATCATGCCAAACAAACTATGATCCTGTTCTTGACCATCAATCGTCCATTTCGCATTAAAAATCTTGTGACGACAATGTTCTGAATTTGCCTGCGCAAACATCATTAATTCGGCATCAACCGGATCACGTTTTAATTGTTCGTTAAAAGCAGCAAACAAATAATCCATTTCATCTTCAGACAGTGCCAATCCCATACGTTGATTCGCCGCCACTAAGGCTTCACGACCTTGCGACAAGACCGGAATGGTTTGATATGGCTTAGGTGCTTGATGTGAAAAGAGCGCTGTCAAGGCATCAACAGAATCTAACACGCTTTCCGTCATACGATCGTGAACCAAACCCTGTACTAAGGCAATTTGATCACCGCTGAGATGATCATCTAAACGCCAAGCAATGGCTTGTTCAATACGCTTAATGCTATTCAAACCGCAATTGTGCACAATATCAGTGGCTTTAGAAGACCAAGGCGAAATGGTACCCACACGAGGCGAAACCACGAATTGTGCTGGCATGCCCTGCGCCAAACCAGTCTCTTCATTCAACAACTTACTCAGCGTTAATTTAGCTTGTGCATCTAATGGCTGTTGACACTCAGCTACATAAATAAACTGAGCCTCAACCCTTGATAACTCAACGCCACGCTGCTGAGCACGTTGCTTCAATTGCTGGATGCGAAAAGAAGAAAGCGCCGCATGCCCCCAAATAAACTCAATCACCTGACTCATTCAATCGCACCCATACGCTGGAAGATAGATTTGCGCTCTTTTGCCGTCAATGTGCGATTGTCGACACTTTCAACAGTGACATCCGTTGTCTTCAAGCTGTTATTCGCTTTAAACTTCAAACTAACTTGGTTAACAGCTTCGCTCTGTGAACTAAACAGACGAGAGAAGAAACCTTTTTCTTCTCTTGCTACATCCGACTTGAGTTTTAAGGTCATCACACCATTGGCTTTGTCTGTGTTCAACACGGTAAAACCTGAACGATCGGCAAGGGACAGAATAAACTGCCAACTTTCTTCCATGCCTGCCTTCAAGCTTAAGCCTGCAAACTCACCATCTAAAGACATTTCTAGACGTTTCTCGGTTGCCGCAACTTGAGCAACAGCATTATTCATTGAAGCACCTAAGAACACCATCGACTGATAAAGCATCTCTGCTTCAAATACGGGATGATAAGGACGTGAACGCCAGTTATTGATGTCACCATCAGAATCAGCCAAAATCATCGAATGACGTAGATAAACGTTAGCACCACCCTGCTTGTCCGTTTCAACGCGTAAGGTTAACCGATCCATTGCACCCTTAGCTGTCTCCTCACGCCATGAATTCAGAATTCGTGTTAGAAAACTCATTTCAGATTTAGGAACAACTTCTTTACGCGCCACATAAGCGGTTCGAATCAAACCGACATCTTTACGCGACTCTTCAACCGTAAAGCCCTGAGCCACTAAAAAGCGTTGTAACCTTTCCCATAAATCATCTGAATTGACTTTCTCGACATGTAACCAACGCTCAGACAAATTACTACGGATAGACAGCCCATCCACTTGATAGGTGGGAATGTCTTTACGCATGATTTTATCGTTCAACTGACCCATCAACTGACGATTGGTTAAGTCCATATTACGGTTAGGATTTTGAAACCCTGGAGGCAATTCCAAGGGCGAAATTAACGCATCTTGTGTTACACGATAATTATCTTGGTTGGTAATCGCATCACCCGATCCAAAGGACTTACTAAGACTACTACAGCCTGAAAGCGACAACAGAGATAAGGCCGTGATGCCCACTAAGCCTAAAGAATATTTCATGAGACAAGGCACTCCAAAAAATGATGAGTTATAAACAATGGGCTTGTTGAAGCGCAGCTTCAATGAGCGGACGCTTAGAATCTGATAATACCGTCAGAGGTAAACGGATACCTAAATCAATATAACCCATAAGGTGTAATGCCCACTTTACTGGAATCGGATTGGCTTCAACAAATAAATCACGGTGTAAGGCTTGTAAGGGTAAATCTAAAGCTCGCGCCTGTTCTGCACGACCAGCCAGCGCTGCTTGATAAGCAAGACTCACTGCTTTGGGAGCCACATTAGCCGTCACCGAAATGCCACCATGTCCACCCAATAAAATAAATTCAATGGCCGTGGCATCATCGCCCGTATAAAACTCAAAATCGGGCGCACAAAGTGCTTGCATCTCTGTTAAACGGGCTAGGTTCCCCGTTGCATCTTTAATACCAATGATGTTGGGAATTTGTGATAATTGCGCCACCGTTTCTGGCAACATATCAACCGCAGTGCGCCCCGGTACATTGTAGAGTACAACTGGAATATCAACCGCTTCAGCAACCGCTTTATAGTGCAAATAAAGCCCCTCTTGAGTGGGCTTATTGTAATAAGGCGTTACCAATAAGGCAGCATCAGCACCCGCATCTTTGGCGCACTGCGTCAGCTCAATCGCTTCGCGCGTACTATTCGCGCCAGTACCGCCCATGATAGGAATGCGTCCCTTAACGTACTCAACCGCATAACGAATCAATGCACAATGTTCGTCACAGTCCAAGGTCGAGGCTTCACCTGTTGTTCCAGCGACACAAATAACCGAAGTTTCGTTATCTAAATGAAAATCTAATAAGCGTTCGAAAGCCAGATAATCAACCGAACCTTCCAAGGTCATAGGTGTTACTATGGCAACCATGCTTCCACGAAATGAAATCACGCAGGAACTCTCCAGAGAGAAAAGTTAAAAATTAGTCATATGATACCGCAGGTCAGCGTCTCTTAGCAAAAAGCTTAATCGACAAAACGCCCATCGCGCATATGTAACACTCGATTCATTCGAGCCGCCAGAGCGCTATCGTGTGTCACGATAATCAACGCCATGTGTGTTTGCCGCTGCAGTTCCATCAGCAAATCGTAGAGTTTATCTGCCGTGGCTGAATCTAAATTACCGGTAGGTTCATCCGCCATTAAGCAGTCTGGGCGCGTCACCAATGCTCTTGCAATGGCTGTACGTTGCCGCTCACCGCCAGACAATTCACTCGGTTTATGCATCAATCGATGAGACAACCCAACGGAATTCAACATTTCCATAGCTTGAGATCTTGCTTGCGCTAAAGGCATACGCCTAACCATTAACGGCATCGCCACATTGTCCAGCACAGTGAATTCAGGTAATAAATGGTGAAACTGATAGACAAAACCCAAATGGCGATTACGTAAACGACCCCGTTCTGCTTCGTTTAGTGTTGAATAATTTTGGCCACATAAGCGAACCTTTCCTTCAGTTGGCTTATCTAACCCGCCTAATAAATGAAGTAGTGTCGACTTACCTGAACCTGAAGCACCAACAATAGCACAGCAATCGCCTGGTTCAATGCTAAAATCGATTGATTTGAGCACATCAACTTGCATATCACCCTCATCATAACGCTTAGACAGTCCGTTAGCTTCTAATACAAAATTTCCCGATACATTACTCATAGCGCAGAGCCTCCGCTGGCTGAGTTTTTGAAGCTTGCCATGCAGGATAGAGCGTTGCTAATAGGGTCAGTGTAAAAGCCATCATCGCGACCTGCCACACATCACTCCATTCTAAATGCGAAGGAACAAAGCTAATATAAAAAACATTTGCCGGAAAGAACTTGAAGCCAAATAAGTGTTCAATAAAGGGCACGATGGTGTCAATGTTCGTCGCAACAGCCACACCGCCTGCAATACCTAACAACATACCAATTAACCCAATTGCCATACCTTGCACAATAAAAATTGTCATAATCGAGACAGGAGAAGCACCAATGGTGCGCAAAATAGCAATATCGCTTCGTTTATCCGTAACCACCATCACCATAGTTGAAATGATATTAAATGCCGCCACCATCACAATCAGTGCAAGACCAATAAACATCATGCGCTTTTCTAACTGTAACGCAGCAAAGAAGTTAGCATGTTGTTGCGTCCAATCGGTTACATAAACCGTACGTGTAATGACACTACTTAGATCATCTCGCATGGTTGGAATATCGAACATATTGGTTACTTTTAGCTGCAATCCGCTCACCTCACTTTCATCATACCCAAAGAGTGTTTGCGCATCAGCAAGATGGATATACGCCATGCCACCATCATAATCATGCATACCCACTTCAAAAATACCAACTAAGGTAAAGCGTTTCATTTTGGGAATAAAACCCACCGCTGTGTTGCTCCCTTCTGGTGTAATCACCGTAACTTTATCGCCCAACACCACACCTAATTTCGCTGCCAACTCACTACCCAACACAATCGCATAGTCTCCTGCTTTCAGTGCCGAGAATTGACCAAACTTAACATGTTGCTCTACGGTTGAAACATCCGACTCTAACTCAGGCTCCACACCTTTCACCATCGCACCATGCGAGCTACCGCCGTGAGCAACCAGTGCTAAACGACTAACATTAGGCGCCATACCCGTGATCGATGGTGTTTGCTTAATCTCTCCCGCCAGTTGTTGCCAATTTTCCAATTTATCACCTGGTTCAGATACCGTCATGTGTGCTGTCATACTGAGCATACGCGAGCGAATTTCTTCATGAAAACCATTCATAATAGACAAAATGGTGATAAGCGCCAAAATACCTAAAGCAATACCCAAAAAAGAGATGAGCGAAATAAACGAAATAAAATGATTGCGACGTTTTGCACGCAAATACCGCAAACCAATCCGCCATTCAAAGGGAAAATTCACTGTCATAATCCTGTAAGTAATTCACTAAAACACTTAGGTGGTAATAAATTTGGGTAAACGCCAGCCTAGAAAAACGCCTCCTAAGCGAGCAACCAAAGTGGCCAACATAGATAAGGCAATCACTAATTCGAATAAACTAATCCAATGATTTGCAAGCACATAAACTGTTGCACCTAAAAACGAGGCAGTAGCATAAATTTCTTGACGTAAAATGAGCGGAACTTCTCCCACCAAAATATCGCGAATCATGCCGCCAACCACACCCGTCATAATGCCCATCATCACAGCAATAACATCAGCATAACCCAATGCCAGTGCTTTTTGCGCACCAATAATTGTAAATACTGCCAACCCAATTGCATCAAGTAGCAGCAAGACCTTCATGGGAATGACATGGGTGCGACGGTAAATAGCCACTAAAACGGTTGTTACAATAATCAAGTAGAGATATTCAGTATGCATCAACCAAAATACGGGAACACCCAAAATTAAATCCCTAAGTGTTCCCCCTCCTACAGCAGTCACCATCGCCAAAACCAGAGCACCGAATAAATCTAAATGGTGGCGACTAGCAGCCAATAAACCCGTGATCGCGAACACCACTGTGCCCATTAAATCAAGTGATAACAACAAAGGATCAAGCATGCAAGAAGGATTCCGATACCGATAAAAACATCACACCATCATACCACAGCCATGAATCATGGCTCATCTCCCTCGACGCTAAATAAATGTGATGCGCTTATTTCGAACCTAAAAAGGCATTCAAGCTATCGCTTTTCTTCCGATTTTAAGCGCACAATACCTAACATCTTCATAACATATTTCTGATAAATCGGCTCTGAATTACCATTCTTCATATTGCGAATAAAATATTTCTCGAAAGCAATTTTAGCTAAATGAACCCATTTCCCTTGTTTTGCCCAAGTTAAATTACGCGGAGGAATTTGCGGTAGCGCGACAAAAGCGGCACCCGTATCGCCCAAATCAGCAAGACAAATGGTATTCCATGTTGCTTCTTCACACGGTGCCTTACCAGCCAATTGATTTTCAATATTATGACAAATAGCCGTCATCATGCCTTCAATCATCAGACCCGTTTTAGGCGTACCAATAGGAACTGGCGTTGCCTCCACAGGCGGAATAGCCACCACTACCCCCAAAGCATAAATATTGTGGTAAGCAGGGTTACGATTAAATTGATCCACTTTAACCATACCCCGAGGGTTGGCTAGTTGCTCATCGGCTTGTTGTAAGAACTTAGGTCCCTTGAAAGCGGGTAACATCATCGAATAACCAAAAGGTAATTGGTGTGACTTGATCAGATTACCATTACTATCATGCTCATCCACATACATCATTCCCTGTTCGATTTTGCTCACTTTCGCATTACAAATCCAGTTAATGTGGCGCTGACGCATGATACTTTCTAGCATCCCTTTGGAATCACCTACTCCACCCAAACCCAAATGACCAATATAAGGTTCCGAGGTAACGAAGGTCATTTTGACATCCTTACGAATTTTACGTTTACGCAAATCCGTATCCATAATCATGGCATATTCGTAAGCAGGACCAAAACAAGAAGCACCTTGCACCGCACCAACCACAATGGGAGCAGGTTGCTGGCAAAAAGCTTCCCAACCCTCAAAGGCTTCTAAAGAATGCCCCGTCGTGCACACAGATACAGTATGACCTCCATGACTTGATGGCCCTAATCCTTCAACTTCTTCAAAAGCCAAATAAGGACCTGTTGCCAAAATAACATAGTCATAATCAACACGACGACCATCAGCAAGCACAAGATAATTTTCTTTCGGTTTAATTTCCGTTACTGTGGCATGAATAAATTCAATGCCTTTACGCGTTAACGCAGGCTCCAAAGGAACAGATATATCCTCCGCAGTGCGCCAGCCAACACCAACCCAAGGATTAGATGGCGTAAATTGAAACTGATCAAGCGCTGAAACGACCTTAACAGTGTGCAGGGAACCTAATTGACGCTTCATTTCATAGGCCATTGGCATCCCGCCAATACCCGCACCAACAATGACGATTGTTGCCATCTGTTTTTCCTGTGATAATTTTTTGTCATTAGTCAACATTGTATCAAACGATACAATTCATCAGTACACAAATGAATCAAACAAGAACAACAAAACCCTAAAAAATCAGCAAATGCTATAATGGAACTCAGTATAAACTCACAAAACATGGACATTTCTGGTGGCTTTCATATTACCTCAATGGAATCAACAACAACATAAAACACTCTATTGGTCTGGATTAAGCGATGCAGGCATTGCATTAGCGCTAGCTGAATTAGGCTCATCACTGAATAAACCGCTTCTCGTTATCACCGATAGCGCTCAACAAGCACAACAACTTGCTAATGAACTCAATTTTTATAGCCAAGAAAGCGCTCTACTTTTTCCAGACTGGGAAACACTGCCTTACGACCGCTTTTCGCCACATCAAGACATCATTTCAGCGCGACTACAAGCGCTCTATCGTCAAGCGACAACGCCACCAAGATTTCTGATTGCACAGATCACAACCCTGATGCACCAGCTCATTCCATCGAGCTATTTGTTAAGCCGCAGCTTTGTTCTTTCAACGGGTCAATCAATTAATCGCCATGAATTTACCCGCAACTTAGAAGCCAACGGTTATCAACGGGTGAGTCAGGTGATGGAACATGGTGAGTATGCACTTAGAGGGGCATTACTTGATGTCTTCCCAATGGGCGGAGACCAACCACTACGCATTGACTGGTTGGACGATGAGATTGATTCCATACGTGAATTCGATGTCAGCACCCAGCTAACCACACAAAAAATAGACTCTATTACCCTACTGCCTGCCAAAGAATATCCGCTAGATAGCGACACCATTCACTTGTTTCGTCAACAATGGCGCGATGCCTTTCCCGACAGTAACACTCGCACCAACTGGCTTTATCAAGCAGTTTCTAAGGGGCAAAACGCCAGTGGCTTAGAGTATTACTTACCCTTATTCTTTGAACAACTTAGCGCCATTACCGACTATCTCACCGCTGACACACACCTAGTTTGGGTGGGTCAAGTAGTGAATTCGGCGGAAGCTTTTTATCGCGATGTTGAAGAGCGTTACAGTATCGGCAAACTCGACCCCAATCACCCGCTATTACCACCCAATCGCGGTTTCCTAGCTGCAAACGATTTGTTAGGACGCATGAAGCCCTATTACCGCATCGAACTCACTAGCGAAACTAAAGCCGACAACAGCCAACACTGGCTGATGAAACCTCTTCCCGATCTCAGTATCGATCCTAGTCGAAGTGACGCTCTATGGCGACTCGCCGACTGGCTGCCCAAGCTAGATAGCAACACTAAAGTGTTATTGGTTGCCGAATCCGTCGGACGACGAGAAGTACTGATTGAACTGCTACAAAAATCTCAACTCAAAGCAATGCGTGCAGAAAGCTGGTCAGACTTTCTAACGGCAGAAGCGGCTGGACTCTATCTAACTGTCGCTCCACTTACCCAGAATATGTGGTTAGATAACCTTGTTGTCATTAGTGAAGTTTCACTTTACACCAGCCAAGTAAGGCAAACACGGCGACGTAAACGCAGTGCACATCAAGACTTTACCGATGGTATTCGTTCACTTGCAGAACTAGATATAGGCTCGCCCGTCGTGCATCTAGAACATGGTGTAGGTCGATATGGTGGCTTAGAAACCCTAACGCTTGGTGATATTCCGCGTGAATTTGTTGCACTGGAATATGCAGGTGGCGATAAGTTATACGTCCCGATTACGAATCTACACCTGATTAGTCGGTATGCTGGAGCCGATGCTGATCATGCACCTTGGCATAAACTAGGCAACGATCGCTGGAGCAAAGCACGTAAGCAAGCGATTGAAAAAGTACGCGATGTCGCTGCTGAATTACTCGATCTTTATGCGGCGCGTGAAGCGCGGCGCGGCCACGCCTTTGCCGATGCCGGTGCTGACTATCTGCGCTTCAGTGCGGGCTTTGCTTTCGAAACCACACCCGACCAACAAAACGCCATTGATGCGGTCATTGCAGATATGCAATCGCCCCGTCCGATGGATCGTTTGGTCTGTGGTGATGTTGGTTTTGGCAAAACAGAGGTTGCTATGCGTGCCGCTTTTATGGCGGTACATGGAGGTAAACAAGTCGTCGTACTGGTTCCAACAACCTTATTGGCCAATCAACATTTACAAAACTTTCGCGACCGCTTTGCCGACTGGCCAGTCAAAATTGAATCACTATCGCGTTTCGGCGGCTCCAGCAATCAGTCCAGAGTTATTGAACAAATCGCTGAAGGCAAGGTAGATATCGTCATTGGCACGCATAAGTTATTGCAAAGCGATATGCGTTACCACGATTTAGGACTCATTATTATTGATGAGGAACATCGCTTTGGCGTTAAACAAAAAGAATTCTTAAAAAGCCTACGCACACAAGTAGATATTCTCGCCATGACCGCCACGCCGATTCCGCGCACCCTTTCAATGGCTTTTGCTCAACTCAGAGACATGTCCATTATCGCCACACCGCCTGCGAAACGACAGTCCATTCAAACCTTCGTGCAAGACTGGAATCCAGCCTTAGCCAAAGAAGCTTGCACTCGTGAGCTACGTCGTGGCGGGCAGGTTTACGTACTCTTCAACGATGTCGAACGTATGCCTGCTTTTGTAGAAGAATTAACCCAACTCATGCCCGACGCTCGTATTGCCATGGCGCACGGACAAATGCCCGAACGAGAATTGGAACGAGTGATGCGCGATTTTTATCACCAGCAATACAATATTCTTGTTTCTACCACCATTATCGAAACAGGAATCGATATCCCTAATGCCAACACTATCCTCATTCATCGTGCTGACAAATTTGGTCTGGCTCAATTACATCAATTACGGGGTCGAGTCGGACGCTCGCACCATAAAGCCTATGCCTACTTATTTACCCCACCAAAGGAAGCATTAAGCAGTGATGCCGTCAAACGTCTTGAAGCCATTGCACGTCATGATCAACTCGGTTCAGGCTTTGCTCTCGCTAGCCAAGACCTTGAAATTCGTGGTGCGGGTGAACTATTGGGTCACGAACAAAGTGGTCAAATGCACGAAATTGGTTTTGAACTCTATACACAACTACTAGACAAGGCGGTACGCGCCTATCGTCGTGGAGAAGTACCTAATTTAGAAGACAATAACGACAATTGTGATGTGGATCTTGGCATTCCCGCACTCATACCCGATGACTATTTGCCCGACATCTCTGCTCGTTTAGTACTCTATAAGCGTATCAATGCCGCTGAAGACCAAGCCGATCTGCATCAACTGCAAATCGAAATGGTGAACCGTTTTGGCTTATTACCCGATGCATGTAAGAACCTATTTTCCATTATGCAACTGAAACATCGCGCCATGAGCTTAGGCATTCACAAAATCGAAGGCAGCGCAAATCATATTAAACTGCATTTTTTAGCAAAAACTTCGGTCGATCCCATGAAGCTGATCAAGTTGATTCAGCAACAACCAAAAATCTATAAACTAGATGGACCAAACAAGTTAAAATGGTCTGGAGACATCGGCACTGCCACCGACCGGCTAAAAGCGGTTGATGAACTGTTAATGCAACTCAGCACCACTTAGTATTTAGAGAATGAGTTTACCCATGATTGCCTCCTGGATTAATACCTTACTGATCATCCTTAGCCTAATGTTCGCTAGCTTGTCAAGCGCGCAAGCTTATGTTATTGAAATGATTGTATTTGAATCTAAAAATCCTAATTTATGGTTAAGTGAACACTGGCCAGCGCTACCCGAGCAACTTGATATGAATGAGAATGATCTATCACTTAGTGCTGGTCATAGCGGTCGTTTATTACTGAATGATTCGCAATTATCCCTGAAAGAGACAGCGCGCAGACTGACCACTAGTGGTGAGTTTGCCATCCTTGCCCACTTAGCATGGTCTCAACCAGCAGAATCACGTGAAGCTGCCAAAAACACGCGTTTACCAGAAGGCATCAGTCGCAACGGACTTCCTTTAACAGGGAAAGTCAAACTCTACAAACAAAAGTTTGAGCATATTGTGTTAGAACTACAATGCACAAAACAGTTGCCCGATTCGGTTGCCTCTGCCTTTGCCGCCAAACAACAATTACCATTATCCATCATAGGTCAACAATGGCGTTTTCGATTGCAAGAAGCACGCAAAGTTAAACTCAACGAACTACAGTATTTCGACCACCCTATGTGTGGCGTATTACTTATGGTTCGCCCATAAACCAATTGCAGATCAACACTATGTATCTTTATGCCAATTACGATCTCAAAGAACGCAATACCTTTGGTGTTTCATGCAAAGCGCGCTACTTTGCTGAAATTAAACATGCCAGTGCCATTCCTACTCTACGACAAGACCCTAAGCTGGCTTCATTACCCTGGATGATCATGGGTGGTGGGAGCAACTTACTGCTCACTCATGACCTTGACGCACTAGTGCTAAGTTGCAATTACGACGAAATTAAAATGGTTAAAGAAGATCAGCATTCTGTATGGTTATCGGTAGGAGCTGGACGGTCTTGGCACGAGTTGGTCACTTATACCGTTGAACAAGGCTGGTGGGGCCTAGAAAACCTTGCCCTCATTCCAGGTAAAGTTGGTGCCGCTCCCGTGCAAAACATTGGCGCTTATGGTGCTGAAGTTCAGGATACCATCACGCGCATTCAAAGTTTTGACTTACGCGATGGGCGCCGTGTAGAGCTACGCAAAAATGAATGTCAATTCGCTTACCGAGACAGCATCTTTAAACACCAGCTCAGCAATCGCGTACTCATACATCGGGTTACATTTAGGTTGTTAAAACATAGCACGCCGAATCTGGTACACGAACCTTTACACGAAGCCATGTTTAGCAACAATCCTGGTCTTAAATTGGAAGATTTCAGCCCACGCATGGTCTACGATGCCGTCATTAACCTTCGTCAACAACGTATTCCCGATCCTGCCGTACTAGGCAGTGCAGGTAGTTTTTTCAAAAATCCTAGCATTACGCTGAAACATTTCCAGCAATTACAGCAACAATATCCCGACATGCCTGGACATAAATTAACGAACGGTTGTATTAAAGTTCCAGCCGCTTGGCTTATAGAAAAAGCACAATGGAAAGGGAGACGCGTTGATGAAGTTGGAACTTATCACAAACACGCGCTGATTTTGGTTAACTATGGCAAAGCCAGCGGAAAAGATATTCTAAACGTAGCAGAAATGATTCGTGAAGCAGTCATCAACCACTTCTCTATCTCATTAGAAAAAGAAGTGGTTGTTTGGTAAGCACTTACAAAGCGGCTAAAGCAAAAGGCATTAAAGTAACCATCGCCAATAGCATAGCCACCCACGCACGTTGCTGACCCGCTAACACCCCCATAAAGCCACCAATGAAAGCCACTGGAGCGGCTAACCAAGCAATAGGAGGGAAAACAAAAGCAAAACCTGCAGCAATCACACCCGCTATCATAGCAATCGTTGTGGTATTACTAGGATGGTAAATTAAGGTATTACGCATGTCAACGGGCTGTTCGCGTGCTGACTCGGCACGAATAAACAGTTGCTGGAATTGCTCTCGCGTTAGGGGTTGATCCCGCTCATTTTCAGCCAAACCCAAAGTCACTTTACCTTCTTGGTAAAGTTGAAAAACCAATTCATCCCAACCTGCATCCTCTGGCAACCGATCAATCAATTGCTTCATCTCATTTTTTGATACTTTCATGAGTTCCTCATCGTTAAACTTTACCCCTAGGGCAACAAGCGTATTATAATGCACGTATAACAAATAACGCATATTATTGCTACAAACGCTAAAAATCGTTTTACAAGGAAAGTATCACATGGCCATGTTGCCAGGATTACAGTTTAACGTCAGCCAACAGCTCAAGCTCACGCCGCAACTGCAACAATCAATTAAGATTTTGCAGCATTCAGCTATCGAACTTCAAGAAGCCATTAGCGAAGCCTTAGACAGTAATATCATGCTCGAACTGGACATGGACGATGCTAGCGCTTCATCCTCTAACGAATCAGCTGAATTAACGAACTTTGACGATATTGATGCGGATACGGAATTTGACACATTAAGTGAATTTAATAGTGTAAGCGACGATCACTCTATAGATCATCGCAATAATCTAACTGAAAATCTGGATTGTCAGTGGGATGACTTGTTCGACAAAGATGGCAATGAAGCACCCACTCAACAGAGTGAATTTGAAGATTTTTCGGTTACCTCTCATCACGAAAATGATGACTACACCCCTGCAGAAAGCTATACCGCTGCGCATGAAGATCTGTACAGTCATCTCAAATGGCAAGTAGATACCTTCACTTGGGGAACGGATATTCAACAAGCCATTGCCTACTATCTCATTGACTCAATAGACGAACAAGGCTATTTGAGTAGCGATTTAGATCAAGTGATTGAAGCCATCAGCGAGAATGAACGCTTTACGCCCAACGAAGATGATATTGAAACCGTATTAACATTAATTCAAGATAACTTTGATCCAGCTGGTGTCGGTGCTCGCTCTATCCAAGAATGTTTGCTGATTCAACTCAAAGGGATGCTGCCACAAACTGCATTGATTGATACCACGATTCGCATGCTCAGCGAACGCTTTGACTGGTTTGCACATGGTGATTTTACGCGATTAAAACGTGTTTATGGACTCGATGAAGCGAGCTGGATCGCATTGATGGCCCTTATCCAATCTCTTAACCCTAAACCAGGTTTGAGCTTTGCTGACAGTGAACGAGAGGTTATCATTCCCGACCTCATCATCAAACGAGATAAAAAAGGCTGGAAGGTGGAACTAAATTCGAATGCTTACCCGCGCGTTCGCGTAAACAACGAATATGTAGACCTGCTCAAACACCTAGACAAATCCAATCGCAGCCAAGAACAAGCCGAAGCTATGAAAGAAAAGCTGTTAGAAGCACGAGGACTCATTAAAAGCATTCAAAGTCGTGGGGAAACACTGCTCAAGGTAGGAGCTTACCTCGTTGCTGAACAAGCCAAATTCCTCGATGAAGGCGATGTTGCCATGAAGCCGTTGGTACTTCGCGATGTTGCCGATGCACTCGGTCTGCATGAATCGACAATTTCACGCGCCACCACACAAAAATACATGCAAACACCACGAGGCACTTATGAGCTCAAATACTTTTTTTCTAGTAGCGTGAGTCAATACGGTCCGCAAGATCAATCAGCGGTTGCCATCAAAGCACGCATTAAACAGCTCATTGATGCCGAGGATCCTAAAAAGCCCATCAGCGATCAAGATTTAGTCGACAAACTAGAAGGCATAAAGATCAGTGTTGCACGAAGAACGGTAGCCAAATACAGAGAAGCTATGGGAATTCCATCCTCCTCGCAACGTAAAGTCAGACGCTGATCGTAAGCTTGCTGCGTGCTCAAATAAACAGCATCAAGCGAGCACTCTAAATAAGTTGAAGCTTAAGCAAGCTTAGTATTAGCTGCTTCAAGTTCATCCACCACCCGATTACGCCCTGTTGTTTTAGCAACATAAAGCGCATTGTCAGCGCGATTAATAAAATCAGTAACCATCTCGCCTTTACGATAAGTAGAAACACCAATCGAGGCTGTAAACTTTAGTGTATCTTGTGTGTTACGTAATTTTAGATTGGTATCTTGTAACAATTTACGTAATTTTTCAGCAAAGGCGTAAGCATTGCTCGCACTGATTTGAGGTAACAATAAAATAAACTCTTCTCCACCAAAACGACCAACGAAGTCTTGCCCCTTACTGGCTTGCTGCAAGAGTTTAGCAATAAAACGCAACACGCTATCTCCTACCATATGACCGTGCTGGTCATTAATACGTTTGAAATAGTCTATGTCTAAAATAATACAAGAGAAATTATCAAAGTTATTTTCATCGATATTTTCGGCAACGAACTTGTCCATAGCACGCCGATTACCAATTCCTGTCAAAGGATCTGTATGCGCCTCTTTGTAGCTTACTTCGAGTTGTTTTTTTAACGTATCAACTTCGCTACGAACCTCCTCCATTTTAGATTTCATACCCCTAGCGCTATCCGTTAAGTCTTTAACAGACTCGACCACATTTTTAACTACCATAGCAGCTAAATTAACATCACTTTTAGCCGACAAACTAATCAAAGCCTGTTCCAAGGTTTGCGTATGGCGTTCAAGATTGCTTTCCCAACCACCTAAATCACTGATAATATCGTTAACGAGCTTTAACACCAAGCCGTCAATTTCATTCATCACACAAATGCGACTAACGATATGATTGAACAATTCAACTGCGACTTCTTCATGATCCTTCGCGACAGCGATCCTATCCACAACGAACGCATCGCGTTTGAGTAAATACTCATACCAGACCATAAAATTAATGGGATTAGGACGCACACCACGCTGAATAGTTTCTGCTAGCACTGTTTCTGCAAGCAATTTACTCTCAGCAAAGTTTTCTCGATAATGTCGCATGCTGTTGTCCTAGCTAGGGGGAGCCATCAATTTAATGATGATGGCCGCCGTTTTCAGACCAATCGGTCATGGTGTATTCCGCACCGCAATAAGGACATTTAGCCTGTCCCGTTTCTTCAATGGGTAAATAAACCTTAGGATGCGAATTCCACAACGCCATACCCAGCATTGGGCACGTCAAAGGCGTATCCTTACTCGTTACTTGATATTGATTCTGGGCATTAGGGGTAATTAATGAAGTTGAGTATTTCATATCAATTAACCCTTATTTAACGAACGTACGCCATTCGGCGTAATCTTTATTTTTGCCTTGCACCAAAGCAAAGTAACGTGCTTGAATAGCTTGTGTGATCGGACCACGAGAACCCGAACCAATAGCTCGACCGTCTAGCTCACGAATCGGCGTTACTTCAGCAGCAGTGCCAGTAAAAAATGCCTCATCTGCAATATAAACCTCATCACGCGTGATGTTACGTTCAACCACCGTGTAACCCATTTCAGCGGCTAATTGCATAATCGTTTTGCGGGTAATACCATCAAGTGCTGAAGTTAGCAGTGGCGTGTAAATCACACCGTCACGCACCATAAAGAAGTTTTCACCCGAACCTTCCGATACATAACCCTCTTTATCCAACAACAAAGCCTCATCACAACCGTGACGAATCGCTTCTTGAAGCGCCAACATAGAATTCATATAGGCGCCATTAGCTTTGGCCTTGGTCATCGAAATATTAGGGTGATGACGCGTGAAAGACGAAGTAGCCACTTTAATACCTTTTTCAAGGTTCTCTGCACCCATATACGCACCCCAAGTCCACGCTGCCACCATAACATGAACTTTCAAGTTATCCGCACGCAGTCCCATACCTTCAGCACCATAAAACGCCATAGGTCGTAAATAAGCAGATGAAAGCCCGTTTTCACGCACTACCGCGCGTTGGGCTTCATTCAATTCTTCTTTGCTATAAGGCATGGCCATATTCATAATTTTGGCCGAGTTAAATAGACGATCGGTATGAGCTTGCAGGCGGAAAATAGCCGTACCCTCAGGCGTTTCGTAAGCACGAACCCCCTCAAATACACCCATACCATAATGAAGCGTGTGCGTTAACACATGAACCTTCGCTTCGCGCCAAGGAACCATCTGTCCATCTAACCAAATAACGCCATCACGATCCGCCATTGCCTGCATAGTGCCATCCTTACTCTGAATTTTTATTAATTGTGTTCATTTTACGCTAAGCGCTTAACTTCTACCACTGTTGCTTAGTGGAAACGACCAGGTTATCAATTAATCGCGTGTTACCCAATCTAGCTGCAATTAGAACCACCGCTCCTTCACTACCCAACTGCGCCAATTTTTCTAATGAATTGGGATGACGTACGGCAATATAATCAATACTATTAAAGCCCAAACGAATGAGTTGTTGCTGGGCTTGTTCAATTAACACTTCACTCGACTGCCCCTCGCGAAGCCCAAGCGCAATGGTTTGCAATGTTTGATAAATAACCGGCGCTTGCTGACGCTCTAGTGTCGATAGATATTGATTACGAGAAGACAGGGCCAACCCATCAGCAGCACGACAGGTGGGAGCAGATAATATCTGTATCGGCAAGTTTAATGCCTTGATCATCGCCTTAATAATGGCTAATTGCTGATAATCTTTTTCACCAAAAACAGCCAGTTGCGGCTGAATCATATTAAACAATTTTAATACAATCGTTGCCACACCGGTAAAGTGACTAGGACGAGATTCGCCACAAAGGGTATCGGTCAATTTGGGGGGCGGAAGCACTAAAAAACCTTCAGAGCCAGAAGATTCAGCCCCCCTTTCAGGATAAACTTCATCAACACCCGGTGCAAAAACAACATCGACACCTAGCTGGCTCAGCGCTTGAACGTCCGCTTCTAAAGTGCGTGGATAACGATCAAAATCTTCATTAGGACCAAACTGTAACGGATTGACAAAAATGCTCACCACTACTTTATCAGCATGTTGCTGCGCTAACTTCACTAACGAGAAGTGCCCCTCATGCAAATTACCCATCGTCGGCACAAAAGCGATCCGTTGCGATGAGTCTTGCCACTGCTGCTGAATATCACGCCAGTATGAAAGCTGATGAATTAATTGTGTCACTTAACGATTAACCTTTTACCTGACTAGGAAATTTACCTAACTTAACGGCCTGCACGTAAGCCGTCACCGCTTCAGCTAAACTTCTACCTTCTATGAGAAACTTAGGCGCAAATGAAGGCGCATAAGACGACAAGCCCAAAATATCATGCAACACTAAAACCTGACCGTCTGTTTCCGCACCCGAACCTATGCCGATGGTTGGAATGGATAAGGCAGTGGTAATGCGTTGCGCCACTTCAGCAACCACGCACTCCATCACCAGTAACGAAGCGCCGGCTTTTTCTAAAGCCAAGGCTTCATCCAACAAGCGCTGCGCATCGGCTTCTGTTTTACCCGCCATTTTGTAACCTGCTCTTAGGGCTTGTTGTGGCAACAAGCCTATATGAGCGCAAACGGGAACACCTTGTTCTGTCAACGCTTGAACTAAAGGGAGTACAGATAAACCACCTTCAACCTTAACCATTTGCACCTGCGCTTCTTGCAACAAGCGACATGCACTCTTTAATCCTTGCTCAATACTCGTCGCTGTCATGAAGGGTAAATCAGCAATGATCCATGCTAAGGGTGCACCGCGCTTAACCATAGCAGCATGATAAATCACATCATCAAGCGTAACGGGAATAGTAGAATCATGACCTTGCATCACCATACCTAAGGAATCACCCACCAATAAGGCATCGACACCACATTGATGCAACAATCGAGCAAAACTGGCATCGTAAGCTGTTAACAGAGCCAGCTTTTCGCCCTTAGCTTTAGCTGTAAGTAGCTTAGATAGGGTAACGGGTTTAACTGAAGCGTTCATGAAAGACTTTCCTGTTGTGATGGTGTCATCGGCTGGGCGTTAAACTCTCTGGTACAAGTCAACTGACTCACCAAGCCCAATGTTGGAATAGGATAATCTGGGGCTAAATCTCGCCAAGGTAAAACAACAAAGTCACGATTAATGATACCGGGATGAGGCAAGATTAACCGTTCCGATTGCATCACCAAATCGCCAATAGACAAAATATCAACATCAATCGTGCGCTCACCCCAATGACGGTCTCTTACTCGTAATTGAGCTTGCTCAATGGATTGGCAAAAATCGAGTAATTCAATTGGCGACAAATCGGTTTTACACTCTACAACCGCATTAATATAATCGGGCTGATCTTTTGGTCCCATGGGAGCAGAGTGATAATAAGGCGAAACACGCAAGCATCGAATCATGGGGTGCGCTTGCAACGCCTGTACTGCTTGATTTAACTGTTGCACAGGCTGATTCAGATTAGCACCTAATCCCAAATAAGCCAACATAAAGATTACCGACGAGAACGGCGACGACGCTTAGGACGATGCGTTTGTTCAAGCGCTGCTTCAAAAGCATCCTCTTGATCTTCCACCACCGTCACAAAAGTTGGCTGATATAACCATTCAGGATGCACATCTTGCTGCTGTTGCCAAAAATCCACCACCGCCGAAAAGCGTGGCACCGCAACCGCTCGCAACGCCAAGAAATCGAAACCTGCTCGAAAACGCGGAATCGCCATCACGCGCTGTGCTTGATCTTGTTTGGTTAACAATAATAATTGCATCGCCCAAACTTCTTTCACGTAATGCATAATGGGCTTGGTCAGCGCGGTACGTTCGCTTTGTTCTGCCAACACCATATTGGCTGCTTTGAGCAGCTCATCAAGTGTTACTAGCTCTTGTTCGTCACGCTCCATGGCTTGCCACAAAGGTTCCCACATCATCACCGCAAACAAGAAACCAGGATGAACACCTTTATCATTAGCGATACGCTCATCCGTTTGACCCAGCGCAACAGGTATCACCAACCCCGACCAAGAATCAGGTTGCTGTAAACAATATTCCGTCTGGTCAAACAAACCACCCATTAGACCATGTTGACGCAACTTTTCAAACACACACAAGGCTTGACCACCATGAAATAGCTTTAACACTTCTTCATATAATCGTGCTGGTGCTGCCTCAGCCAATAAATGCGACAATTCAGGTAAAGGAGAAGCCGTTTCTGCGGGCAACTCTAAGCCCAATTTACAGGCAAAACGCACGGCACGAATCATGCGCACAGGGTCTTCGCGATAACGTTGTACAGGCTCGCCAATCAAACGAATTTTGCCTGCCTGCAGATCTTGCATGGCACCAACGTAATCCACAATTGTGAAGTCTTCAATATTGTAATAAAGGGCATTAACGGTAAAGTCACGACGCCAAACGTCCTCGTCTCGCGTGCCGTAAACATTGTCACGGCGCAGCATACCTTGTTCATCGATGACTCTATCCCCACGCTCTTCGGACTGAGCTCGGAAGGTGGCTACCTCAATCACCTTATCGCCAACATGAACATGCGCCAAACGAAAACGTCGACCAATAATGCGGCAACGACCACGAAACACCCTTTTCACTTGATCGGGTGTGGCATTGGTAACAATATCGAAATCTTTAGGCTCTAACCCCAACAATAAATCACGCACACAACCACCAACCAAATAGGCTTCGTATCCGTTTTTAGACAAAGTATAGAGAACGTCTAACACACCTTTGTCAATGGCGCGTCGGCTAATGCTGTGTTCAGCACGTGGAATAATGTGTGGTATCACATGCACGGTGTTTGTGACCCTTTTTAGATGGCAAAACGGGCCTGACTTGCAGACCCGTTTTAACTTATTTTGGTAGTCGCGAGTGGACTCGAACCACCGACCCCCACCATGTCAAGGTGGTGCTCTAACCAACTGAGCTACGCGACTGTTGTTCTTACTAACCCAATGTTAGTTTGGTGCCTGAGGGGAGACTCGAACTCCCACGTTGTTACCAACGGTGGATTTTGAATCCACTGCGTCTACCGATTCCGCCACTCAGGCAGGCATGTCAATCTGCATCAACCTAATAATTATAACGAATCGAGCTGCTGTTAGCAAGT
>CAYQEZ010000007.1:0-19625 GCA_964416645.1 uncultured Francisella sp. | reverse complement strand
AAAAAAGCCCTCAACAACAAGTTTGAGAGCTTTTTTAACCTAGCTTAATACATAAAATTTACTTCAGTAATGTTTCGACTTTAGCCTTGTCCTTAATGGTTTTACCCACGGCTTCAAGCTCTGCATCGGAAAAAACTTGCAGTGCTGCACCCTTTAAGTCATCTGCAACTTTCACTAATTGAGCTTCATCGGTACGTACCGCAGAAACACGAATGAGCAGCGTATCTCCCGTTGACAACTGATGCGAAACCCATGTTACCTGCTCTTTAGCTGGTTTAGGCGCTTTAAAACCCGCCGTTAAAATCTCTGGCAACACTTGATCAAAGTTGCGCGTCATCCATTGACTCGCCTTCCACTCGATACCATCTTTAACCAGTGATTCAGGCGCTTTGGTCGATGCTTTCGCCTCAGACAACACTGTTTTCGCCAATTCAGCCGCTTGCGCAAAAGCAGCCTGACGTAGCAATATAGAACGAATCTCATCGCTCACTTCAGCCAAAGGCTTATCACGACTCTCTTGATATTGATTGACACGAACAACCAATGAATCGCCCATCTGCACATCAACCACGGCACTATTCAATTTATCTTTCACAACCTTAGATGAAAAACTAGCCTCAATCACTTGCGGTGCGGCAAACACGCCTTCCCCACCTTCCGAAGTCATTAAGGCACTGGTTTGAATTGTCAACCCCAACTTTTCCGCTGCTGGCTTCAAGCTATCATCTTGTTCAAAGGTTAGGGTTTTTAACTGTTCTAATTTAGTGTTGTACTCCTTCAACGCAAGCTCATATTTTAACTCTTGCGCAAGTAATTCTTTGACCTCAACGAAGCTTGGCGTCTTAGTTGCTTCTACCGCCACTAGCTGTAGCAAATGATAACCGTAGCTGGTTTTCACCACTTCAGACAAATCACCTGCTTTAGTTAAAGCAAAAGCGGCTGCTTCAAATTCAGGCACCATGTCACCACGTTGAAAAAAGCCCAACTCTCCACCACGGTCGGCACTACCTGGATCTTCCGAGTTAGCTTTTGCCAATTCCGCAAAGTCTGCACCCTGCTTAATCTGTGCTAATAGTGACTCAATTTTAGCTTTAGCGGCTTCAGCAGTCGCCTGATCTGCACCTTTAGGAGACATCACTAATATATGGCGCGCGTTACGCTTTTCAGGTAACTGAATTTTCTCAGGATGATCTTTGTAATAAGTTTGCAGTTGCTCGTCGGTTAGCTTAATAGATTTAGCCAATTCCTCCACCGACAAACGCACATAATCAACGCTCACTTGTTCTGGTGCTTTAAAACGGGCTAAATTGTGTTCATAGTAGCTTTTAATTTCCGCCTCAGTCACTGACACCTTACTTAAAAAGGGGCGATGATCAATGCGCAAATAACCAATTTCACGTTCCTGACTCTCCAACCCTGCCAAAGCTTTCAACTCACTCGATCCAATCACTTCAGAAGTCGTTATTATACCTTCAAGTTGGTTGCGCAACATGAATTGACGCTGCGCTTGCTCAAAACGCTCTTTGGTAAAGCCGTTATTTTTCAAAACTTCATCGTAACGCTGTACGGAAAAAACACCTTTATCATGGAACATCTGTTGCGATTGAATCACCTGCGCAAGCAACTGATCACTCATGGCAAAACCTTCCTGTGCCATTTGCTGATCAATGGCACTGCGTTGAATCAGATCATCTAATACTTGCTGACGCAACTTATCTTCCTGTATTAAGCTGGTGTACATGTCACCAAAACTTTCTTGATATTGACGTTTAACATTCTCTAACGCACGCGCAAACTCATTGGCTTGGATAGGCTCACCGTTTACCTTAGCAGCCACCTCAATACGATCGCCACTGGTAAACTGATCTAACCCAAACAAAGCAAAAGGAATAATGATGATCACAACGATCACCCAAGCAATCACGCCTTTTGAGCGTTCACGAATAAATGCCAACATCAACTTATTTCCAACTTAAACGGTGAAAGGATCACGCATAATGAGAGTTTCAACACGATCAGGTCCAGTCGACACCATATCGACAGGTACATTGATCATCTTTTCAAGGTAACGAATGTAAGCTTTTGCATTTTCAGGCAAATCATTCCATTGTTGAACCCCAAGCGTTGACGTTTGCCAACCTGCTAAACGCTCATAAATAGGCGTACAACGATGATAATCCTCAGCAGATAATGGCGGCATTTCAACGCGCTGACCATCCAATTCGTAAGCAACGCACACGTCTAAATAAGCCAACTCATCTAACACATCGAGTTTGGTTAAACAAATACCCGTTAACGAGTTAATTTGTGCCGAACGACGTAAAGCCACCGCATCAAACCAACCACAACGCCGTTGACGACCCGTAGTAGCACCAAACTCACGCCCTACCGTGCCGAGATGCTTACCGATAGGATCTCCTTGATCTTGTGCAGCATCATAATTCAATTCAGTTGGGAAAGGACCGCCACCGACACGTGTTGCGTAAGCCTTAGTAATACCTAATACATAATCTAAGTCACAAGGACCAATACCCGTGCCCGTTGCTGCACCACCCGCCGTGGTATTCGATGAGGTGACATAGGGATAGGTACCCTGATCAATATCGAGCAAAGTGCCTTGTGCGCCTTCAAACAAAACGCTTTTACCAGCTTGATTTAACTCGGTAATCATTTGTGGAATATCCGCCAACATCGGTAGTAAGCGTTCACGATAGACTCTGCACTTCGCCAACTGCGCATCAACATCAACCGCTGGTTGCTTAAAGTAAGCAGTGAGTGTGAAGTTATGATAATCCATCACTTCGCGCAACTTACGTTCAAACGCTTCAAAATCGATTAAATCACCAACACGTAATCCTCGACGTGCTGCCTTATCTTCATAGGCTGGACCAATACCACGACCTGTTGTTCCAATGGCTTTAGCACCACGTGCCAGCTCCCGTGCTTTGTCTAAAGCGACGTGATAGTCCAGAATTAACGGACAAGCTTTACTCACTTTCATGCGTGAAGCAACCGTTACGCCTGCCGCTTCTAAATTATCCATTTCCTTAATCAGAGCATCTGGTGCTAGCACAACGCCATTACCAATTAAGCACAAGACTTCATCACGCAAAATTCCCGAAGGAATCAAATGGAGTACTGTTTTTTTCCCTTCGATCACCAAGGTATGACCCGCATTGTGTCCACCCTGAAAACGTACGACTGCGGCAACGCGATCGGTTAATAAATCGACAATTTTGCCCTTGCCTTCATCACCCCATTGCGTGCCAACCACGACTAAGTTCTTTTTTGCCATTATATTCAATGCCATGTATTGTGTTAAGTTAGGTTAGATTCTATTCTGCCAATCACTGCGCATCACAACTGGGTTAACGCACTGCCCACTGGTCATTGTCTTTGACCAGCTCCATATCACACTCTAGTTTTTGGCTAACCCAATCTACATCGGGAAAACCAATGACCACACTATGCCCTTCCTGGCGCAACTGCTGAATCAGTGACACCAATTTCAAGTCTGCCACGGCTGGAGCCAAAATACGCTTACGTTTCTTGGGATATACGGGTAAAGGTAAATCCATTAATTGACGCAAATCTAGACTGAAACCCGTTGCCGGACGCGCCACACCAAAATCAGCGCCCGAATCATCGTATCGACCACCTGATGCAATCATGCGTTGACGACTAGGCTCGATCACACCGAACACGATACCAGTGTGATATTTAAAACCACGCAAATCCGTTAAATCCAGATGAATAGCCAAATCTTTATGTGTCATCTTTACATGTTGTACAACTTGTTTTAATCGTGCCAAGCTGGCTTCAATGGTTTTATCCAAACGAGCCAATGCCTGTTCAGCATCGAGTAAAACCTGTTGCGCATCTCCACAAAGTTTAGGCAAGACCATCAACGCATCTTTTAACTGAGACTGACCTATCGACAATTTACCACACCAGATCGCCCATTCAGGTAAGGATTTACGTTGTAAAATCGCTTGCGCCTGTGCATCTTGCTCTGCACTCAATCCCAATAAATTGGAGAGCGCACGATAGATAGCAACATGCCCCAAAGCTAAGGTTAAATGAGACAAACCAATGCGATGGCAAGTTGATAACATCAACTCCATCACTTCAATATCACTTTGTACACCCGCATGACCAAACAATTCAGCACCGACTTGAATCGGACTACGCGAACTACTCACCGCATTGGGACGAGCACGTAACACTTCTGCGGCGTAACATAGACGAGAAGGCAACTTGGTATGTAAGCGATGCGCATCAATACGCGCAACTTGAGGCGTCATATCAGCACGCACACCCATCATTTTACCCGAAACTTGATCGACTAATTGACAGGTATCTAGCTGCAAATCGACCGCTTTACCAGTTAATAAAGACTGAGTAAACTCAACCATCGGCGTCATAACCAAATCGTAACCCCAACGTGAAAACTCATCTAAGAGTTCATGACGCCAAAACTCAATTTGCTCTGCCTCTTTAGGAAGAATGTCTTCAATCCCATCTGGCACTAACCAGCGCCCCATTTCCATCGACATACTCATTGCCTATTTATCTATTGCCATTTAAACACTTATCTGCTGAATGTTCACAGTAAGCGTTGCTAAATTTTATTTGCCCGAAGGTTGACGTAAAAAACGTAAAAACTCCGCATCACTATCCAAAATCAACACATCTCGCTTGTCTTTAAAGGCTTCACGATAGACGGATAATGAACGATAAAATGCAAAGAAATCGGCATTTTTGCTATGCGCTGCCGCATAAATATCGGTTGCTTTAGCATCCCCGTCACCTCGTAACGCCTCTGCTTCCTTATAAGCCTCGGCCAATAGTACCGTACGCTGACGATCAGCATCAGCACGAATACGCTCGGCTGCTTCTGAACCTTGAGAACGTAAGTCTTTCGCCACACGAATACGCTCTGCTTCCATACGACGATACACTGACTCACTCACTTCTTTCGGCAAATCAATACGCTTTAAGCGAATGTCCAGCAGCTCAATACCAAAATCTTTCGCTTGAGCACGAGCGGCGTCTTCAATCGCTTCAACCATTTTTAAGCGATCGCCAGCAATCACGTCTTGCACGGTACGAGAAGCAATTTCTGCCCGTAAGCCATCTTTGATGATTTGTGCCAAACGCATATTCGCACGACGCACATCGCCACCCATTGAGGTGTAAAACTGTTTTACATCAGAAATTCGCCATTTAACGAAGGAATCAACAATTAAGTTTTTCTTTTCAAACGTCAGATAACGCTCTGGCTCTGCATCCAAGGTTTGAATACGCGCATCAAACTTAACGACATTGTTAATGAAAGGCAATTTAAAATGCAAACCTGGTTCATATTCCGCGTCAATCACTTGACCTAGTTGCAATTTAAGCGCTTTCTCGTATTCATTAACGGTGAATACCGACATAGAAAGACCAATGACCAACACACCCGCTGCGGTTGAAAATCCATTACGTAATAAGCTCATTAACGTGCCTCCCGATTACGAAGGTTATCGCGCAATGATGGCGCTGTACGAACCCCTGAAGATGCCGAAGTATCTGGCAAGGCATTCATTGATGGTGTTGCAGGCAATGCCGATTTGTCATCTTGCATCCACTTATCTAAGGGGAGATACATCATTTGACCACTGGATTTAGCCGAAACCATAATTTTGCTACTGCTACCCAACACCTGCTCAACTGTGTCTAAGTACATACGTTGACGTGTGACCTCGGGCGCTTTTTGATATTGCGTCAAAATACTGTTAAAACGACTGGCCTCACCCTCTGCGCGTGAAACGACTTGTTCACGATAGGCATTAGCTTCTTCAGTCAAACGCGCTGCCTGACCACGAGCTTTAGGTAGAATATCATTCGCATAGGCTTCGGCTTCACTAATTAAGCGTTGACGATCCTCACGTGCTTTAACGACATCTGCAAATGAAGCTTGTACTTGCTCAGGTGGTTGAGCGTCTTGCAAGTTAACACTGGTAATTTGTATACCTGCTTTCAAGCTGTCTAAAGCCTCTTGAGCATTTTCACGAACCTTAGCAACCAGTTGCGTGCGACCATCGGTTAACACAAAATCCATTTTATTTTTACCGACAACATCACGTAGCGCACTTTCTACAATTTCACGCAACGCATTGTCAGGATCAACGTTATTGAACAAATAATTACTGGCATTGCGGATGTTATATTGAACAGCTAATTTGATATCAACAATATTTTCATCTTGCGTTAACATCAGTGATTCGCCAGCCACGTCACTATTGGCATTTTTGACTGAACGGTAACCAATTTCCGCGTTACGAATTTGTTCAACGTTAACTTTGGTCACATCACCAATGGGAGTTGGCCAGTTCCAATGAGGACCTGGACCCGTTTCTTCGGTGAAAGCACCAAATACAGTTACTACACCACGCTCTGCAGGATCGACGATATAAATACCAAAAGCCAACCATACCGCAACGGCAGCGCCACCAATAACACCTAATCCAACACCCAAACCTTCTGGTGGTGTTGATGAAGCATCATTTTGACCGCCACCTTGTTGGCCAATTTTGCCCAAAAAGCCCTCTAACTGACGCTTAACTTGTTCAACCGCATCCGCTGATGAGTCTTTTCGTGGTGGACGATTTCCACCCCATGGATCTTGTCCAGGTTTCCCAGGTTCGTTCCAGGCCATAATGACCAACTCCCTTTTTGTAACATGAAATACAGACAAACTCGCAAATTCTAGGCGCTGAACGCTTTTGATGCAAGCTGTTCTTTAAATTCAAAACGTGAATCTCGACAAATATCCGCCCATTGAGCCGGCGAAAGACGCAGCGTTAGCCAAGCCAATCCTTCGTCATCAAAAGACTCGGACAATACTTGCCCCGTCGCATAAAGTTGTGCGCGTTGCTTACCTTCGCTGGCTGCTAAGGCAACTTTCACTTCAAGTTGTTCTCCTTCCAGCTTTTCAGCAATCGCACGTACCAACAGCGCCATACCTAATTCTGCTTTTGCTGAAACCCAAGCTTCACGAGAACCATCAGACAGCACTGGTGTAACATGAGCCTCAACCGCGGGAATACAGGCATCAATTTTATTGTAAACATGAATGATGGGAACGTCTTGTGCACCAATTTCTGCTAACACACTCATTACATCAGCTATTTTTTCATCTCTTCTGGGGTCAGAAGCGTCGATAATGTGAATCAGTAAACTGGCATTCGTGGCTTCTTCTAAAGTTGAGCGGAAAGCGGCTACCAAGTCATGCGGAATATGGCGAATAAAACCAACTGTATCTGCCAAAGCACAAGGGCCAACGCCAGGCAGATGAATACGTCGTATAGTGGTGTCTAAAGTGGCAAACAAACGATTCTCAGCGTAAACATCAGCGCGAGTTAGGGCATTAAAAATAGTCGACTTACCTGCATTGGTATAACCAACCAACACCACCGTTGGCAATTCGTTTTTAGCACGAGATTTACGTGATAAATCACGATGACCTCGCACTTTGGCCAAGCGTTTTTCGAGCATGATCATGCGTTCTTGAATTAAACGACGATCACTTTCTAGCTGAGTCTCACCTGGACCACGTAAGCCAATTCCGCCCTTTTGTCGTTCTAAATGCGACCAACCACCGACCAATCGGGTTGCCATATGCTTGAGCTGCGCCAACTCGACTTGAAGTTTGCCTTCAAAGGACTGCGCCCTCTGCGCGAAGATGTCCAGAATCAAACCGACTCGATCAACAACCCGCATTTGACAATCATTGGATAAATTACGCTCTTGACTGGGAGACAAGGCGAAATTAATAATAATCACATCGGCTTCTAAGGCTTTGGCTAATTCGGCAATTTCTTCAACTTTGCCACTCCCTAATAGGGTTCGCGCGCGAAAGTTACTCGGTTTAGCAGTGACCAGTGCCACTTCAGTCACGCCAGCCGAATCGACCAGCTCGCGAAACTCACTCAAATCTTCAGCATGACTGGCATCATGAAGCTCAAGATGCACCAAAACAGCACGCTCTGCGTGCCGTTGTTGTTCGATACGATGAAATAACTCAGCCAAACGACTTAATGCCTCGTTTGCCAATAAACAAGGCGTTTAACAAGCCACAAAACTTATTCACCCACCACTTCACTGTTTTCCTCGCCCTCTTCACCACCGAAATAACCCTTAGGATCACGAGCAGGAACAATTGTTGAAATAGCATGCTTATAAACCATTTGCGATACGGTTGAGCGCAACATCACGACAAACTGATCAAATGAGTCTACACGACCTTGCAATTTAACGCCGTTAACCAAGTAGATAGAGACAGGAATACGATCTTTACGCAGCGCATTTAAATAAGGATCTTGAATAGGTTGGGCTTTTGACATAGTTATTCTCCGAGATTTTATTAGGGTCAAGCCTTCTTATTGGCAGAGTCTCTAAAAACCTTACTAAGCTCAGTTTTCAGCACTCCAACTTTGCATCGCAAACGCGCATGAAACTAAGTCATTAGTTCTTAATGCATGCTTAAGTCTACACCAATTAGGCTATTTTGTCATGAGTTGCGACATCAAGGAATCTTGTTATGATCAAGATTAAGATAAGTAAGCACTTGCTCTAACTGTTTTTGTGTCGACACATCTGCTTGCAATCTGAGTTGTGCCTGCATTTTTTTCATCCAAGTTAGTTGACGTTTTGCCAAACTGCGAGTTGCCGATAAGGCTTGCAGTTCCATTTCAGACGCATTAATTTCACCTTGTAAAAACAAAGCAACTTGTCGATAACCAACGCAACGCATAGAAGGAAAATCTAATTGTTGTTGCGTCGTTTGCATCACTGCCTTCACTTCATCTACAAAACCCTGTTGCATCATTAACCGCCAACGCTGCTCAATGCGATCATGCAACCAAGTCTTACTGGGAGGTTCAATGAACACAACACCCAAATCAAGTGCTGTTGCTTTGCGTTGCTGCTGTTGCTCGGTCAAACTAGCCCCTGTCAGCGTAATGACTTCTAGCGCTCGCAAAATGCGCTGGGGATCATTGGGATGAATGCGACTACCAGCAATAGGATCTAAACGACATAAACGCGCGTGCATGGCGGCTGGATCGGCTTCCCACTCTTGTTGCAATTGGGCACGCAGAGCTTCATCAGCGGAAGGCAAATCGGACAATCCCTGTTGCCAACTGTGCAAATAAAGCAAAGTACCACCTACCACAATCGGCAACCTATCTCTTGCTTTAATTTCAGGTACTAAACGCTCGGCATCAGCGACAAAATCAGCTGCTGAGTAACTCTCAGTGACATCGACAATATCAATTAAGTGATGAACCACTTGCCCACGCTCTGACACACTAGGTTTTGCTGTGCCAATGTCCATATCACGGTAGACCAAAGCAGAATCCATATTGATAATTTCTGCAGGTATCTGTTGCGCCAAGGCTAATGCCAAAGCGGTTTTTCCAGCTGCGGTCGGTCCAGCAATGACCAGTGCATCCATCAACTTACTCCCCCCTCAAGAAAAGCTTATCTAACTCAGTCATCGTCATCTGAATCCATGTGGGTCGACCATGATTACATTGACCAGAATTGGGCGTCTGCTCCATTTGACGTAACAATGCATTCATTTCTGCCAAGGTGAGCTGCCGATTGGCACGTACTGAACCATGACAGGCCATGCTAGAAAGTAAAATATCCTGTTGGCGAGCGATAAAGTGGTCCGCACTCCCACCTTGATCGACCGAATCAAGCAGTTTAAACAACAGATCAGTTAAATTAGCTTTAACTAATAACGCCGGCACAGCTCTCACCACACAGCTGGTTTCTCCTAACCAATCCATGACAAAACCGAGTTGAGCTAGCTTCACCATTAAACTTTCCATTAACGCTTGTTGATGCACAGACAACGGCAGCACCAAGGGCACCAGTAGTGGTTGACTGGTTTGTGATAGCTCAGACCATTGCCTTTTCAGTTTTTCGTAAACAATACGCTCATGTGCAGCGTGCATATCAACCAACACCAACCCTTGCCGATTTTCTGCCACAATATAGACGCCTTGAATTTGTGCCCTTGCCTGTCCTAGATATTGTCCCTCGTCGACCACTTCAGACATTTCTTGAGTTAATGATGCGACTGAAATAGGCGTTTTTTCTAAAGGAACACCGTTGCTTTGCCAACTGAGTTCAGCTTGTACTTGAGCTGACCAATCCGCCTTATCTTCTTTAACCCGCCATTGAGTTACCTGATTAGTCTGCTCAATATGAGAAATCTGTGGCTGCATAGTGTGCGACGAGTGCATGATTTGTGCGCCATGTAACAACGTGGGTTGCTGGGCAAGGGTTTCACGAATGGCATAACGCAAAGCATCGCTTAAGGCTCGACCATCGGCAAAACGCACCTCGGTTTTAGCTGGATGCACATTCACATCGACCTTAGTTGGATCAATCGTTAAAAACAACACAAAGGCAGGATGACGTTGACCATGCAGTAAATCATCGTAAGCGAGTTTAATACTAAACGATAATTGACGATCTTTAATAGGACGACCATTCACAAAGAGCCACTGTTGATCGGCACTGGCGCGCGTATAACGCGGCGAGCTAATAAATCCAGATAATTGCCACTCCTCTCGTGCTACAGCCACAGGTAAAATGGCTTCGGCAAAGCTATGACTGATCAATGTCGCCAAGCGTTGTGTTGGAGAGCGTTCTTGTGCAGGCAATTGATAAATTAATTGCTGATTATGGCGCAAGGTGAAGGCGACATCATGATGAGCTAACATGAGAGCAGTCAACACATCAACTATTTTGGCCCACTCTGAACGAGCTGATTTTAAAAATTTTTTTCGCGCGGGGATCGTATGAAATAAACGATCAATCGCAATGATTGTCCCTTGAGGATGGGCGATAGGATGATGCGTTTGAACAGCGCCATTTTCTACTATCAATACCCCTCCGTGAAGTGCATCAGCAATTGTTGATGTTAGGCGCAATCGCGCAACGGCACCAATACTGGCAAGAGCTTCTCCACGGAAACCAAAAGAGTGAATATTGAAAAGATCATCAGTGTGCTGCAATTTGCTCGTTGCATGAGCCGATACGGCAAGCGGTAGATCATCATAATGAATACCACTGCCGTTATCACGCACTTCGATTAGATTTAAACCGCCTTCCTCAATGAGCATCTCGATATGCGTGGCGCCAGCATCAAGGCTGTTTTCCACTAGCTCCTTAACAATAGACGCGGGACGATCAATCACCTCGCCAGCAGCGATTTGGTTCACCAATAATGGTGATAAGGGATGGATTCGATGAGCTGTTTTATTCACCCGCCCATTATAGCGCAAACGGGATGAATCAAATTAACCCTTCATATCTTTAATCATCGCCACGCGTTGCGTCATGTTAACGGGCACTTTAAGTACTTGACCGATTTGCAAGGTGCTTTTTTCAGTTAAACTGTTGGCTTTAGCCAAATAATCAACACTCGTGCCATGACGTTGTGCAATTTTAGCCAAATTGTCTCCTTTATTGACAAGAACATTGGCATAAACCACGCCAGGCTCTGGTTGTACCTCGACAAACTTTACCAAGCCACTGACTAATGAGCTGGCAAGACGCGATTGATAGGCTTCATGTTGCAATAATCTGTCTTGCTCAGGATTGGAAATAAATCCCATCTCAACCAGCACCGACGGCATATCAATATTTTTAAGTACCATGAAGTTAGCCGATTGTACTTGTGAATGTTGCAATCGAATACCAGCTTGTTTAAATCCCTGCTTTAGGTGTTGACCTAACTTCTGACTATCGTCAATTGAGCTATGCATAGCTACCTGACCAATACTATTGGCTTGTTGACGACTCCACAATTCGACCCCATCGATTAAATGATGATCAGAGGTATTCGAATGAGCTGCAACAAATTTGGCTAAGTGAGAAGAGGCTCCCTTATTAGAAGTTACATAAAAAGAAGCACCATTGATATTCCTATCTTTATAGGAGTCGGCATGCAAAGACAAAAACACATCAGCATTCAGCTCTCTCGCGATTTGTGGACGCTTAGTGAGCGAAACAAAATAATCGCCATCACGTGTTAGTACTGCTCTCATGCCAGGCTGAGCATCAATCTGACGCTTGAGCTCTTTGGCAATTGCTAAGGTTAAATCCTTTTCCATAACGCCTGAAGCACTGACGGCTCCTACATCTTTGCCTCCATGCCCTGGATCAATCGCGACCACTAACTCCTTAGTCCCTTTAAAGGGTTTAACACTCAATGGAGCGATGCTGATGGTTTTTAAATCTTGCGGTTGCATCCTTGCCAGCTGCACCGTTGATGAATTGTTCACCTTAGTTTTTTGGGCTTGAATTTCTGCGCTAACAGATTGAACTACTTGCTGTGCCGTGCGATGGGTTTTAGCGGTATCGACATTATTTGCCAACTCAATAACAAAACGTGCCGATTCTCCCTTTTTATAAGGCATCATATAAGTATTCACCAGCTTCATAGGACGAGTCAGAGTGCTTTCAAGCGTCAGTTGTTGTTTCGCTTTTTTAACCACAACCTGATCCAACGCACTGACCATCGGCAAGGCAATAGCCTTGTCTAAACGTGTCTTAACTTTATTGGATTGAATAATGAGTTGATGTTGATTGAGTTGTACTTTCCATGCTTCAGGGGTATCACTTACCAGTACTAGGCGTGTTAAACGCGCATCCTCACCTGCGCGAATCGACAAAAGCTCCGCAGCAAGCACGTTGTGCCCGAGTAAACTAAGCAACAAAGCCGCTACAGCACTCAATAACCGTGATTTCATCATCACCCCCTTGTCTTATTAACTAAGACGATTCCAGCATACTTGCTAGTAATAGATGTCCTAGCTCACTGTGAGCGTTCAGCGTAATGTGCCGATCATCTTCCGACAGTGAAACTATCTGAATGGCACAATCAGCGGCAGGTAACCATCCCTCACCGCGACTGGTCCACTCAATTAAGCAAATGCTATGCCAGAATAAATCTCTCAATCCCAGATACTCTAACTCCTCTGGATCTTGCAGACGATATAAATCTAAATGATGTAAACTGAAACGCTCGGTTTGATAAGACTCAATTAACGAAAAAGTTGGACTTTTCACGCGAACATTCGGTATAAGGGACTGGATAAACCCCTGACTAAAAGCGGTTTTTCCAGCACCTAGGTTGCCTTCCAATGTGATGAAAAAACCCTTATCATGAACCAAAGATGCAACCTGCTGCGCCATTTTGGCGGCAAGTACTTGTGTTTGTGTAACCGATGTTGAAACCCACTGATGACAATGCATGACTAATCAACCGAAAAATTTAACCGATGTCGATTATACCGACTTAACAGAGAAAATTCGTCGCTGGGGTGAAGAACTTCACTTAAACATTGGCATTACTCGTCCCCTTATTCCACAATCGCATCAACAAGCACTCAACAATTGGTTAGCTAATGGCTATCACGGTAAGATGCATTTTATGACGCAACATCAACAGCAACGGCTCAATCCGAGTGTCTTGCAAGAAGCCTGCCTATCCGTTATTAGCGCCCGGCTGAATTATTGGACAGAAGCCAAACACACCTCGCTTCATGTAATCAACAATGCACAACAGGCTTATATCTCTCGCTATGCGCTTGGACGTGACTATCATAAAATCCTTCGAGCACAACTGAAAAAACTGGCGGTACGTATCGAACAAGAAATCGGTCCATTTCAGTGGCGCCCTTTTGCCGATAGCGCTCCGATTATGGAGCACGCCCTTGCACAACAAGCCGGTTTAGGCTTTATTGGCAAGCACACGCTACTCATTCACCCCAATGCAGGCTCAACCTTTTTTTTAGGTGAACTATTGTGCAACCTCCCTCTTCCTCCCGATAAACCCACTGAACACTGTGGTTGCGGCCCTTGCACCAGTTGTCTCGATGTCTGCCCAACCCAAGCGATTGTCGCTCCTTTTACCATTGATGCGCGTCGTTGCATTAGCTACCTAACCATTGAGTACGACGGTATTATTGATAAGTCACTAAGACCCTTAATGGGCAATCGCATTTATGGTTGTGATGACTGCCAATTAACCTGTCCGTGGAATAAATTTGCACAAACAAGCCAAGTTAGTGACTTTAACACCCGCCATCAGTTAAACGACATCAGTTTGCTAACTCTGTGGCAGTGGAGTGAAGGTGAGTTTTTGCACCATTTTGAGGGAAGTCCGATTCGACGCATCGGTTATCAACAATGGCGTCGCAATTTAGCGATTGCTTTAGGAAACGCACCCACTTCACGTGAAGTTCAACAAGCGCTAAATGCAGCCTTAAGCGAAGCCTCCCCCCTAGTTGCAGAACATATTGACTGGGCGTTACAACAACATGTGCCAGAGAAGCGAACACAAAAGGTGACTCAAATCCCTGTATTAATCACAAAATCTTTTTTGTAACTGAGTCTATAAAAACAAAAAAGCCACTTGATCGTTGCAAGTGGCTTTTTATCCTGCGTCAACACGTGGTTAGTGAACAACTTTAGTCATCGCTTCTAGCGTTCTCGTTACCTCATCGGTATCGATTTTACCAATAAAAAAGTCAGCACCTAGCTTCTTGGCATCACGTGCGTTATTCTCAGAAGTCATTGAGCTATGCACCGAAACAGGCAATTTATTAAAGCGATTGTCGGCACGAATAAATTTGATGACTGTATGCCCTGATGCTTCGGGCATTTCTAAATCGGTTACTACGGCAGAAATACCCGAAGCATCCGTCAAACCTTGCATATAGTCAATAAGCTGTTTACCATCATCGAAAATTTTATGCGGAATGCTTAATTGATCCAACACCGTCGTTAAGTAACCCCGAATGGCTTTAGAATCATCAGCTGCCAGCAACAGCCTACCTTCATAAAAGGTTTTCCAGCTTTGTGCCGTTAGGGTTGGGCGCAATTTTTCGGCCATATCAGGCATACACTCAACCAGCAAGCTTTCGACATCCAGGATGTAACACAACTCATCTTGACCATTGTGTTTCACCTTAGTTTGGTTAACCACTCGGTTGGTTGTACCCATAGAGTTCACATTTTCTGCAGCTTGTAGCTCATTCCACTCTTTTTCTTCAACACCATGAATATGGGCAACACGGAATCCAACAATGTTGTTAGAGAAGTCGGAAACAATAATGACCGATTTTTCTTTTTCTTCCTCTGTCATAGGAACGCCCAACCATGTTGGCATATCAATGACGGGAATGAAGTTACCACGCAACTGAATCATACCTTCAATCAACGGATGAGAATTAGGAGTTTGCGCAACGGGGAAACGTCGACCTTCAATCACTTCCCGCACTTTAAATACATTAACACCATAAAAAGTTGGCGCTTTGTTCCCAAACTCTTGACGCATTTGGAATATCATCAAACTCATTTGATTATTGTGTACCAGATTGGCAGTCTTATTAATTGAATTCAGATCCATAGGTAATCCTTATGACGAATGTGGCTTGTATTGCTCGTTCTATCGAGCTTTACGCCATTATAATCACAAAAGATATCATAAAGCAGGCCCTAAGCGCATGGTGTTGCAAAAATTTCATCACAAACGATCAAAAATAGAGCCGTAATAAGGGCTAAATAGCTTAGCATAAACACGTGTAGCATAGTCATCTGTCATACCTGCCACATAATCACACAATAAACGCATGCGTTCTTGCTCCGATGCGGCAGCATCTAACTTGGCCAAACGTGAACGAGGCAACAATCTTTCTGGATTTGACCAAAGTACCCTGAAAAGCTCCATCACCGTTACCTGTCCCTTGTATTCAAAAGATTTGACTTCTGGGATACTAATCACATGATCCCAAACAAACTGTTTTAATACACACAAAGCTTGAGCTGCGGGTTGGGTTAACTCAGCTTGATAATCTAACAGTGGATGCTCAAAGCGCTGTTGTTGATGCAATTCAACACCATGAATGAACCCACCCACTAAATGGCTAATCCCTCGTTTGAGTGATCGAGAGTTACCCTCAAACAACCATTGCGTAATTTGTTGAGCGTCAAACAAAGTCGATTGGGCAAAGATAGGCCTACTCATCACCTCTGCTTGCCATAACGCACGATGAATCAATCCCATGGCGATGGCATCTTCTAAATCGTGAACGCCGTAAGCGATGTCGTCGGCAATATCCATGATGGAGGTATCTAAAGCGTGATAAATGGGGTTGGCATGTTGTTCTGTTCGGGCTTCAAAAGCAACAAACGCTTGTTGGTCGTGCTGAGAAAAAGGCGATAACACCCAATCGCGCACATCCGACTCTTCCTGAAAAATGGATTTTGGTGGCAACCAAGGGCGCATATCCAAGGTCTTAAAATCGTAATCCTGATGCCAACAGGCTTGCTGATAAGCCTCATCCTTGCGTACTACATTTTGGTAAATAACAGGATACTTCAGTACGCCCAACAAGGTACGACGTGTTAAGTCTTGTCCGTGTCTTTCGCTATGTTCCCCCAGTCGAGCTAAAATACGCAGTGTTTGACCATTACCTTCAAAGCCACCGTGATTACGCATCATAAAATTCAGCGCCACTTCGCCACCATGACCAAATGGGGGGTGACCAATATCGTGCGCCATACAAATGGCTTCCATCAAATAAGCACTAGGCAACCAAGCAACCCCATCATGACAAGCACTATTGCGTTGCAGAAACTCAACGATACCTGATCCAATCTGCGCTACCTCGAGTGAATGTGTCAAACGAGTGCGATAAAAGTCACTTTCATGCAGCCCTAACACTTGTGTTTTCGCTTGTAAGCGGCGAAAAGAAGCAGAGTGAATAATGCGCGAACGATCCTGAGCAAAACCATCTCTTTTTTGCGGATTAATGGCACGGGGTACACCCCAGCTACGACGTTCAGTCCAAAGCGGTAAGTCCTGTTGTGGATTTTGGGGCATTAAGTATCTCGCTATGGTAAAATTACAATATTCAATTTTTATTAGAAAGTTAGGTTATTCTTTTTATGCGTAGCAGTCAAACCCTTCTTGCCACCTTACGTGATACTCCCTCCGATGCGGCCGTTGTTAGCCATCAACTCATGATACGTGCTGGCATGATTCGCCCACTCGCTAATGGTCTGTATACTTGGTTGCCGTTAGGTCTGCGCGTGCTTCGTAAAGTAGAACGCATCATTCGTGAAGAAATGGACAAATCAGGGGCGTTAGAAGTAACCATGCCAGTGGTGCAGCCAGCGGAACTATGGCAAGAAACAGGGCGTTTTGAAAAGTACGGCAAAGAACTACTGCGTTTCAAAGACCGTCATGATCGCGACTTTGTCTTAGGCCCCACACATGAAGAAGTGATTACTGATCTGGTGCGTCGTGAGGTTAAATCTTACAAGCAACTACCCATTAACCTATACCAAATTCAAACCAAATTTCGTGATGAAATTCGCCCCCGTTTTGGCGTCATGCGCTCTCGCGAATTTATTATGAAAGATGCTTATTCTTTCCATTTAGATACAGACAGCTTACAAAAAACCTATGAACTGATGCACGCGACCTACTGCAACATCTTCACCCGTTTGGGACTAAACTTCCGTCCCGTTAAAGCCGATACAGGCAGTATTGGTGGTGATTCATCACATGAGTTTCATGTATTGGCGGAATCGGGTGAAGATGCCATCGCTTTCTCAACAGTTAGTGACTATGCCGCTAACGTCGAATTAGCGCCAGCCTTGGCTGCAAAAACACCGCGTGCGACAGCAACGCAAAGGATGCAAAAAGTGCATACACCAAAGGTGAAAAGCATTGAGGAAGTTGCTGCATTCTTCAAGGTATCTGCCAGCCAGTGTGTGAAAACCCTACTAGTGAAAGGCACTGATAGCCCCGCAGTGGCGTTGGTGTTACGTGGCGACCATAGTCTCAATGAAATTAAGGTCGAAAAATTGCCACAAGTAGCCGCACCTATGACCTTTGTTCATGAAGCCGATGTGGCACAATTGACTGGTGCTCAAGTGGGTAGCCTTGGCGTGACTGGTTTATCCATTCCGATGATTGTCGATCATGCCGCAGCGCATTGTGCCGATTTTATTTGTGGAGCCAATGAAACCGATTATCACCTAACGGGTGTTAACTGGGGTCGTGATGCCGCTGAACCAACGCTAGTGGCCGATTTACGTGATGTGGTCGAAGGCGATCCGAGCCCTTGTGGTCAAGGTGAAATCCGTATCGCCCGTGGTATTGAAGTCGGTCATATTTTCCAACTTGGCAAAACCTATTCCGAAGCGATGAATTGCACTGTACTAAATGAAGCCGGTAAAAATAGTGTCATGGAAATGGGTTGTTATGGTATTGGTGTTACGCGCGTTGTCGCTTCAGCGATTGAGCAAAACAATGATGACAAAGGGATCATTTGGCCCGATGCCATTGCCCCCTACACACTGGTCATTGTGCCGATGAATCTGCATAAATCACCGCGCGTTGCCGAAGCGGCTGAGCAGCTATATAAAGAACTGCTAGCTATGGGTATTGATGTGTTATTTGATGACCGTAACGAACGCCCTGGTGTCATGTTTGCCGATGCCGAGTTAATTGGTATTCCGCATCGTTTGGTGATTGGTGAACGCGGGCTTGATGCCGGTACCATTGAATACAAACATCGCCGTGCCGAATCCGCTGAACAATGGCCAATCGATGAGCTAGTTACTCGACTAAAATCTCGATTGGCTTGAGTTCAAAATAAAAACGAAACACCCGTATGTCTAGCCCACTCGCCCCACCCGACAGTATTTTAGTCACTGGTTGCTCTAGTGGTATTGGCTATCGCACCGCATTGCATTTACAGGCATTAGGCTTTCATGTCATTGCCACTGTGCGCCGACCAGAAGATATAGAACGCCTTTCGGGTGAGTTTAATGTTGTTTTGTGTGATCTTGCGGACTCGACCAGCATCGAAAAAGCGGTAGCTGAAACCTTGCGCTTAACCAACAACCGATTGGCTGGCGTATTTCACAATGCCGCTTTTGGTTTACCTGGTGCATTAGAGGATATTAGTCGTGAAGCCCTGCGCTATCAGTTCGAAACCAATGTGTTTGGTACTCATGAACTGAATCGTTTACTGATGGTCCATTTCCGCCAACAGGGGCATGGGCGCATTGTGTTCAATAGTTCCATATTGGGGTTTGCTGCTATGGCCTATCGAGGTGCTTACAATATGAGTAAGTTCGCCTTAGAAGGCATGGCAGACACGCTCAGACTTGAACTATACAATACCAATATTGATGTAGTGCTCGTTGAACCTGGTCCCATTGAAAGTCGCTTTAGAGCAAATGCTTATGCGGCGTTTCAACAATGGGTCGATGCCTCACAGAGTTACCACCAAACCCAATATCAAGGCATGATTGCCAGACTGAAAAAAGAAGGTGCGGTAGCGCCTTTTACACTTCCTGCAGAAGCTGTCGCGGTGGTGGTCGAACAAGCCTTTACTGCACGACGACCAAAATCACGCTATCGTGTCACTTTTCCAACCCATCTTTTTTGGTGGCTGAAACGCTTATTGCCAACACGCTGGTTAGATGCCAGTTTACGTAAGGCCGGAGGCGGTGGCAAACGATGACAATAAACTAAT
>CAYQEZ010000006.1:47410-57711 GCA_964416645.1 uncultured Francisella sp. | reverse complement strand
CAAACAGTGCAGCTGCCGTCTTTTCACCAATTCGCTCTTCAAATACCCAGATGGTTGGTCAATAGCGGTGAATGCATCGCTCATCACTGACATAGGTTAGACCCCACCACCCAGTGCTTTAAACACCGCCACTTCGGCGACTTTTTGCGCACGAATAATGCTCACCAATTGCTGTTCGCTAGTCTGGTAGTCGCGTTGAGCGTCTAATACTTCAATATAACCCGCTAAACCACGCTGATAACGCAATTCAGCAACACGCAAGCGCTCTTTTTGACTGGTGAGTACCGCTTGTTGACTGACGATTTGCACATCGTAACCCGTACGGTTGACCAAGGCATCAGCGACTTCACGGAAAGCATTTTGCAAGGTTTTTTCATATTCAGCAACCGCCGACACCTGACGTGCAGTGGCAACATCTAAATTAGCTTGGGTGCGACCGACATTAAAAATGGGTAGCGTTATTTGGGGCACAAAGCTCCAACTTTCGCTGTTATTAGCGAATAGCCCGTTTAGCTCATTACTGGCCGTACCGTAATTAGCGGTTAGGCTAATACGTGGGAAGAAAGCCGCACGCGTCGCTTCGACATTGGCATTGACCGCTTTCAAGCGTAGCTCTGCCGCTTGCACATCGGGGCGTTGTAATAAGCGTAACGAAGGCGTATCGGTACGCAATGCACTGGTATCGGCTTGTTGACGGAGCGGTAAGGACTCAGGGAGCTTCAAGCTATTCATCGGCACACCCACCAACACCGACAAGCCATTTTGCACCAAACTGTGCTGACGCTTGAGTTCAGCCAAATCCCGTACCAACCCATCGACGACTGCTTGCGCTTGCAAACGCTCGGCATCATTCGCCAATCCGACTTCAACCCGTTTTTCGACCAGTGACAGCCATTCCGCTCGATTGTCTTTTTGCGCCGATAACAGCTTGGCTCTGTCTTCTAACTCTAACAGTTGGTAATAACTACTCGCAATATCGCCAATCAGCGATAACTGAACCGCTTTCGCATTGGATTCGCTGGCTAAAAAAATGGCTAAAGCCGCTTCATTCAGACGACTGATGCGACCCCACAAATCCAACTCATAACTGGGCAAGCTAAACCCCACTTCACCTTTAGTCAGATCAAAGCGTTTACCCGAAGGAGAGACAGTTTCTGGTGTACTGCTACGCGTACCACCCACTACCAAATCGACACTGGGAAAACGGTCGGCACGCACAATACCATATTGCGCACGGGTTTCGGCAATACGAGCAGCGGCCACACGCAGATCACGGTTGTTGGTTAATGCCGACTGAATCAGTGCTTTGAGTTGCGGATCAGGGAAAAACGACTGCCAATCGGGTAGATTCACCTGCATTTTATTGCTGGCGGGTACCAAGGTTGCATCGACTTTGGCCGTTTCCACTGACTGCATGGGCGCACAGCCAGATAAACCGGCTATTAACAGCATGGCAGGCAAGACCGAACGACTAAATGATGGGCGCCAACCACGAAGCGAACCTATTTTTCCTGTTGGGTCAGTCGGCAAAGCTGACTGGGGCACCCATCTTGGAAAACCGAGGTGAGCGGGTGTGTTTGCCCCATCAACACAAGCACGAATGAACGACACATCAAACCCTAACTTAACCATGACTCAACTCCTTCCCATGATCAATCGGCTTACCGCCAGGGAATAGCTTACGAATGATGAGATATAACACAGGCACTAATAAAATCGCTAGGAAGGTCGCCGACAACATGCCACCCGCAACCCCCGTACCAATGGCATTACGACTCGCCGCCCCTGCCCCTGTTGACAGCGCCAGTGGTAGTACACCAGCAATAAACGCGATCGAGGTCATGATAATCGGGCGCAGACGCAAGCGTGCCGCTTCCACAATCGAGGCTACCAGCTCTTTGCCTTCCAACTCGAGCTGTCGTGAAAACTCCACAATCAGAATGGCATTTTTCGCCGCCAGCCCAATAATCACCACCATACCCACTTTGAAATAAATGTCATTCGGCATGCCCACCCACATAACCGCCAGAATTTGTCCGAATAGTCCTAGTGGAACGACCAACATAATAGCAAAAGGCACTGACCAACTTTCATACAAAGCGGCTAACACCAAAAACACCACCAAAATCGACAAGGTGAACAACAAGCCCTCTTGCGACGCAGACAAGCGCTCCTCGTAAGAGGTACCCGACCAGTCAAAACCAATGCCTGCTGGCAAATTCGCAGCCAAACCTTGCATGGTCATCATGGCATCACCCGTGGTATAACCAGGAGCGGGATTGCCTGCAATTTTCATCGAAGGCACACCATTGTAGCGATCAAGCTTAGGCGCACCCACCACCCAGCTAGGCGTGACAAACTCCGACAAAGGAATGAGTTCACCTTGACGATTTTTCACACGCAATGCCAAGATGCTGTCGGGCGTTGCCAAGGTTTCGGCATTCACACGCATTTGCACGCGCAACACGCGACCGTCACGAATGAAATCGTTGACATAAGCCGAGCCTAACCCAACTTGTAGTACGCTGTTTACCTCGGCAATATCGATACTCAAGGCTTGCGCCTTAACGCGATTGATGTCGAAGTGAAGCTGACTAGCAAATTCCTTACTTTCAGGGCGCACGCCCGCTAATGCAGGATTTTGACTCGCCATACCCAATACCATGTTGCGTGCTTCGAGCAGTTTTTCACGACCTGCCGCGCCAATATCCATTAAGCGGAAGTCGAAACCGCCCACTGCAGCCAATTCAGGAATGGGTGGCGGGTTAATGGCGAACATCATCGCCGACTTAATTTTGAAAAACGCCATATTGGCACGCATGGCAATACTCTTGGCATCACTGCCTGCCGCCATGCGCTCATCCCATTCCTTCAAGCGGACAAAAGCGATACCGGCATCCTGACCCTTACCTAAAAAGCTAAAACCAGCCACTGCTACCACTTTCGACACTTCGGGTTGTGCCATATAAAACTTCTCTAACTCGGCCAAGACTTCCAAGGTACGCTCTTGCGTTGCGCCCGAAGGCAATTGAATGAGATTAATTAAATAACCTTGATCTTCCTCTGGTAAAAATCCATTCGGTAATTTCAGGTACATAAAGGCAGTGACACCGACAATCACCGCATAGATAATGCCCAAACGAATCGGACGTACTAAGAAAGCTCCAATCCAGCGTGTGTAACTGTTGGTGAAACTGGCAAACTTGTCGTTAAACCAACCTAACAAACCTCTATGATGCTGCATATCTTTTTGACGCAACAAAGTGGTCGTTAAGGCAGGCGTCAAGGACAAAGCAAAGAAAGCCGAGAAGGCAATGGTAATCACTAAAGTCACGGAAAACTGACGATAAATCGCGCCAACAGAACCTGTAAAGAATGCCATAGGCACAAACACGGCCATCAGCACCAAAGTAATACCGATGATCGCGCCAAAAATCTGCTTCATCGCTTTTTGCGTTGCCGCCTTCGCATCTAAGCCTTCTTCAGTCATGATACGTTCGACGTTTTCCACCACCACAATGGCATCATCGACCAGAATACCAATCGCCAAAATCATCGCAAACAGCGTCAGTACGTTAATGGAGTAACCCATCACATACAATCCCAGCATGGCTCCCATCAACGACACGGGCACGACAATGGTTGGAATAATGGCAGCACGCAGATTGCCCATAAACAACCACATGACCAAGAACACCAACACGAAGGCTTCGAGCAGTGTTTTAATCACTTCTTCAATGGAAATTTGCACGAAACGCGAGGTATCGTAAGGCACATCCCAGCTAATACCGACAGGGAAATTGCCTTCCAACTCTGTCATACGCGCTTTCACCCGCTTCACGGTTTCTAACGCATTATCAGTCGGTGCCAATTTGATACCGATACCCACGGCGGGCTTGCCGTTTAATTTCACATTACGGGAATAGTCTTGCGCACCTAGTTCAATGCTAGCAACGTCTTTTAAGCGCACGCTGGTGCCGTTGGCATCGGTACGTAAAATAACCTGTTCAAATTCGGCTACCGTATTCAGGCGCGAATTGGTCAAAATAGTGGCATTCAACTCTTGCCCAGGTACAGAAGGTAACTGCCCCAAGCCACCTGTAGAAATTTGAATATTCTGCGCACGCACGGCCGCTAACGCATCGCTGGGACTCATGTTGAAGCTAGCCAATTTAATCGGATCTAACCACATGCGCATCGAATAATCCGTACCAAACAGCAGGGCCTCTCCCACCCCCTGAACCCGACGCACATTATCCAGAACTCGTGCCGAGGCAAAAGCACCCAAATCAATGGTGCTGTAGCTGTCATCTGGCGAGGTGAGCAACACAAACATTAAGAAGTTGCGACGTGACTTAGTGACGACAATACCCGCCCGCTTTACCTCATCGGGCAGTCGAGCTTCGACGCGCTTGATGCGGTTCTGCACCTCCATATTGGCAATATCTAGGTTAGTACCCGTGTTGAATGTCAGTGTTAAGCTGGCTTCACCCGTAAATTCACTGCTCGATTCCATGTAGAGCAGGTTTTCCAAGCCGTTCATTTCCTGCTCAATCAGCGTGGTGACACTATCTTCCACCTGTTGCGCACTGGCACCTGGATAATTGATTGCCACGTTCAAAGCAGGCGGTGCAACTTCGGGGTATTGCGACACGGGCAGTTTAGTCAGGGTCAGCGCACCTGCCATCAAAATGGAGAGTGCAATGACCCAAGCAAAAATAGGGCGTGTAATAAAAAACTGCGGCAGCATGGTTATTTACCTCCTGTCGCAGTCGGTGCAGGTGCTGAATCCGCTGGCACAACGGTTACTGTCGTGCCAGGACGCGCTTTCTGTAAGCCATTAACAATAATTTGCTCATCACCCTGCAAGCCTGACAAGACCACCCAAGCACCGTTGACCAAAGCACCTGTTTTAATCGGACGTGGCGCTACCTTGCCTTCAGCCGTCACCGTCATAAGGATTTGTCCTTGCGGTGAAGCCTGTACCGCTTTTTGTGGCACGGTTAGGAAAGACTTGTCACCTGAAATGGGCAACACCACCGACACAAACTGTCCCGGCAATAAACGACGCTCCGCGTTACTAAATTCAGCGCGTAGCCCGACGCTACCTGTGCTGGCATCGACCGCTGGATCGGTAAACAAAAGTTTACCCAGCTGAGGATAAGACTCCTTATCCGTCAATTTAAGCTGAATCTTGCCCGCTTCTTGTCCTGCTTGAGCATCCACCGCAGAACGCAGTTGCGCGTATTGCGTGCTAGACAAGGCAAAATTGACCCAAATCGGGTCCATCTGCTCAATCACCGCCAAGGGTGTGGCAGAACCCTTACCCACCAAAGCGCCTTCCGTTACCAAGGCACGACCAATGCGACCACTAATCGGCGCAGTCACCTTAGCATAACCCAAATCAATTTCCGCTCGGCTCAGTGCCGCTTTAGCGGCTTCAATATCCGCTTTGGCACGCGCAAGGTTAGCATTCGCGGTATCTAAATCTTGCTGACTGGCCGCTTTTTGTGGCACTAGAGCTTTTAAGCGCTCACTGGTTTGCTCGGCGATACGCGCATCGGCCTGCGCTCGCATTAAACTGGCTTTTGCCGTTTGTACATTAGCTTGCAACACCTTAGAGTCGATTTGAAACAAAGACTCGCCTGCTTTAACCTCACCACCCTCTTTATATAGGCGTCGCTCAACAATACCCTCAACGCGCGCGCGCACTTCAGCACTGCGCACCGCTTGCAAACGTCCCGGCAATACCAAGGTTTCTTGTTGAATGAGGGTTTGCGGTGTCACCACCTCGACTTGAGCCGGCGGCATACCTCCCGCCGCCGCTTTCGGTGCTGGCTCTTCACTGCAACCGGACAACACCAAGCCGATACTCAACCCTAACACGCCCATACTCAGTGGCTTCATGAAAATTCTCCCAGAATTAATTGGTTTCAGGCGCAAAAGCCTTAAAGAAAGCATGAACAATTGGGTCAACGCGCGATGCATCACCATCGCACTCATGCGCTACCCCCAATAACAACCGACTACGTTCAAAACCGGTCAACATCGAAAACAACATATCAGCCGCCAAGGCCGTATCGGGGCAATACAGCTGCCCTGTTGCGTGCATATCTGCCAACCAGAGCTGTGTGTGCTGATGCAAAAAACCCACACCTTGGTGGTAAAAACTGGCCGCTAACTCGGGAAACTGATGCGCTTCTGCGGTCATAGCACGATAACCCGCAATGCCTTGCGCGCTCATCGAAACACGTCGAAAGGCTTGCGCAAAAGCTGCTAACTTATCGGTCAAAGCAAGGGTTGCATCATCTAAAATAGCATGCGCTTCCGCACCACAATCAACAATCACCGCAGCGAAAAGCGCTTCCTTGTTATCGAAATAGTTGTAAAGTGTCTGCTTGGCTACACCTGCCCGACGGGCAATATCGACCATACTGACACGATAACCTTTATCTTCAAAGGCAACTTTCGCTGCTGAAATAATTTGTGCGTATTTATCAACCGACACTCAAAACCCACCCATCGTTAACATAACCAACCACAACAATTAGACTGGACGGTCTAGTCTATTCTAAATCATCTTTTTTTGATTGCAAAGTACACCATGGCAATAAAGTGAAAATTTCCTTTAACTGTCACACAAGTGTGTCATAATTTGCTCATCATTTTTGTATTCGCTCGTTTAAGGAAGTTTCCGCCATGCGCTTTCGTTTTCCTGTCGTCATTATTGACGAAGACTTTCGCTCTGAAAACACTTCTGGCTTAGGTATTCGCGCCCTAGCCGATGCCATTCAATCGGAAGGCATGGAAGTGCTTGGCGTAACCAGCTATGGTGATCTGTCAACCTTTGCTCAGCAACAAAGTCGTGCTTCTGCATTCATTCTTTCTATTGATGATGAAGAGTTAGCCGCTGCCGCAGGCGATAACGGCAAAACAGAGGCCGATGCCATTGGTGCTTTGCGTGCTTTTGTCGAAGAAATTCGTTGGCGCAATGCGGAAATTCCCATTTTCTTACATGGTGAAACGCGCACCGCACGCCATATTCCTAACGACATTTTGCGTGAACTCAACGGCTTCATTCACATGTTTGAGGACACGCCAGAATTCGTTGCTCGCTACATTATTCGAGAAGCCAAGGCTTATTTAGACAGCTTAGCGCCACCTTTCTTCCGTGCACTGACACACTACGCTGCCGATGGCTCTTACTCTTGGCATTGCCCAGGACACTCTGGTGGTGTGGCTTTCTTAAAATCACCCGTCGGTCAGATGTTCCACCAATTTTTTGGCGAAAACCTATTGCGTGCCGACGTGTGTAATGCGGTAGATGAATTAGGACAACTGCTTGACCATACGGGTCCCGTAGCGGCCTCTGAACGTAATGCCGCTCGTATTTTCAATGCAGACCACCTGTTCTTTGTTACTAACGGTACTTCGACCTCGAATAAAATGGTCTGGCACTCGTGCGTTGCCGACAACGACATCGTCTTAGTGGACCGTAACTGCCACAAATCGATTTTGCACGCCATTACCATGACGGGCGCGATTCCCGTATTTTTAACGCCAACACGTAACCATTACGGCATTATCGGTCCCATTCCGCTCAGCGAGTTTGAACCCGAAACCATTAAAGCGAAAATCGCCGCACACCCGATGGCCAGCAAACTGGGCACCAATCCGCGCATTCTAACCATTACTCAATCAACTTATGATGGTGTGTTATACAACACAGGCATGATTAAAGAACGCTTGGATGGCTGGGTCGACACCCTGCATTTCGACGAAGCATGGCTACCCCATGCCACCTTCCACGATTTCTACAAAGGCATGCACGCCATTGCACGCGATGGTAAGCGTACCGATAAATCATTGGTATTCTCAACGCAATCAACGCATAAATTGTTGGCTGGTTTATCGCAAGCGTCACAAATTTTGGTGCAAGATGCGCAAAGCAACAAGCTCGACTTGCATGTCTTCAACGAAGCTTACCTCATGCACAGCTCGACCAGTCCACAATATGCCATTATTGCCAGTTGCGACGTTGCCGCTGCTATGATGGAGCCACCAGGCGGCACGGCCCTAGTGGAAGAGTCGATTGCCGAATCCATTAACTTCCGTCATGCCATGGCGAAAGTGGATGAAGAATATGGCGACTCTTGGTGGTTCAAAGTATGGGGACCCGACGTTTCTAACCAAGAAGGCGCCAGCGACCGTGATGCTTGGTTATTAAAGACCAATGATCGCTGGCATGGCTTCGGCAACCTAGCCGACGGCTTCAATATGCTTGATCCAGTCAAAGCAACCATTATTACGCCAGGGCTAGATGTGGATGGCGCTTTCAGCGATGACATTGGTATCCCCGCCGCCATTGTTACCAAATACTTAGCCGAGCATGGTGTCATTGTGGAGAAATGTGGTCTTTACAGCTTCTTCATCATGTTCACCATTGGCATCACCAAGGGACGTTGGAACACGCTGATGGCGGCGTTACAGCAATTCAAAGATGACTTTGATAAAAACCAACCGCTATGGCGTGTGTTGCCTGAGTTTGTCACCAAAAACCCACGCTATGAAAAAATTGGTCTGCGCGACCTCTGTCAGCAGTTCCATAGTTTCTATGCGCAACATGACATTGCCCATTTAACCACCGACATGTATTTGTCGGAAATGGAAGCGGTGATGAAGCCCGCTGATGCCTTTGCCATGATGACGCATCGCAAAATTGAGCGTGTTGAAATTGACCAGCTCGAAGGTCGTATCACCGCCAGCTTAGTAACGCCTTACCCACCAGGTATTCCGTTACTCATTCCAGGTGAGCGCTTTAATAAAACCATTGTTGATTACCTGAAATTCACTCGTGTATTTAACGAACGCTTCCCTGGCTTTGAAACCGACGTGCATGGTCTCACCGTGGAAGAAATGGAAGACGGACGTAAGCGTTACTCGGTGGATTGTGTGCAAAACTAAACTCAGGAGTGATTAGCCAGCGCATTCAAAATTGCTTGCATGCTGGCAAATACACTATCTTCACTGCGACTCACGCCCATCACCCATTTATCTTGAATTTGACATTGCACATAAGCAATGGCTTTGGCTTTAGTTCCCTGAGTCAAAGCATGTTCTTGATAATCAACCACACTCACCTCAACACCCAAGGCATCAATTAAGGCCTCTATCGCTCCCGCACCCGCACCCTGCCATACACGACCATCATCTAAGGTAAAGGACAAGACATCCTGCTTTGCCTGACTATCCAAAGTGTAAGCCGTCATGGTCCAACCCTGAACAGGCTGTAAAAAGTGCTGTTCAAACAGCTGATAAATCTGCTCACTGCGTACCTCGCCCGCTTGGCGTTCACTCAGCTGTTGCACATGCTTTGCCACCGCAGGCTGTAACCATTTAGGCAAGCGGATACCGTAATCACGCTCTAATACAAAAGCAGTGCCGCCTTTACCCGACTGACTGTTCACCCGCACCACCGCTTCATAGCTACGTCCAATATCTTTAGGATCAATGGGTAAATAAGCGACTTGCCAAGGCGCATCAGCGGGTTGCAAGCGCAAACATTTACCAATCGCATCCTGATGACTGCCCGAAAAAGCCGTGTAAACCAACTCTCCCAGCCAAGGATGGCGCGGATGCATATCCATATGGGTACAGGCTTTGACCACCGCAATCACCTCATCTGGATTGCTTAAATCCAGCGCAGGATCAATACCCTGACTATACAAATTCATTGCCATGGTGGTGATGTCACAATTGCCCGTGCGCTCGCCATTACCCAGCAAAGTCCCTTCAACCCTTTGTGCGCCAGCCAGAATCGCCAGCTCAGCTTCTGCCACGGCACAACCACGGTCATTATGCGTATGAACACACACAATCACCGAATCACGATACTTAAGCTGCGTACTGATGTACTCCACCTGATCGGCAAACACATTCGGTGTTGCCACTTGCACTGTCGAAGGCAAGTTAATAATAGCGGGTTTATCTGCCGTCGGTTGCCATACATCCAGCACCGCATTACAAACTTCTAGCGCATAATCGGGTTCGGTTTGGGTAAAACTTTCGGGCGAATACTGAAAACGCCACACTGTCTGTGCATAACTCTGTGCATATTCTTGTAATAACTGCGCCCCTTGTACTGCCAAGGCTTTCACTTTGGCTTTATCCATACCAAACACCCAATCTCGTTGGGTGGGCGAGGTGGAGTTGTACACATGCACAATGGCTTGCTTTACCCCGGCTAAGGCTTCATAAGTTCGCGCAATTAAAGGTTCACGCGCCTGCACCAATACTTGAAT
>CAYQEZ010000006.1:0-47310 GCA_964416645.1 uncultured Francisella sp. | reverse complement strand
AGGCTTCATAAGTTCGCGCAATTAAAGGTTCACGCGCCTGCACCAATACTTGAATGGTGACATCTTCGGGAATTTGTTGCGCTTCAATTAACCAACGCACAAAATCAAAATCGGGCTGACTTGCAGCTGGGAAACCCACTTCGATTTCTTTAAAACCCAACTTAACCAATAATTGCCAGAGTTGTTGCTTTTGCTCAACGCTCATGGGTTCGGGCAAGGCTTGGTTGCCGTCACGCAAATCGACACTGCACCAAGTCGGTGCTTGAATCAGCTGTCGGCTAGGCCATTGACGATTCGGCAGATTCACGGGGGCAATAGCACGATATTTTTGCGCATTAAACTGAGTCATCGAAGGTCTCCTGAACAACCTTTGTCACAATAACTCTATATTAACGCCAATAAAAGCGCATATTATTGCTTTTTATAGCGCAATAAACGACACTATCAACATATTATGTTAAAAAGATTGAATTATGCACAATTTAGATAAATTTGACCTAACCATATTGCATGAATTACAACGCAATGGACGACTGACCAATCAAGAATTGGCCGAACGCATTGGCTTATCTCCCTCGCCCTGTTTAAGACGCGTTAAAGCGCTAGAAGATACAGGCATCATCACGGGCTATCAAGCCTTGGTTGATCGAGAAAAGCTGGGGTTATCGCTCATGGCGCTGATTCATATCTCGCTCGACAAACACACACCCGAACGCTTCGAACATTTTGAAAACCATGTTAAGGTATTGCCCGAAGTGCTCGAGTGTTTACTGATTACAGGACATTCTGCCGACTATCAACTGAAAGTGGTGGTGAAAGACATGCACGCTTATCAAGAATTGCTACTGCATCGCATCACACGTATTCAGGGGGTAACGGGGGTGCATAGCAGTTTTGTTCTAAGACATTAAAATTTAGTTAAAACAATAGCTTGCAGTCAGTCAGTCAGTATTTTAATTAAATTTCTAGTAAAAGGCTTGTTTTATAACATGATTTATTAGATTATCTAGTTGTATCTGGTCAAAAAAACAAGCATTTAATACAAAATACCAATAGCGAGCTATAGCATGTCACAAGAATATTTACTCCCAGCTGATACCGTCATTCTATCGACAGCTAATTTACAAGGTGACATTGTCAGCTGCAATAAAGGCTTTATTGAAGCATCTGGCTATACCGAAGCAGAAATTATCGGTAAGCCCCACAGCGTATTGCGTCACCCCGACATGCCCAAACAAGCTTTTAAGGACTTATGGGACACCATTCAAGAAGGTCGTCCTTGGTTTGGGTTGGTCAAAAACAAACGCAAAAATGGTGATTATTATTGGGTTGCGGCCAATGCCAGCCCCATTTATACCAACAACCAGATATCGGGCTATGTATCCGTACGTTATCCTGCCACCGCAGAACAAAAAGCGCTGGGTGAGCGTTTATACGCTGAAATTCGTAACGGTCAAACTAAAATGCCTTGGACACCTAAGCCACAGTTTGATCGCTGGACGCTTGCGGGTATCTGTGCTGCGACTATTGGTTTAATTATGCCCTACGTCACACAAAACCTAGCCGCCGATATTGCAGCAACAATGCTTGCCGCCGCTGGGCTAGGAACGATTATCTGGCGCACCATGTCCTTATCACGACCGAATGAGCAACAAAGCAAAGCGCTTAACGACCTTGCTAACGGTTTATTCCGCACTCCCATTCCAGGTAATGATGCTTGGACCAATGCACTCAATCTCATTCGTACTCGTATTGGCCAAAATGCCAGCGATACTTTTGATGCAGCACGTGAAAGTGCCGTGCTCACCACCGCCATGAATGCTGCCAGTACGAATTTAATGGTGGCAGATGCCAATTTCACTATCATTAGCATCAATCAGTCGCTCGCACACATGTTCAAAACCAACGAACAACGCCTGCAACAAGAACTTCCTCAGTTTAAAGCCGATAGCGTGGTCGGCTCTAGTATGGATAGCTTCCATCAGAATCCCGCCCATCAACGCGCCATGGTAGAACAACTCACTTCAACTTGGAGTGGTCTACTGAAATTGAAAAAAGCGCAAATGGTGCTTGCATTATCGGTTACACCGATTATCAGTAATGGGCATCGTCTTGGCTATGTAGTGGAATGGATGGACCAAACAAGTGAAAGTTTAGTGCGTCACTCGTTAAATAACATCATTGCCGAGGCTGGTGCTGGTGTTATCACTAATCGTATCGATACCAGTAATCTAGCCGATTTTTACTTAACAACAGGCAAGGGTATTAATCAGCTATTAGCTGGTTTGCAGGATTTTATGGCCAAAACCATTTTTAACATTGGTGAAATAGCCTTCAATCGCCTTAATGGTCAACTCGACGGCGACTATCAAGGTAGTTATGCCATGACTCAAACCGCCATCAATACCGCCTTGCGCAACCTAAATGAAATGGTGGGTCAGGTTCAATTTGCTGCCAAGTCAGTCAACAATGCCATGCAAGAACTTGCCCATGGAATGGATTCCTTTTCAGGTCAAATACAAACGCAAGCTGCCGCCATTGAACAAACCTCAGCCGCTAGTACGCAACTATTGTCTAGTGTGGATGAAAACTTATCAACCATCGAATCAGCCAACAAAATTACCCAACAAGTAACGCAACAGGTTGTATTGGGTGCGCAGGTTATGGATAAAACACTCGAAGCTATGCAAGCGGTGGAGGCTTCGGGCAATAAAATTGCTGATATCGTTAATATTATTGATAGTATTGCCTTTCAAACCAATTTACTTGCCCTAAATGCAGCCGTTGAAGCAGCTCGTGCGGGTGAGCATGGTCGCGGATTTGCCGTTGTTGCTTCCGAAGTTCGCTCACTGGCTGGAAAATCCGCCGAAGCTGCCAAAGGCATTAAAACCCTTATTGAAACCAGTGTGCAACAAATCACTATTGGCTCTAGCCGTGCCAAAGAAGCCAGCAAAGCCCTAACCGACATTAAAACCGCCATAGAAGATGTCAGTGCAATTATTAATCAGGTTACCAATGCCAGTAAAGAACAGCAACAAGCGATTAGTCAAGTAAGCCATGCCATGAGCGATATGGATGGCGTGAGTCAGCAAAGCGCTGCCTTAGTTGAAGAGATCAGTGCCAGCACCGAAAATGTGGCACAAAACATGTCGGCATTAAATCAATTGATTAGCAGTTTTCACTTATCCGATCAAGCCAAATTAGTTGCTCAGCAGGGTAGAACACCACTGGCCGACATGAAACAAGCGCATTTAAATTGGAAAATACGCATCGCTAATATTATTAGTGGCTTAGACAACAACGTCAATTTAACCGATATTGCCAACCACACTATTTGTGGTTTAGGCAAATGGCGCAATGGAGAAGGCAAAAAGTTTGACGGTTTACCCCTGATGAAAACCCTAGACAAAAAACACGCTCATTTTCATCAAATTACCGCAAAAGCCTGTCAGGCGGCACTGGCTAAGGACTACTACCAAGCTGATCAACTATTAACGCAGGTGAACCAGCTTTCGGATGAAGTCGTTGAGTTACTGACACAAGTTGAACAACAAATTGGACGCCACTCAACGCCTGAGTTCACCCATAAAGTGGCGCAAGCAAAAGCACGTAATCAAACGCAAACAGCACCTTCAAGTAAAGCGCAACTGGGATTACCAGCTCCTAAAGCGTCGAATGAATGGAGTGAGTTTTAACGCTCACTTGAACAAGCAAACTCCAGGCGTAAAAAACCCAGCAATGATTGCTGGGTTTTTTATTAGTACAAGGCTCGTCGATTAAAGCGCTGTTAAGCTTATCTCCTTAAACGCACCCACAGGCAATTCTGCCAAGGTCACATCACCAATGGCATAACGAATTAAACGCAAGGTAGGAAACCCCACTGCAGCCGTCATTCGCCTTACCTGTCGATTACGCCCTTCACAAATGGTTAAACTCAACCAACTAGTAGGAATACTAGCTCGATAGCGCACGGGCGGTACCCTTTCCCACAAGCCGTTTGGCACATCTATCATAGCGGCTTGCGCAGGCTGGGTTAACCCATCCTTTAACACCACGCCCTGTTGCAAAGCTTGAATGACTTCAGGCGTGATTTCACCTTCCACTTGCACCCAATAGGTTTTCGGCAATTTGTGCTGAGGATCGCTAATACGTGCTTGTAACCGACCATCATCGGTTAATAACAATAATCCCTCGCTATCATAATCCAGCCGACCAGCGGGATAGACGCGAGGGATATTAATATAGTCTTTTAGGGTTAGTTTATCTCCTTCAGGTGAAAACTGACTCATCACCTGAAAGGGCTTATTAAAGGCAATCAGCATTTAGCGTCCTGTTAAACGGGGCAGTCCTTTGGGGGGTAGAGAACGACCAGATAGTATGGCTACTTCGGCCGCCGTAATTTCGGCTACCGTTTCTTTTACAGCCTGACGAAAATCGATAAGGTCGGCATCACTAACCGCTTCGCCGCGATTACGACGATCAAATAATTGGTTAGCAATCGCAACCGCATGCTCTTTTTTCTGGTCAATGCTGGCATAACGACTTTGCATTTCAGGAATGCCCGCAAAGTGGTCGGTCAGTCCTGTACTACCCTCGGGCTGTCCATTGGGCGTCAATAAAGCCACCTCTGTTTTCAATGCCCAAGTACGCATTAAACGACGCGCGCGCGCGTAACGGAAATCATTCGCCGCCACCGCCGCATCTAATAAACCGTTTAAATTACTGGTTTTGAAGAAAGACAGGCTCTCTAACACATTACTAGACTGATTACTGATACGCTCCGCCGTATGGCTAATCGCCTCAACACCCGCCGTGTTTTCTTGAATGGCACTGTCTAGCACGTTAATCGCTTGGTGTAGCTCGCGTACACCCGTTGCGGTTTGATCAGCCGAAACACGCATCACTGAAATACGCTCTTGTACTTGTTGAGCACCCTGCTCTACTTGCGCCACCGCTAATTCTGTCTGTTTTACCTGCTCATTACCACGCGCCACATCGGCCACGGTACTGATAATCAGTTGGCCAATATCCTTAGCGGCATCGGCTGTTTTTTGTGCCAAACTGCGCACTTCTCCCGCCACCACGGCAAAACCACGACCATGCTCACCCGCACGCGCCGCTTCCACCGCCGCATTCAATGCCAGTAAGTTGGTTTGAAAAGCAATACCATCAATCATCGACACAATGCTTTCAATTTGCTGACTCTTCTGCTGAATGGTTTGCATGGCATCGATCGTACCCGCCATCACCTGACGCGTGGTTTCGACATGAGTTTGCATTTGTTGCATCAAGCTCGCCACGTCATTGGCTTGACCTTGCATTGATTGAGCCTGACGCTGCATCTCTTCAGCTGTGGCCGAGCTTTGCTCTAACGCCGACGCTTGTTGCTGCATTTGTCCCGAAATGTGAGCAATACTGCCATTAACGCTCATCACACCATTCACTGCCTGAGCTAAACTGGTGCGCACTTCGGTAATAATCGAAGCAATATTGGTCATCGACAAGGTCATGGCATTTTGCACCATGCCCACTTCCCCTTTTTGATCAATACGCGGCATAGCTTCGACATGACCCGTTGTTTGCTTAACCATCACCTGCTCAATATCAGTCAATGCACCACCAATCGCCGCCAAGGTATTATTAATGCTATTTTTTAGCACCAACAAATCACCATAACAAGTCACTTCAACACGATGCGATAAATAGCCTTGCTCCATCTGCGTCATCACACGACTAATGTCAGCAATTACCGAAGAAACGTCCCGCATTGCCTGATCGACTTGCTGACGAAAGGCTGGCGCGACACCTTCGTTCATTTTCACATCAAAACGACCAGCAGACAGCCCCTGCATCACTTTCGTTAGCTCGTCCATCATAAAGGCGACACTTTGTGCGGAAGCATTGACACCTTGTTGCAACTTGGCAAAATCGCCGTTGAACTCACCTGTCAGTCGTTTCGAAAAATCACCCTGACCAATGGCTGCAACTACGTGGTTAGCCTGTGAAACACCATTAGCGATCTGATTAAATACTTGAGTTAAGGTGGTTACCATACGACCTACTTCATCATCAGATTGGTAATTAACCGCTAACTTCATAAGACCTGTGTCGGCGACCGAATTCAGACCGCTTTCTATCTGTTGCAAAGGTTGTGACACCACGCGACGCAGAACAAAAGCCAAGAGTGCCATTAGCACCAACAGCATCACCGCCACAATCACCAACATACCAATAATCATGCTATCGGTTTGTTTCACCACAGCCTGCAATTCTGGGTGATCTAAATTCATGCCAACAAAGCGATAACCAATGACTTGACCAGTACCCGATTTCATTTCACTACGCAAAATAATTTTATTGCTTTGCAAGGAAATAGCTTTCGTATCAAATTGGGTTAAATCGAGATCAGCATACCATTCTGCGGATTCAGCATACTGGGTTGCATGGGTTAAGGGCATTCCACCCACTTTTGGATTTTCAGCCCCTTTGGGATAAAGTTTTAAGGCTTCATCATTCAGCACCTGTACAAACATAACCCCTTGTTTCACAAAGTCTTTATTAATTGAACCAAAACCCGATTGAAATTCAATAATACCCGCCAGCTTACCATCCGCATATTTGATTGCTACCAGCGAACTCATCACCACACCGGAGCGAGCTAAAGCAATGCCTGAGTAAGAAAGACGCTTGCCTTCAAGCAACTCTTTAAAACCAGGTCGAAAGGCTGAAGACTTACCAAACTCTGGGTCTGGATTAGCAACAGAAGAGCGTACAAAGATATTACCCGCTTCATCAAAGATATTGATGCGGATATTTTTAAATTCTGTATTTATTTTAAACAACCCTGGAATGACACCAACAAGAGCGCGCACCCCTTCCACATCTTTGCCTTCAATAAGCGTAGCTAATTGAGGTGTAGTCGACGTTATACCATAGAGCGCCGCAATGCCTGTATCCATTTTTAACTTGAAATTGCTATTGATTTGCTGCTCTTTCGACTGCATTAAACTAGCAGCCGCTTCTTCGAATAGTAATGTACGAATTTGGAAGATAGCCACAACACCAATCGCTAAAATGACCACTGCCGCCAAAAGCATTCGCATCATCAATTTACTGGCAATACTGCGCATAAACACCTCTTTATAACTAATCTACCGCTACGGCTAGTGAATAACTTTTTTTAAATTATGCCTTAAATCAGCTGTCTTGGTATGACATTTATCTTAAGCGGGAAACAGTAATTTTTATTGATGGCTATTAGATGAATAAATCATTCAAATACGAGCCACACCCGAATCTACCGCCGCTTGATAAACAGCACGCGAGACACGCTCACGCAAGCGCAGATCGTTAGCCTTGGGTAAAATATAATCGGCACCAAACGTTAGGCTTTGCAGATTATTCGCAGCCAGCACTTCAGCAGGTACAGGTTCATGCGCTAAACTGGCAATGGCATCCACAGCCGCTAACTTCATTGCAGTATTAATTTCTTTACTGCGTGCGTCTAAAGCGCCACGGAACAAGTAAGGGAAACACAATACATTATTGACTTGATTAGGGTAATCGCTTCGACCTGTCGCCATAATGACATCACTACGCACCGACTTAGCTAAAGCTGGCTGAATTTCTGGGTCTGGATTGGCCATCGCAAACACCACAGGCGTAGCAGCCATACTCGCCAACATCTCTGGCGTCAATAAATTCGGTGCCGACAAGCCAATAAATACGTCTGCTTCTACCAAAGCATCGGCTAAGGTGCGTGCGCTGGTATCGGCGGCGAATTGCGCCATGTGAGGTGCTAAGTCGGTCATGCCCGTATGCAGTACGCCCACCTTATCCACCACCAGAATATTCGACTTTTGCACACCCAAGTCTAACAATAAATTGAGCGATGCCGTACCCGCTGCGCCTGCACCTACCAGCACAATCTTTACGTCTTCTAGGCGCTTATTGGCAATACGCAACGCATTGGTTAAACCCGCTGCCAACACAATCGCTGTACCGTGCTGGTCGTCGTGGAACACGGGAATATCCAGCATGGCTTTTAAGCGGTTTTCGACTTCAAAGCATTGCGGCGAGGCAATGTCTTCCAGGTTAATGCCGCCAAAGGTCGGTGCAATATTGGCAATGGTGCGAATCAACTCTTCCGTATCGGTACAATCGACTTCAATATCAATCGAATCAATGCCTGCAAAGCGTTTAAATAATAACGCCTTACCTTCCATCACGGGTTTAGAGGCCAAAGCACCCAAATTACCTAAGCCTAAAATCGCCGTGCCGTTAGAAATCACCGCCACCAAATTACCTTTCATGGTGTACTTGTAAGCATCGCTCGGGGTTTCGGCAATGGCTTTCACTGGTTCAGCGACACCAGGGCTGTAAGCAAGGGTTAAATCTCGCGCTGTTTCAGCTGGCTTACTCAGTTCAATCGATAACTTACCTGGCGTTGGGTATTGGTGATAGTTTAAAGCATCGGTTTTTAAGTCGCCCGTCACGCCAGGCACTGAAGATGAAGGCACTGGCTTGGGCTGATTTTGTGCTTGATTATCGTCTGGCGCATCCAGTAAGCCATTTTCTAATACGTCTTTAGCGACGTTCATTAATTTGTTCCAGTTCATTATGCTTCTCAGTAAATTAAATCGGTTGTTCGTGTTATTTTACACCACATAAAGCGAAGCTGCCTTTAAAACCCTCTCATTCCAGCATACGCGAGGATGGCGAATATTATGTTAATAGAGACTCCTCTAGAGTCTAAATTAAATCACTAATCTTCCCAATCTAATACAGACTTGTAACTAACAGACAACCCTTCTTCAAAAGATAAGGCTCCAATCACGTGGTGCTTAGAAAGGATATTAAAGATGCGTAAGCCTTCATTTTTTTACAAGCGGCTTTATTTGCTCAAACTGAAACCTTATCAGCTCAAAATCTTGTACCTTGCCATCGACAATTTACTCGGACGCGCATAGCTGATACATTGCAGCGAACCTTGCTCGAACGCTGTTTGGAGCCAACTGTAGTAGCTGCTCAGTGGAACAGACAACAACGAACAGGCGAAACCAACATCCATATATGGATCATCTCGACGCTGTTGAATCCAGGCGTACTTCACTTCTCGAGGCTGGCAAAGTACGCCGTCGCCTTTTTTAGAATGTCTCGCTCTAGCTTGGCGCGAGCAAGCTCTTTTTTAAGGCGTGCAATTTCTTGTTCCAACGTCTCATTTTGCTTGGGAATGACCACCAAATCCTGCTTGCGCTTGTAAGCACTGATTAAGCTGTAAAGCGTACCGACGGGAATGTCGAAGTCCCGCGCTGCTTGCGCCACACTTCTGCCGTGTTTAACGACGGCGTCAATTGCCTCATCTTTGAGTTGTTGATCGTATTTTCTTTGTGCCATTGAGTTCTGCTCCGTAATCAGGTTAGTTTAACTAATCCTTGTACGAAATAGTATAGCCACTCCAGGGGTTAATCAAAAGGTTACATGCTATTTTCTGCCCCCCTTCCTTCAGACTTTCTACCCATTGGGTTTTTAGACTTCCCTTCTTTAATCTTGCGCAAACAAGTTCAAAATCGTGCTTGAGTCTGTCCACACACTCAGCGCATCTTCGTCACCAAAGACGCTATCGGCAAGGGCGCGCTTTTTCTCTTGCATCAGCAAAATCTTCTCTTCGACCGTGTTTTCAACAATCAGTTTATACACAAATACTGGCTTATCTTGCCCGATGCGATAGGCTCGATCGGTAGCTTGCGCTTCTGCTGCTGGGTTCCACCAAGGGTCATAATGAATGACCGTATCGGCAGCGGTTAGGTTTAGCCCCACGCCCCCTGCTTTTAAGCTAATCAAAAACACCTGCGCATCGCCGTCAACAAAGGCATCGATTGCTCCCTGACGGTTGCGCGTCACGCCCGTGAGTTTACTGGTGACAATTCCCGCGCTGTTTAGACGTTTTTCGATAATCCCCAACATGGTAGCGAATTGCGAGAAAACCAAAATCTTGCGCCCTTCTTCTGTCAGCGCTTGCACCATCTCGACCAAAACTTCTAACTTGGCAGAATGTTTGACTTTTTCGGCAGCAGGAATCTTGACCAAACTGGGGTCGCAACAAACTTGGCGCAGTTTAAGCAGTGCATCCAAAATTTCGATATGGCTGCGTTTTAGTCCCTTTTCCGCCATCAATTCGCGTACCCGCTTTTCCATCGACAGGCGCACGCTACTGTACAACTGCCACTGGGCTTTTTCTAAGGTCACGCGCTGGATAATTTCTGTTTTCGCGGGCAATTCGGTGACCACATCTGCCTTAGTTCGACGCAACATAAAGGGCGATACCCGCTGTGTCAAACGATGTTGGCACGCTTGGTCGCCGTGCTGCTCAATGGGGGTGCGATAGCGTTTCTTAAATTGGGTTTCGTTGGCTAAAAAGCCTGGCATGACAAAATCGAACAGCGACCACAGCTCGCCTAAGTGGTTTTCGAGCGGTGTGCCTGTTAAGCACAAGCAATGCTCTGTTTTAAGGGTGCGAATGACTTGCGCGGTTTTGGCTTTAGGGTTTTTGACATATTGCGCCTCATCAACAATGACGCTGTGCAAAGGAATTTGTTGCCAAAAATCGCTATCGCGCTGAATGAGCGCATAGCTGGTGACAATCACCTGTGCGTTATCAATCTGCGCTTTAAGCTCGCTACGAGTTGCGCCATCGAAACGCAAAGCGGCTAGACTAGGCGCAAACTTTGCCAACTCCGACATCCAGTTACCGACGACGCTGGTCGGCGCAATGACCAATGCGGGTTTGGTCAGTAAGCCAAGCTCTTGCTGTTTGAGTAAGTGGGCAATGACTTGCAGCGTTTTACCCAAGCCCATATCGTCTGCCAACACGCCACCGAGGTTGTGATGGGTTAAGAAGTGTAGCCAATTTAAGCCTTGTTGCTGATAGTCGCGCAAGGTCGCGTGCAAGCCCGTGGGCGGCTCAACAGGATCAATCCCTGTCACTGTCGCCAGCTGACTAACCACCTTGCGCAAGGCTTGCGCTTTTTTGCCCTGTACTTTTACCGCATCATTATTGATGCCCATCACATCGAATTGACTCAGACGCAACTGCCCATCGGGGTTCATCGGTCGATCGTAGAGTTCGGTAATCGCCTGCAAAATGGGGTTCAGCTGCGCCACAGGCACACGCACAAAGCCACCGTCTGGCTTATCGAGGTAAATGTCACCCTCCGCTGGCAAGGCTTGATCTTGTTTTAAGTAGTCGAGCAATAAGGGTAATAACGGTACCTCACCTGCGCTGGTGCTCAGTGTCGCATCGAGCGCATAGTCATTGTCATCATCGAGCAGATTAACCTGTACGCCATCGCTGATTTCAATATCGCTTAACCCCGCCGATTCAATCTCGACAATCCAGCCTTTCTCTTGCAAGGCAGTGAAGTAGCCCATAAACGGCAGCCAATCACGCGCCGACACGCTCATGATATTGGCATCGGGCGGCATAAAATACACCGCGTTGTCGTCTGGCGGAATGGGAAAGAAGGTCAAACCCATTCCCATGAGCACAAATGCACAACCTTCTTCGAAGCGTAAATCGCGCTGAATGCGTACCTTACCAGAAACGCCATCAATTTCGGCAATATCAGGCTCGGTTTGCGGCACGGGCTTGAGTTCAACATCGCCATAACGAACGCTTAACCCTGCAATAATGGGGTCGGCTAATTGTGTGACCGCTCGAGAGGTCAGCAAACTTGCAAGCCGCAACACCGCAATCGGCTGGTGGACTTGTAACTCAGGCATCGCCGCTTCGGGCAAGGCAGGCAAGCCTTGCAGCACATCATAAAGGGGCGACCAGTAATCATATAAACGCTCAAGCGGCAAACCCGATACTTTGTTGTCCAGCAGTTTAAGCGCTATCGCCGAAGGAATGGGGCTTAATACAGGCGTTAAGGTAACGTTGAGCGAATCAGCTTGATGAGACAACAGATACATCGGGCTGGTTTCGATAAGACTCTGCCTCCTAACGAAGTCAGGCAAATTATGCTGCAATAACCATAAGCCATTCTGCTCATGCCAAGAAAATGCCAACTCGATTGGTGGTTGCGATTCGACAGCAATAAGTGACTTATCTTGCTTATAATATAAGGCATTATTAACCAACAAATTGCGAATAACCAAGTCGCCCGCCGAGCCTTGCAAACGGTAGTCACCAGAAGCACTATTGGCGTTTGCCATTTTTAGCAAGCGCATGATATTCAAATCAAACTCTTTAATATACTGCGGGCGACCATAGTAGTAGCCATTCATGTAGGTGGGCAAGTTACCCACCCGCGTCATCTTGTCGCTCCATTCCCCTGACTTGAGCTTACGCACCTTGTAAGGCTCTACGCCATAGAAGCCAACCTCAGATGCCGTTAAGACCCAAACAAGCCCTTCTTCTGCGGCTTCTATCGACTCAGGAATGCTTTGCAAATAACGTTTGGTTTCTTGGTAGAGCTCATCAAAATAACGCATCGCTTGCATGTCTCGAGCTTGAGTTGTCTGTTGCGCTGCGGGTACTGTCTTTGCCACCACAGCTTGAGCAATCTGCTGACGCGCCGCTTCGAATAACAACACAGCAACACTATGCTTACAATCATAACCGACAGGACAGGAGCAAGTTGTATTAAAAATCACCCGACGCGACGCCCCCACTCCAGATTCTCGCACAATAATCGTTTGTGTATAGGGCTTGCGTGCTGTTCCTTGCACTCTGCCAATCAGTCGATTTTCAATCCAAGCAGCACCCAGCACATCTCTGGCAGCATAGGGCTTAGCTTTACGAATTTCGCTAGCAGGAAAGGCGTTAATAATGTCTTGTTCGGTGAAGGGGATCATGGTGTAACTCAATTTAATTGGTATAAAGATTCAACAGCCGCATGATTTCATCAATAACCAATTGCTGATTGACTATCTTTATTCTGCCAGCCACACCTGCAAATAAGGATTCATTCGCCGTGAACAATTTGCTGGGACGCACATAACTAATACGTTGCAGTGAACCTTGCTCGAACGCTGTTTGCGTCAACTCAATGGCATAACAATCAGCGTAAGGTTTGCTGGTGATTTGACATAAAATCCAATCGCCGCGTCCTGCGCTAGCCAAGAGTAATGCAGGTCTTACTTTTTGTGCCGATAAATCCGAATAAGGAAAGGGCAGCAAAATTACTTGACGTGTTGAAAATGCGCCCATGCTTCGTCCTCTTCATCGTTTAACCAATCCTTAGCCAAGGTTTGCTCACTCAATGTTAAGCCGCTAATCACCTCATTCGGTAGCAAGTATGCAGATGGTTTTTGTGCATATTTAGACTTTAAAAAATCAACAAAGTCGATAACCTCTTGCGCTAAGCTATCAGGGACTTCAAGGGTGATTTGCATCGTTAATTACCTCTCAGTTTTTGTTCAATTGAACGCATCCTTCCAAGATTTTTCCATCGGTTATTTTCTATCGGCTGTTGAATAAAGTGCAAGAAAAACCAACACTAAGATAGCGCCCGTCATTAATAAAAAAGGGATATTTTCCATTTATAACTCCTTCAATGCTTCTGGACACCTCTAATAACCCAAAAAGCGCCTTTCGGCGCTTTTTCTATCCCTCTCACACACCCATATAATCGAGCATGGCGTTGGCCGCTTTCCGTGCATCGTCGATAGCGTGAACCACGAGGCTAGAGCCTCGCACCATATCACCGCCAGCAAAGACTTTTGGATTCGTAGTTTGGAATGCAAACTCCTGATCTTCTTGGCAAGTAACACGACCACGACTATCAATGCTGATACCATGATCGGCAAACCAAGGCGCTGGGCTAGGTTGGAAACCAAAGGCAACAATCACCGCATCGCAAGGAATAATTTGCTCCGATCCTGGAACAATTTCCGCCACACGACGACCTGAAGCATCTGGCGCACCCAAACGGGTTTCCGCAACCTTAATCCCTTCTACCTTGCCATTGCCAATGACTTCAATCGGCGCACGGTTAAAGACGAACTTAACGCCTTCTTCCTTCGCATTGGCTACTTCTTTGCGCGAACCAGGCATATTCGCCTCATCTCGACGGTAGACGCAATACACATCTTCTGCGCCTTGGCGAATCGAGGTACGGGTACAGTCCATGGTGGTATCACCACCACCCAACACCACCACGCGCTTGCCTTTCATATCAATGAAGTCGGCGACGGATTTTTCATAGCCCAACAAACGGTTCACATTGGCAATCAGGAAATCTAAGGCTTTGAACACACCAGGCAAGTCTTCGCCTGGGAAGCCGCCCGCCATCGCAGTATAAGTACCCATACCCAAATAGACCGCATCATAGTCGCGTTCTAATTCAGCAAAAGTAATGTCGCTACCGACAGTTACGCCTAGGCGGAACTCAACGCCCATGTGCTCTAACACGCCACGACGGTAGCGCACCACTTCTTTCTCTAATTTGAAAGGAGGAATACCAAAAGTCAGTAATCCACCAATTTCGGGTTGCTTATCGAACACCACCGCTTTAACACCGTTGCGCGCCAAAACATCCGCCGCTGCCAAGCCCGCAGGACCCGCACCGACAATGGCTACTTTTTTACCATTCGCCACCACTTTGCTCATATCAGGCTTCCAGCCTGTCGCAATGGCAGTATCGGTGATGTACTTCTCCACCGCGCCAATGGTTACCGCACCAAAGTTGGTATCGTTGAGCGTACAGGCTTGTTCACACAGGCGATCTTGTGGGCACACACGACCACACATTTCTGGCAAAGAGTTGGTCTGATGCGACAACTCGACGGCTTTCATCACATTACCTTCCGCAACCAGTTTTAACCAGTTAGGAATGTAGTTATGTACAGGACAAGCCCATTCACAGTAAGGGTTACCACAATGCAAGCAGCGATCGGCCTGAATTTTGGCGTGCTCTGCATCAAAGTTGCTGTAGATCTCAACGAACTGTTGGCTACGCTCTTGCGCTGGCAATTTAGGTGGATCGATACGATCTACTTTCAAGAAGGTATCTGGACTAGGCTTTTTATAACTCATCTTATTGTCCTTTCGTAAATAGATCAAGCAAACGATCTAAGCCAATGGCACGCGATTTGACCAACCAGAACTTACCGACTTCTCGACTGAAATTAGCCAAAATGGCTTCAGCGGTTGCCGAGGCTGTTTTTTGATGATATTCCACCAACAAGGATTTCAAATAATGACGGTAAGCTTGCGTTTCTTCAGTATCGACACGACAGAACTCGACCATTTCTGTGTTAATGCGGTCTGGGCACTGATTGTTCGGATCGAACAAGAAAGCCATACCGCCCGACATACCCGCACCGAAGTTGACACCCGTATCACCCAGCACCACTACCGTACCACCCGTCATGTATTCACAACCGTGGTCACCAATACCTTCTAATACGGCAGTTGCACCCGAGTTACGCACACCAAAACGCTCACCACCCGTACCGTAAGCAAACAGCTTGCCGCCAGTCGCACCATACAAACAGGTATTACCGACAATCGGTGTACTGTGTAGATCAAATGCCGAAGCCGCAGGCGGCACGATGACAATTTCGCCACCCGCCATGCCTTTACCCACATAGTCGTTGGCATCGCCTTCTAAATGCAGATTCAAACCACCCGCATTCCACACACCGAAACTTTGACCAGCGACACCTGTCAGTTTCAACGTAATCGGCTTGTCATTCATGCCGTGGTTGCCGTAGCGTTTGGCAATCTCACCCGACAGGCGCGCACCAATCGAACGTCCTGTGTTTTTCAAATGGAATTGGAAAGTGCCACCCGCTTTCGCTTCGATGGCAGGCAATACCGTCGTCACCATTTCTTCCGCTTGCTCACCTTTATCCCAAGGCTGATTGCGCTGACCATTGTTCACTTGTGGCTTGTCTTTGCTGACACCGCCATCGCTGAGCAACTTGCTGAAGTCGATCTGACGTTGTTTTTTCGTCGCGCCTTCAATCACCTCTAACAAATCGAGGCGACCCACCAAGTCTTCCATACGGCTGACACCCAACTGCGCCATCAACTCACGCGTTTCTTCGGCAACAAACTGGAAGTAATGCATCACCATTTCGGGCAAGCCGATGTAATGTTCTTTACGCAAGCGCTCATTTTGCGTTGCCACACCCACCGCACAGGTATTCAGGTGACAAATACGCAGGTATTTACAACCCAAAGCAATCATCGGTGCGGTACCGAAACCGAAGGTTTCCGCACCCAAAATCGCTGCCTTAATCACGTCTAAGCCTGTTTTCAGACCACCGTCAGCTTGCAGGATAATCTTGTCGCGCAAATCATTAGCACGTAATACTTGATGCGCTTCAGCAACGCCCATTTCAAACGGGTTACCTGCATATTTCACCGAAGTAAGTGGCGACGCGCCCGTACCGCCGTCATAGCCCGAAATGGTGATTAAGTCGGCATAGGCTTTTGCCACACCCGCTGCAATGGTACCCACACCAGGTTCAGCCACCAATTTCACCGACACCAACGCATCGGGATTGACTTGTTTTAAGTCATAAATGAGCTGCGCCAAGTCTTCAATTGAGTAAATATCGTGGTGTGGCGGTGGCGAAATCAAGGTCACACCAGGGACGGCATGGCGCAAACGCCCAATGGTGGCATCCACTTTTGCGCCTGGCAACTGACCACCCTCACCTGGTTTCGCGCCTTGTGCCACTTTAATTTGTAGCACTTCGGCGTTCACCAAATAATGTGGCGTGACACCAAAGCGACCCGATGCAATCTGCTTAATTTTCGACATTTTAACCGTGCCGAAACGCGCTGGGTCTTCGCCACCCTCACCCGAGTTAGAGCGACCACCTAAACGGTTCATGGCTTCAGCCAAACCTTCGTGCGCTTCGGGAGACAAAGCACCCAAAGAAATACCCGCAGAATCGAAACGCTTTAACACGGCTTCTAACGACTCGACTTGATCTAAAGGTAAAGCCGCCGCTGCTGGCTTCACTTTCCACAGATCGCGTAACACCATAGGGCGACGGTTATTAACCAAATTGGCAAAACGATCATAAGCACTACGATCACCCTTCTGACAAGCTTCACGCAGGGCATCCACCACTTGTGGGTTGTAAGCATGAGCCTCGCCGTTAAAGACGAACTTCAACACACCACCTTGGCTGATACTCTTACGTGGGTTAAAGGCGATTTTCGCTAACTGTGCTTGATCTTCGTGCAGGTCATCAAAACGCGTGCCTTCGATGCGCGTCATGGTGCCAAGGAAACACAAATCGACGATTTCTTGGCTCAAACCAATGGCTTCAAACAACTGCGCACCACGGTAAGAAGCGATGGTTGAAATACCCATTTTCGACATGATCTTGAACAGACCCTTGTCGATACCCTTACGGAAGTTGTACAGGTATTTGGCTAGGGCATTGCTGTTATCCAATTCTTTGCCACGATACATGTCGGCAATGGCTTCATAAGCCATGTAAGGGTAAACTGCTGTCGCGCCATAGCCAAACAACACCGCAAAGTGATGTGGATCGCGTGCGGTTGCCGTATCGACAATAATATTGGCATCACAACGTAAGCCCGCTTTAATTAAGCGATGATGTACCGCACCCGTAGCCAACAAGGCATGAGCCGTAAGTTGACCTTCACGAATACCATTATCCGACAACACAATCAGTGTTTTACCCGCACGCACCAAGGCTTCGGCTTGGTTAGCAATGGCTTCAACCGCCGCTTTTAAGCCCAAACTTGGCTCGTAATGCAGGCTAACAATTTCGTGCGCATAATCGGCATCGGTCATCGACAAGAGTTGATTAAACTGAGTCGGCGACAAAATCGGCGAAGTGGCTTCTAAACGACGCGCATGAGCTTGCGTTTCTTCAAACACATTCATTTCACGACCGAAGCATACGTTCAACGACATAACAATCGCTTCACGTAAGGGATCAATCGGCGGGTTGGTTACCTGAGCAAATACCTGACGGAAATAATCGTAAACAGGGCGTACTTTTTCTGATAACACGGCAAAGGGGGCATCGTCACCCATAGAGCCTACTGCTTCTTGACCATTTTCAGCTAAGACACGAATAATCTGGTCACGCTCCTCAAAAGTGACTTGGAAATACTTTTGGTAAGTCAAAGAGGCATCGTTATCCAAGGTGAGCAAGTCAGCTTCACCATCGGGATTACCTTCCAAACGCATGTAACCTGCATCTAACCACTGACGGTAAGGCTGACGCACTTTGAGGCCTTCATCAATTTCGGCTGGGCGCAATAAGCTACCCGTAGTTAAGTCCACCGCCATCACTTGACCTGGTTTTAAGTGACCCTTTTCGACCACCGTTTCAGGGGCGTAATCATAAACACCAATTTCAGAAGCAAAAGTAATGTGGCGATCTTTAGTAATAACGTAACGTGTCGGGCGCAGACCGTTGCGGTCAACAGCACAAATAGCATGCTTGCCTGTGTTAATCACAATACCCGCTGGACCATCCCAAGCTTCCATATGCATTGAGTTGAACTCGAAGAAGGCGCGTAAATCGGCATCCATATGTGGCACATTCTGCCATGCGGGTGGAATCATCAAGCGTAAGGCACGGAAAGCATCCATGTCACCCATCATCAAGATTTCTAACATATTGTCTAAGCTGTTAGAATCTGAACCTGTTTGCGACACAATCGGTGTTAAACCTTGCAATTCGGGCATCAGCTCTGTTTGGAACTTATTAGCGCGCGCTAACGCCCAGTTGCGGTTACCGCGTACCGTGTTTAACTCACCATTATGCGCTAGGAAACGGAATGGCTGAGCCAAACGCCATTGAGGTAGGGTATTGGTACTGAAACGCTGATGGTAAGAACAGCTAGAAGAAGCGAAACGTTCATCTTGCAAGTCGGTGTAATAAATCGGCAATTCACGCGGCATCACCAAGCCTTTGTAGGCCATCAGTTGGCTGTGCATCGACGGAATGTAGAAATCAGCATCACTGGCTTCAACCGCCATCTCTGCCTGACGACGCGCAATGAACAACGCACGGTTGAAATCGCCTTCGCTCATACCAGCAGCTGCATTGACATACACCTGCATAATAACAGGTTCCATGCCCGCCGCTTGCGCCCCCAAACAGCTCGAATTGACTGGCACTTTACGCCAGCCAGCCACAGTCACGTCCTTCGCTGTTAACGCGTTTTCAACCGCTGCAATACCTGCTGCGCGCTTATCTGCGTCTTGACTGAGGAACACCATACCCACAGCATATAAGTCGGCAACTGAAATGGTTAAAGACGATGCCTCGGCACGGAAAAACGCATCAGGTTTTTTCAACAACAAACCACAACCGTCACCTGTACAGCAGTCAGCCGCCACACCACCACGGTGCGTCATGCGTGACAAGGACTGAATGGCGGTTTGAACCAACCAATGGCTGGGCTGATCGTCCATTTGGGCAATCAAACCAAAACCACAGTTTTCTTTTTCAAACGAAGGATCGTAAAGTCCTTGTAAGCGGTGCAGTTCGTTCATGCGTCTTTCCTAGCATAAGCCAACCCTTAGGGTCGGCAACATAAAATTTGGGCAAAATGGTTAAAAATAATAGCGAATTTCACCGCTTTGGTCAAGGATTGACGCACTTCTGCCTTAACATCTTTATCGTTATGCAGTCCTGCTCGCTAACACCAAATAAAAGCTGTTGCTTTCCAGTAAAACTTTTGTAGAATGAGGTTTTGCACAAGTCAGACTTGATGGTAATCTCTAAAAACCTCGCTTCGCTTGTTTTTAGATTTTCCAAGTTTATTTTTTAGCTGAAAGAAGGGGTTTTATCACTGTGTTACATGCTATTTTTAGTAACACCTTCCTTCACACTTTAGTGCTGCGTAAGCAGAAACTTCCTACCTATTGGGTTATTAGAGGTGCCCTTGATTTTTCTAGGGATCTTTGAAAAATACAATGGGTTGGAGGAAGGGATGCATATTTTTGACACCTAACTTATGGAAGTTAGCCCTTCCACCAATTAACAAATAAACTAGAAAGCCTGAAAAAACACAAGCCGTATTTTACAGACCTTCCCTAGAAAAACAACCAACTAGACAGCTATGTACATTACCAAACAGCAAGATAACAACCACCACAGCATTAACCAAGGAGTGAACCTGAATGGCGCTTAATCTACACTCGGGTCATCTTCATTTAGCCGCACGACAACTGCCCGCCATACCCAGCGGTTGTTCACCCGTCGAGGCAGTGCTGGATTTAAGCGCTATCGAAAACGCATGCACGCGATTGGGAGGCAATCTAACCATTCCTGTATTGCCCGAATCGCTCACCCGACTCAGCCAAGCGGTGCAACAACCCAACCCCAACTTACAGCAGATTGTGCAACTGATTGAACAAGATCCCTTGCTCAGTGGTGATATTTTGCACACACTGCGCCAGCCCGCTTTTCAAAGCCAACTCAAACGCCCGATTAATATTGTCAACATTCATCAGTGTGTGAATTTAATTGGGTTTGAACGACTGTACCAATTAGCCCTAGCCAATGGCATAAAACAACTGTCAGGAACCGATCAGATCATTCAACACTTGGTTAGCTATGCTGCCAAAACAGCTTACGCCTGCGCTGAAATTGCTGGCTATCTACCGCCGCAACAGCATCCGCTAACACAAGAAAGGGCTTACTTGTTTGGACTTTACTTACATGGCGGTATGTTCGCCTTAGCTGGCAGTTTTGGCAATGCCTATGCGCCTATCATTAAACAAAGTCTGACCCATCCACAAACGGCTTATGCAAAAGAAAGCCACGCATTTGCCGCCCACGACCAACTCGGCGTGCTGGTTGCCAAACAATGGGGATTAAATGAACGCTATGTCGCCGATCGCATCTTTTTAACGGCGATTGCCTATCATCATCATGCGCATTACGAATGCATCAATGCCGAAGAAATTCGGCTGCTGATTGCGACGGGATTGTTGGCTCAGAGCCTAGTGAATGAGTTGGTGTATCAAGCCTATCAATCGCAAGAGTTGCTTGACCAAGCGGAAAAAGCCCGTTGTGTCATTGGACTTTCTGATGAAGCATTAAGTAACATGCGCAAAAACCTGAGCAGTTATTGGTTAAAGTCTAATGCATAGTTAGTAAAACAAGCGACCTATTGGTCGCTTGTTTGTTATTCAATGGGTGTCATTAATTCGGCTTAACGTCCGCTTTTTCCATCACGCCGCGAATGATCTCTTGCTTACGGCGTTCAATCATCGACATACGAATACCTTGTTTACTCTCATCAAAGCTCGGTGCTTTAAAAGGGCGCGAATCCAATACTTTTAACACATGGAAACCAACCGAAGTGGCTACTGGCTCACTGACAGTACCCTTGGCTAGCCCAACAACCTTATCCCCTAAAGGAGGAATCAGCTGATCTGGGAGTGACCAAGGCAATTCTGCACCACTACGTGCCACTTCAGGATCAATGCTGGTCGCTTTGGCTACGGCATTAAAGTCTTCTCCCACATTCAAACGGGCAATAACTGCTTTGGCAGAAGACTCGTCTTTAGTAACGATTTGCGCGATGCGGTATTCAATCGAATTACGCCCTTCTATAGTCATGGCAATCTGACGATCATACTCAGCACGAATTTGCGCATCGGTAATGGGATTATCTTTTAACTGCTGAATGATATAGGCTTCAGCCAAAATAGCGCGTTGTGCATTGGCTAAGGCACGTTTAACGTCGGGATTGTTGGCTACTTTAGATTTAGTGGCTTGCTGTGCCAAGGCTTCAGACACAATTAGCTCGTCCATCACCGCTGAGCGGAGCTGTTCGCTATCTTTAGCGCCACGTTGCAATTGATCACGCATGGCATCAGCAAAAGTGGCCTGCGAAATCGCCACTTTATTCACCGTTACCATGGCGGTAGTATCCGAAGGTTTGGTTTTTTCATCGGCCGCATTGACCGCAGTGCTCATCAACAAAACAGCTAAGGCGCTGCTTAATAAGGTTTTTTGAATCAACATATTACTTATTTCTTTCTAACTTAACTCAATAAATAGAGCGCTTAACGCACCAAACGATATTCAACACTCAAGGTATGAGCTTCACCTGCGGGAATCGTGACCAGATCACCGCCCGCCGTACCCGACTCGACACACAACATACGGCGGTAATCACCCTCGCACATATCGGCAAAGCCCTTCTCTTTTTCGCTACCTGGATTCCACACCACGGTGGCACTAGAATGAGCTTTATGAATTTCAATTCGACGCGCCAAGGCAATATCGACAATCGACACTTCCGAGGTAGTATCGACGTAAACGCGATCTACCTCGCCAACAATCGTTACATCGCCCACCTGCTGATGACGCGACATGCCAAGGACTTTATCCAAATAATGCGTCTGATCCAAACCAGTCACTCGCACCTTATCGACATCCCCAATCGCAAAATAGGTATGCAGTGCTTCGCTGATACTAAAGTCGCTGTTACCCGTATTGTCGGTTGTTAAGGCAATATGCAAAGACTGACCCAGTGTCACCGTCAACGACAAATTAAAACGATGATGCCACAAAGCACGTGAATCGTCATCATCACTGGTGGTTAAGCGTAACCAAGGGCCGATTTCATTGACACCACTAGCCGCTACCGACCATCGTTTGGTACGCACAAAACCATGCGCTGGCTTACCCGCTTCTCCAGCTCCAAACCAAGGCCAACAGACAGGAACGCCACCGCGCACACCTTTACCCGTTTGATAAACAGCTGCATCACTCACCCAAACAACGGGCGTTGACTCACCCGTCGGTGTCCATTCCAACACCTGAGCGCCTTGTAACGCAACGCGCACCTTACCCGCATCAGAACTTAATTCGGCAATTTGTAATTCTCCTTGCTCAACAAAGCGAAGGTGATTTGCTAACGCAAAACGTTGCGTTAATTGAGTTGTGCTTGTCATGAACTGAGTTCCTTTTACTGTTCTTCTAAAAAATAATTAAACATGGTAGTAAGCGCGATACCAATCAACAAAACGGCGCACACCCTCTTCAACAGGAGTGGCAGGTTTGTAACCCACATCTTTCACGAGATTATCAACACTGGCGTAGGTATCCGGCACATCACCCGGCTGCAGCGGCAACAAATTCAGCTCTGCTTTTTTGCCCAAACAGTCTTCTAACACCTCAATATAGCGCATCAATTTCACTGGCTGATTATTACCGATGTTATACACGCGCCAAGGCACTTTACTGGTCGCTGGATCGGGATTAAACCCATCCCACTGCAAATTCGGCTGGGCATTATGATCCATCGCTGCCACAACACCATTGGCAATGTCATCTACAAAGGTGAAATCACGCGTATGATTGCCATGATTGAACACATTAATCGGCTTGCCTTCGATAATGTTTTTGGCAAACAAGAACAGCGCCATGTCGGGGCGTCCCCAAGGACCATAAACGGTAAAGAAACGTAGGCCCGTCGTGGGCATGCCGAAAATATTGGAATAGCTGTGCGCCATCAATTCATTGGCTTTTTTCGTTGCCGCATAAAGCGTGAGCGGATGATTAGTGCTGTTGTGTTCAGAGAATGGCATTGCCTCGTTAGCCCCATAAATGGAACTGGTGCTGGCATAAACCAAATGCTGGACATTGTGGTGACGACAGCCTTCCAAAATGTGCAAAAAGCCAGTAATATTGCTATCGACATACACATGCGGATTTTCGATAGAGTAACGCACCCCTGCTTGTGCGGCAAGGTGAACGACCTTGTCGAACTTCTCTTTGGCAAACAAGGCTTCCATCGCAGCGCGGTCGGCTAAATCAATTTTGGCGATGCTAAAATTAGGCTTGGCTTCCAAACGCGCTAAGCGCGCCAGCTTCAAATTCACATCGTAATAATCGTTCAGATTATCCAAGCCAACCACGGTATCACCGCGATCACATAAAATATGCGACACGTGCGAGCCAATAAAACCCGCCGCCCCAGTCACTAATACTTTCATTTACTTTCCTTAAGCATGCACATGCTTATGCGCAATTTCTGATTCGCTTGCCGCTCTTACCGCCAGCACTTCACCACTAAACACCAAGGCCACGCCTGCTAACGGGTGATTACCATCAACAATGACCTGATCCTCGCCCACATCGGTAACGCGATAGACGCTTGCCCCTTCACGCCCTTCTGCTGTACCTTCAAACATCATACCTTCTGCCAACTCTTCAGGAAAAAGATGGCGAGGCTCAATTTTCATTAAATCCACTTGATAAAGACCAAAAGCATCTTCCGGCTCCACAGTTACTGTAAACGTATCTCCTACACCTTTGTCTGCTAGCACTGCCTCGACCTGAGGGAAAATAATGCCGTAACCCCCGTGTAAATAGGTGAGTGCATCTCCTTCGTCAATCAGTACATCATCAAGGTCTTTAATCTGGTAACGCAAAGTCACCACGCTGTTTTTTTCAATTTTCATGGGGTTTCACTAGCGACATTTAACACAATAAACGCACCCGAAGGTGCGTTTTTAACCAATCAACAAAAACATACTAAAACCGTGATGAGCTGGCAAAATTGCTAGGCGCAAGATTCGCAGACACAAGGCATGTACATAAGGTACATAACGCAGTGCAAGAATCGAAGCAACAACGCAAGATGTCAGCGTAATAGGTTTTAATTACAGACGACCATCAACTTCGTCTTTGCCTAACACATACTTCACATCGAAGAGTACGTGCGGGTCTTTACCCAAGGCATGAATACCTTTTGCACCCATCTCAACGAACTGATGATGCTTGACCGCTAAAATCACCGCATCATATGCACCTGCTTCAGGCGCATCAATCAAGTCAATACCGTATTCATGCTTGGCTTCGGCTTTATCCGCCCAAGGATCATATACATCGACTTGCGCTTCATATTCCGCTAATTCTTGCACCATATCGACTACGCGCGTGTTGCGCACATCAGGACAATCTTCTTTGAACGTCAAACCCAAAATTAACACACGTGCTCCCATGACGTTGATTTTCTTTTTCAACATCATTTTAACGATTTGCTGTACCACATAAGCACCCATGTTGTCGTTTAAGCGACGACCCGCAAGGATGATTTCTGGATTGTAACCCACCGCTTGCGCTTTGAAGGTGAGGTAATAAGGGTCAACACCAATACAGTGTCCTCCAACCAAACCTGGGCGGAAAGGTAAGAAATTCCATTTGGTACCCGCTGCTTTTAACACTTCTTCGGTATCAATACCCAGTTTGTTGAAAATCAGCGCTAACTCGTTAATCAGGGCAATATTGACATCGCGCTGGGTGTTTTCAATCACTTTCGCTGCTTCGGCCACTTTCATGCTGCTAGCCTTGTGCGTGCCAGCAACAATAATGCTTTGGTAAAGTGCGTCAACAAAATCAGCAACGATCGGTGTAGAACCAGAAGTCACTTTCAAAATATTGGTGACGCGATGCTGTTTGTCGCCTGGATTAATGCGCTCTGGGCTGTAACCGCAGTAGAAGTCTTCATTAAACTTCAGACCACTGTTTTCCAATAAGGGAACACAAACCTCTTCCGTCGCACCTGGGTAAACGGTCGACTCGTAAATCACCACATCGCCACGCTTGAGCACTTTGGCTAATGACTCACTGGCTTTAATCAGCGGCGTAAAATCAGGTGCTTTATGCTCATCAATCGGCGTTGGCACGGTAACAATGTACACATTACAAGGACGAATATCTTCTAGGCTGGCGGTATAAGAAAGCTTGGTAGCTTCTTTTAACTCTTCATCGGACACTTCTAGCGTATGGTCATGCCCCGCTTTCAGTGCATCAATACGGGCTTGATGAATATCAAAGCCAATCACTTCAAACTTTTTACCGAACTCGACTGCCAATGGCAAACCGACGTAACCCAAACCAACAATACCAATACGAACATTGGAAAGATTCACAATCATGCTCCTCACAAGCGAAAAACACTGCCCAACGCAGTTTAAGCAACTTTAGCACAAGGTCAAATAAAAAAAAGGGGGATGGGAAAATATTTTATTGAATCCGCTCATCCGACCAAGCTAACCAATCATCTAATTTTGCCCAAACTTCGTCCAACCCCGTTTTTTTCAGCGCGGAAAAAGTCTGCACGCTCAACTCTCCGCCATAGGTTGCTAGTTGCTTGCGTACCGCCAGCAAGGTATTTTTTTGCTGACCAAAAGATAACTTGTCGGCTTTGGTTAATAACACGTGCACCGGACGACCAATCGCTACCGCCCAATGCAACAACTGATCGTCCAACGGCATAAAAGGATGACGAATGTCCATCAACAAGATAATGCCCTTCAAGCATTGACGCAGTTCCAAATAAGCCCCCATCGACTTACCCCATTCTTCTTTCAAAGGAATAGGCACTTTAGCGAACCCGTAACCCGGCAAGTCCACTAAGCGCCTGTCTGGCGTATCGAGCGTAAAAATATTAATCAGCTGGGTGCGACCCGGTGTTTTCGATACTTTCGCCAACCCTGTTTGATGGGTAATGCAATTTAAGCTACTCGATTTGCCTGCATTGGAACGTCCCACAAAAGCCACTTCTGCTCCCGTATCTTCAGGACATTGAGCCAGTTTAGGCGCACTTTTTAAGAAAGTAGCACGTTGATAAAGGGGATGTTGTATCATGCAAGGCTCTCGTGGATCACTTGCCATTCATATGGCATGGGTTATAATCAGTGCATTTTCGGCGAGAAGCTCGCCCAAGTTTACACATAAAAAATATAGGCACATCAAGGCTATGGATAAAAAAAGATCACTCAAGCATCACCCAGTGTTGACCTTTATTGGATCAATGAACCTAGCCATCGTTTTGCTGGTGATGCTCGCCATTGCATCCGTGATTGGTACTATCCTAAAACAAAACGAAGCCTATGCTAGCTATGTTATCAAATTCGGTCCTTTCTGGTTTGATGTTTTTCGCACCCTCGAACTCTATGATGTTTACAGCGCCATTTGGTTCTTAAGCGTTCTTGCTTTTCTATTATTGTCAATTTCTGCCTGTGTGTGGCGTCATTGGGCGCATTTTGTTAAAGACATGCTCAGCTATCAAGAGCACACCCATGCCACTCAATTACAAAAAATGGGCTTGTCGGTACAGGGCGAACGGCTAGAAAACTCGCTACAAGTAAGCAATGAAGCACAACAGCTATTCAAAAAGCTGGGCTTTAAAATCAAAGTAGAAGCAAAAGAATCTGACACACTCATTGCCGCCAAAAAAGGCGCTGGGCATCGTTTGGGTTACTTTTTCACTCATATTGCTATTGTGATTATCTGTCTTGGTGCCTTGCTGGATTCGAATATCAAGTTCAAAGTACAAGAATGGATGGGGTTGGTGCAAGCAGAAACGCGCAGCATTGCCCTAACCGATGTCAACCCGAAAGCCAACATTGCGGTGGATAACAACTCTTTTCGTGGTTCAGTCAATATCCCTGAAGGTAAAAGTGCTGATGTTGTTTTCTTGACATTTAAGGAAGGCTACTTGGTACAAAAACTACCTTTCACCGTACAAGTTGTCGATTTCCGTGTTGAGCATTACGACACCGGCATGCCCAAATCCTTTGAAAGTGACATTATTCTCAGTGCTCCCGATCTAGAAGCGCCAATCAAAACAACCATTTTTGTTAATAAGCCTTTGTACTATAAGGACTATGCTATTTATCAATCGAGTTTTGGTGACGGCGGCAGTCGAGTTGAATTGCGTGCTTGGCCAATGGTCAGCAACAACTCCAGTCCATCTATATTAGCGGGTGAAATTAACCGAGTTATTAACATGAATACCCCTATTGGTGATTACAAACTCGAATTAAATGATTACAAAACCAATAATGTGATTGACTTACCCGAACCAGACGAAACTGGTCGTAAAGTTAAAAATCTCGGCCCTAGCGTACAATTTAAAGTGCGCGATGCCCAAGGGCAAGCGCTTGAATATGAAAACTATTTATTAGCGGTTGAACGAGGTGGTGCTTGGTATCAAGTTTCTAAATACCGTCGTAATGTGGCTGAAGCTTTCCAATTCTTCCTACTGCCACTGGATGATCAACAAAGCCTCAATCGTTTTATGCGCTTTTTAGCGCTCGTTAACGATCGTCATGCGTTAGATAGCATCCTCAATCCTGGCATTGAGCAGGAAAAGGATCCCGTTAAACGAGAACAACTGGAAACACAAAAACGCTTTATGCAACAGCTCATTAATTTGTTCAGAGCGCGTGGTTTTGATGGTATCAGAGGCTATCTGGAACAAGCCGTTCCTGAAGCAGAAAAACGTGATCAAGTATTTAACCAATACTTAGAAATCATGACCGTTGCCCTACAAGGGCTTTACCTCAAAACCTTAGAACTCGAAGGCAATCAGGGTGAAACGACTGAAGCACAACGTCGCTTCTTTGCCGATAGTGTTGAAGCCATTGATGCACTAAAAGATTATGGTCCTCCCATGTTCTTTGAAGTCACCAGTGTCGATCATCGCGAAGCTTCTGGCCTGCAAATCACCAAATCGCCCGGAAAAGATGTCGTTTATTTTGGCTCTCTTCTATTAGTGATTGGTACTTTCTTGCTATTTTATGTGCGCCCACAACGCTTGTGGCTATTCATTCAACCACAAACCAATGGCGGCACTGCATTTATTTTTGCAGGAAAAGACGGCAAAGATGATAAGATGCTGCAACCCCTTTTCGATCAAATAACACAACAACTTCAGCAGGCGCCCGCCGCAATGCAAGGAGATAAAATATGACTGCAGGCTACACAGAACAGCCCACTCTACTTCAATCGCTGCTCAGCGTAAGAGGTATTTTATGGAGCCTACTCATCATTTTTGCCAGCTGGCTCGGTTGGCACGAATATGGCGAATTGCTTGATGAGCATGAGCGTTCCTATGAAATTGGCATTCTCATTGGTACGGCCATTGGCGTCATCGCTTTCGGCTTAGCCTGGAAAAGCATGCAAACCCTGATGACCGCAGTACTCATCATGACGTGGATTGGCATTGCCAGCTATGCTGCCAATGGTAATAGTTACCAAGCACAAGAAACGGCTTTTTTCTTGAAGTTTTTGTTCTCTAGCCAATCAGCCATTATGTGGATGAACGTACTGTTTGTATTCGCTATGGTGACCTACTTTTTTGCACTGTGGCGCGATTCCAGTTTTGCCGGCAAAGTCGCAACAGGCTTAACTTGGTCAGCAGTTGCTTTTGGTTTAGCGGGCATGGGGGTGCGTTGGCGCGAGTCCTACCTGATTAATCCTGACTATGGTCATATTCCCGTCAGCAACTTGTATGAAGTATTCATCTTGTTCGCCATTATTACTGCCCTGCTTTACCTCTATTACGAACAAAAAATCCGTAGCCGTGCCTTAGGAGGCTTCGTCTTAGCGGTCATTTCGGCTGCAGTCGCCTTTATTTTATGGTACACCTTTGGTCGTGATGCAGCGGAAATTCAACCACTGGTACCGGCTTTGAAAAGCTATTGGATGAAAATCCACGTGCCAGCCAACTTCATTGGCTACGGTACCTTTGCCTTAGCTGCCATGATTGCCATTCCCTACCTATGGCGTCATCGCATTGAACAACGCGGTGATAGCAACAACCCTTGGTTAACGCGCTTACCGACACTGGCTACTATGGAAGATGTGATGTACAAAGCCATCGCCTTCGGTTTCGCCTTCTTCACCATTGCTACCATTCTTGGCGCTATGTGGGCGGCAGAAGCTTGGGGCGGTTACTGGAGCTGGGATCCGAAAGAAACTTGGGCGCTTATCGTCTGGTTGAACTACGCGGCTTGGTTACACTTCCGTATGTCGAAAGGCTGGGGTGGCGCACCCATGGCTTGGTGGTCGATCATCGGTTTACTCATCACCACTTTTGCTTTCTTGGGTGTCAATATGTTCTTATCTGGACTCCATTCTTACGGTAGTCTGTAACATCCTCAATCTCGTCATCTACCCCTCTCTCAATATTGAGAGAGGGTACTTCAAACGATCTTCGTTTAAGGAGTTCTTTATATGAATCGTCGTCATTTCCTTAGTTTCATCAGCGTTGGCTTCTTAGCAACCGCATCATTATCCGCTCAAGCTGCGCCCTACGCCTTTGAAGAAGGTATTCACTATAAAAAACTGCCTGACAATGCACGCGCCTTAGTGGCTAAAGGGACGGTACAGGAGTTTTTCTTTTATGGTTGCTCACACTGTCAAGAAATGGAAAAACCCTTAAAAGAATGGCTGGCCAATAAACCCAAACACATTCAGTTTGAAGCCATACCTGCGGTGTTTCAATCGCCCGCTTGGGCAACACTGGCGCGCATTCACTTTGCCTTGAAAGCCAGTAATCAACTTTCATTACACCCCAAAGTGTTTGAACTATTTTTACAAGACAAAGCACGCCCCAAAAACCAAGAAGAAGTGGCTGATTTATTGGCTGCTAAGGATAAATCTTTCAATAAATCAGCTTTCTTAAAAGCCTATGATAGCGATGCCAACACTGCCGATGTCGCCCGTGCTGCGAAACTGTCGGGACAATATCAGCTTGAAGCCGTACCCACCTTTGTCATTAATGGACACTATGTCACCGACTTACCCATGGCGGGCAATCACACCAGATTATTTGCGTTGATTGAGGAGCTGAGCCAAAAATGACCATCAATGCTGCCCATTTAATGGTTCGTTGCTTAGAAGCTGAACAGGTCGAGTATATTTTCGGTATTCCAGGTGAAGAAAACCTGAATGTCATGGATGCGCTACTCGATTCATCGATTCAATTTGTTTGCACACGCCACGAACAAGGGGCAGCCTTTATGGCCGATGTGTATGGACGCTTAACGGGTAAAGCGGGGGTCTGTATGTCCACCCTTGGCCCAGGCGCAACCAACCTGATTACGGGTGTCGCCGATGCCAATATGGATCGAGCACCCGTGGTTGCCATCGCGGGACAAGCGGCGACCAGCCGTATGCACAAAGAGTCGCATCAGGTGGTGGACTTAGTGAGCATGTTCAGACCCATCAGCAAATATTCAGCACAAATTTTAGAGCCAGAAACCACCCCCGAAGTCATTCGTAAAGCCTTTAAGCAAGCGCAAAGTGAAAAACCAGGCGCTTGCTTTATCGACTTTCCCGAAAACGTCGCTAAAATGACTACCCACGCTCAACCACTTCCCATATCCGAGCCCTTACGTTCGGGTGCGCATCCCGAAGTGCGCGATCAAGCGCTGGCACTAATTAAACAAGCCAAACACCCCTTAATCTTAGCTGGTAATGGTATTGTTCGTGCTCGTGCTGAAGCCAAGCTACTGGCTTTTGCCGAAACTTTTCATCTGCCCGTTGTAAATACCTTTATGGCAAAAGGCGTGATTTCTTTCAAACACGAACTGGCTATTGGCACAGCAGGATTGCAATCGGGCGATTACCAAAATTGTGGTTTTGAACTCGCGGATGTCATTATTTGTATTGGCTTTGATATGGCCGAATATCATCCGCGCGTTTGGCATGCCAGTCGAGACAGAACCATCATTCACATCGACAGCCAACCTGCTGAAGTCGATGATGCCTATATTCCCAGTGTCGAGATTCTGGGTGATATTTATCGCAACCTAGAACTGATGACCAATACCCACCGTGGTGAAGTTGGTTGGCAAGCCAGCGTTCCCAAACGCGACCTAACACCCTACCGTAATTTGCGTCACTCACTCATTCACGAAATGAAGCAACACGCCAAATCGACCGATTGGCCGTTAAAACCGCAAAAAATTATTTGGGATCTACGCACTGCGATGACGCTCGATGACATAGCGGTATGTGATGTCGGCGCACACAAAATGTGGATGGCGCGCATGTTCCGCTGCGAAGTTTCCAATACCTGTATTATCTCTAATGGCTTTGCCAGTATGGGTATTGCACTACCAGGAGTGATTGCAGCCAAACTCGCCTACCCGGAAAAAGCCGCCGTTGCCGTGACGGGAGATGCGGGCTTTTTAATGAATGTGCAAGAGCTGGAAACGGCAGTGCGGCTCGGCTTATCCTTGGTGGTACTCATTTGGAATGATTCAGGCTATGGCTTAATTCGCTGGAAACAAGAACGCGAGTTTGGACGCAGTGCTTTTGTTGAATTTAACAATCCTGACTTCGTTAAATTAGCGGAGTCTTTTGGTGCGGTGGGTGTTCGCATCGAATCGGCCGAAGCTTTATTGCCCGCATTACAACAGGCACTTCAACATTCGGGTGTCACCGTCATTGATTGCCCTGTGGATTACCGTGAAAATAGCCAATTAGTGGCGCGTTTAGGACAGGTACTCGAATAAGGTCGTTTTGCCATAGTTGGTTGAATTCACTAGAACAACAGGTTAAAATTTCATCATAAAACTAACATTTTTCACATTGCGGGCATTTCACAACCATTCCTAGAGATATTTTTGACTGTGTTGTTGTAGCTCGTAACGCCTATCGCCTCCGTCTGCCTATTTGTGGTGCAAGGCTAACAGAAGGCCTAATGACCAATAAGGAGCCTCAGCAATGACCGCCAACAATGAATACACCATGACTCAGTCTTGGGAAGCACAAGCACAGTTTAAGGAATACTTGTCGGCTGTTAATCCGAAAATGCCTAAGATTGATGTCGATGCTTTTTTAAGCGATATGTGGGCAAACGGTGAAACGCGTGTTATTCCATTCGACCTATCCAGTAATTTAGAAACCGAATACCCAGCCACGACGCCTAACCTCTACGCAGGTTATTTGCGTGTCAATGCTAACGAATCGATTGCAACCGATTTCGTGGCCGCTTCACAAATGTTTTTTGTCATTCGTGGTCGTGGCAATACCCAAGTCGATCAGGGTAATATTTTATGGAAAGCAGGCGACCTATTTACCCTACCAGCCACTCAATCGGCGGAACACTTTGCCAGTGAAGATGCGGCTTTATTCTGGGTCAATGATGCGCCTTTGTTATCTTACTTAGGTGTCGCACCCACCAGTGCCCGTTTCACACCGGTACTTTATACGAAAGAACGCTTAGCCGAAGCCATTGCCAACGAGCGTGCCGATACCAATGCCACCAAACGTAACCGTTTGGGTGTGTTGTTATCGAATCCTAACTTCCCCAAAACCATGACGCTGACCCATACGCTTTGGTCTTTGTACAATGTATTGCCAGCGGGCATTACGCAAAAACCCCATCGTCACAATTCCATTGCCATTGACCATTGCGTTAGCGCAGGTCCTAATACCTACACCATGATTGGTAAAGAGTTGGATGAAAACGGCAATATCATCAATCCGATTAAAGCCATGTGGACGCCTGGATCGACCTTCATTACCCCACCAGGTTGGTGGCATTCGCACCATAATGACTCGGATGTTGATGCGGTGGTGTTACCCATTCAAGATGCTGGCCTAATTATGAACATGCAAGTGCTCGACTTTAAGCTGGTGAAATAATACCACCTGCTAGAAACTGGTTCATTAGCCAACGCCCCGACATTCGGGGCGTTTTGTATTATTTGCTAAATTAAAGTCAATCTCGAACCAAAAGCACTGTGCATTTCGGCACAGCGGTCGATATAATGAAAACAGTGCGAATTGCAACGACGCTATGTTCACTTAGGTTTATTATGAAGCTTCACCAAGCCACCAAACAACACGCAGAAAATTCGCATCCGCCCAAGGGAATTGCCATTCCTTTGCGCAAAGAGGCGATTATGTAAAGCCTAAAGCACGTGGGCGGTGTCAGTGCGTTTAAAGTGCCCGACATGCCCGATGTGATTGTCTTGCTTGAAAAAGAAGCCAGTTCTCGCTACCCCAATGCGCGCAAGTTTGCCGAGATTATTGAATCCAATAATGTGATTACAGGTGAGATTTTAGCCATTGTTAAATCGCCCACATTTTTACGTCACCTCAGCGCCAGCGTTGATATTAAAACCATTGGTCATGTCATCAATTTGGTCGGCATCCAAAAACCTATCGCCTAGCGGTGGCGGCTGCCATTCGCGCCATTCCTGCTCAATCTAGTTTGTTTCGTTCCATCATCGATCACAGCTTTGATGTCGCCGTTGCTTGTGCCGAAATAGCGGGCTATGTGCAAGGCGTTGATATTAGCGACGCTTACTTATTTGGACTTTTCCGCGATGCAGGCGCAATTGGTGTTGCCAATGCATTACAAGAAAAGTACGATCGTTATTGGTATCACTTGCTGTCTTTTCCTGCCAGTGGTCCTGTACTCGAAGTGCAAGAATTGCACATACGCCATGATTATTTGGGCGTGGTGGCTGCACGACAATGGGGCTTTGGCAGTGGTGCGGGTGAAGGTGATATGCTACTGGCCATTCAAGAACACCATAACTGCGCACAAGTGGCACAATTTAGTAATGAGCGCGTGCGTTTGTTAGTTGCGATTGGCTTATTAGCGGAAGTGATGGTGGGTGAAATTAATGCTGAAAACTACCAAGCAACTGAAGTTGAGCAAGTACGTGAAACCGCATTGGACGTACTTTATCTTTCCGATGAGATTAAATCGCTCATTCGTATGAATCTGTTATCTATGCTCATTGCCAAAACGCCCGTTTAGCTCGGAGATCATCATGCGTCTTGCTTACCTACAAAAACCCGAACAAATGCTGGTTGCCCACAAACAAGCACTGCAGCTGATGAGTGAAATCAACGCCAATCCTAACCCCGTGAATTATCATTTATTCTATGAATACGCCTTGGGTGAACATCCTGAATTTACCACTTTTATCGATAACATGCTGAATAATCAAGAAACTTGGTCGGATATTTTAGGCGTTCGCTTAACCGAACGCTTTTTCAAACAGCAAGAGCGCACCATTGCTGGCGTTGAACAGAAACTCATGAATGCGATTGGCGAAATGACCGATAATGTCAGTAAGCATGTCGATTCTCATTTTGAACTGGCACAAGCGCTAGAAAGCTATCCAGAAAAAGCACCGCTGATTTCTGCGCATCTTAAAAAAGCGAATCGACTGCTCTCACACGAAGTGAAAGATGGTAAACAGCGTGTTGAAGCGACGCGCGCGCGTCTCATCGAACATAAAAAACACACCATGACCGATTTGCTCACACGCTTGCATAACGAAACGCATTTAAAAGAATTTCTACCCGTGATCGTTAAACGTAATCCCACCTCGGGAAAAAACATTTTTGTCGCCCTAATCGACATAGATCACTTTAGTGAATACAACAAGCGTTATGGACATCACCGTGGCGATAGCTTATTAAGAGGTTATGCCAAAATTTTGGTCTCTTTGGGTGAAGGCGCTCATGCTTGGCGTTTGGATAGCGATGAGTTTGTACTAACAATGGTAATGAAACCTGATGCTCCTGTACAGAGTCTCATCAAGCGGGTACACAATCAGTTGGCGTCAATCCATTTCAAAGAAAGTGCCGATCGAACAGCTGTGCCAGCACAAGCCGTGACCATGTTAGTAGATTGCGTCAAGGATCACCCCGATACCACCTTGAACCGCTTGTACGAGTTAATGCAAAGCCATCGTAATCAGGGTTCATTGGTTTTTACGCCTGAAGCCAGCACCCTGCTCTAATTAAATCGGACGATTCATCTGCTGGTGTTGATAGTTTTGTTAATCACTCATCATTATGATTTTGCATTAGAAAATTGATGACCAGAGAAAGACCCATCATGAACCTCTTGGTTATGGGTAGCGGCTTTGCCGCCCTAACCGCCGTGCAACGCGTCCGCGCTCAATGTCCCGATACCAAAATTACCCTGATTAGTCCAACTAAAGAGCTAATCTACTACCCCAGTCTGATTTGGATTCCAACAGGCAAACGCCGTGATGAAAAACGTAACTTCATGATTCCTTGCCGACTGTTGCACTGGGCAAAGCAAGCCTTTGAATGGTGGTATTTGCGCCAATATCGTTAAACCATACCCACAATAAAGCCTTCTAACGAGGGCTTTTTAATAACAAGATTGAACTGCTCTATCAGAATAATCCCGTAACCACGCCGTCATCATCAATATCGATAATTTCAGCCGTTGGACGTGCTGGTAAACCTGGCATGGTCATCATATTGCCAGCAATGGCAACAATAAAACCGGCACCATTTTGCAATTTCACATCGCTGATTTCGACCACGTGACCACTGGGCGCGCCTTTCAACGCAGGATCGGTACTAAAGGACATCTGCGTTTTTGCCATACAAATGGGTAAATGTCCATAATTGGCTTGCAGTTGCTCAATATCTTTTTTCACTTTAGCTGAGGCGACGATTTCTTTTGCTCCATAAAGCTTAGTCGCAACCGCTTCCATTTTATGCCATAACGGCGTTTGATCATCATAAGTAAAGTTCACCTGAGCCTCTCGTTGATCAACAATCGCCATGATTTTTTCTGCTAAGACTTCTGCGCCAGCACTGCCTTCCGCCCAGTGACGCGAAACCACGCAATCAGCACCCAAGTCAGCACACTTAAGCTGAAGTAACTCGATTTCAGCATCGGTATCAAAGGTAAAATGGTTAATCGAAACCACTACAGGTTGACCAAACTGCTGTTGCAAATTGGTTAAATGTCGTTCTAAATTGGCAAAACCTTTGTCAAGCGCCGCCAAGTTTTCTTGATTAAGGTGCATTTTATCAACACCACCATGAAACTTAAGCGCACGTACCGTTGCCACTAATACCACCGCTGAAGGCTTTAATCCCGTGGTACGGCATTTGATATTAAAGAACTTTTCCGCGCCTAAATCCGCTCCAAAGCCAGCTTCAGTTACCGCATAATCGGCTAATTTTAAGGCGGTTTTAGTGGCAATGACGGAATTACAGCCATGCGCAATATTGGCAAAAGGTCCGCCATGCACAATGGCTAAATTGTTCTCCAGCGTCTGTACTAAATTGGGCTTGAAAGCATCTTTTAGTAACGTTGCCATCGCACCATGTGCTTTCAAATCAGCGGCATAAACAGGGGTAATGCCGTCTTTTTTGTAGCCAATGATGATGCGCCCCAAACGCTCTTTTAAGTCGGCGCGGTTGGTGGCTAAACACAAAATCGCCATCACTTCCGAAGCCACGACAATATCAAAGCCATCTTCACGCACATAACCATTGGCAGGTCCGCCCATACCGACGGTAATATCACGCAAAGCGCGATCATTCATATCCATCACCCGCTTCCAACGAATGCGACGCGTATCAATATCCAGTGCGTTACCGTGATGAATATGGTTATCAATCATCGCGGATAACAGGTTGTGCGCCACGCCAATAGCATGGAAATCGCCCGTAAAATGCAAGTTGATATCTTCCATCGGCACCACTTGCGCGTAACCACCACCCGCAGCACCGCCCTTAATACCGAAACAAGGTCCTAACGACGGCTCACGCAAACAAATAATCGCTTTTTTGCCTTTTGTCTTACCGACGCGATTCAGTGCATCACCTAAGCCCACCGTGGTGGTGGTTTTGCCTTCACCCGCAGGCGTTGGGCTAATGGCAGTGACCAGAATAAGCTTGCCTTCTTGCTGTTTGTGCGATAAAGAACTGACGTAATCTAAGGAAATTTTGGCTTTGTAATGTCCATAAGGATCAAGCTGCTCGGCAGGAATGGCAAAGGTTTCCTGTGCCAATTGAATAATCGGTTTCATCTTCGCTGCTTGAGCAATCATAATGTCTGACATAATTTCTTTCCTTAGAATGGTAGCGCTACAACGCAAAATGGCAGCTAAGAGGATGCTTGAAAACGTGATGAGAGTCGCTTAGATAAGGCAAAAATGCACGGAAAAAGGCAAGTTTACACGGAGTAAATACGTTTTACGTACATTTTTAACGCAATATAAGCGGCTCGGAGTAGTTTTCACACATCCTCTTAAGGGTTTTTACAAAATCTCAATCCAATGCTTTACTGGCACCTTCGTCCCCTTCTGTAAATGCATTAAACAACCAATATTAGCCGTGACAATGATATGGGTTTTGTGTTCTAACAGATTTTCTAGCTTATTGTCGCGCAGTTGTCGCGCAATGTGTGGCTGAAAAATCGAATAAGTCCCTGCCGAACCACAACATAAATGCGCATCTTTAACCGAGTTTACTCGATAACCCAGTTTGCGCAAGGCTTGCTCGACCACGCCTTGCAGTTTCTGTCCGTGCTGTAACGTACAAGGTGAATGGAAGGTAATGGTCTGGTTATCGAAATGGGTAAACTTCGACAGGTCTTGTGTCAGTAAAAACTCGGAAATATCGACACTGGCTTCAGAAACCGCACGCGCTTTTTCAGCATAATCGGCATCGGCACGCAATAAGTGACCATAGTCTTTCAGCATCACACCACAGCCACTGGCAGTGGAAATAATGGCTTTGACGCCCTGTTGCAGATAAGGAGTCCAAGCATCGATATTGGCTTTAACTTGAGCCAGTGCTTCATCGTGAGCAGATAAGTGCTGATTGAGCGCACCACAACATTGGCTTTGTACCGTTTCGATGACATGCCAACCGAGTTTATTCAGCACCTTAATACTGGCTTGGTTAATATTGGGCGCTAAGGCTGGCTGAACACAGCCTTTGAGCAGTAGCACACTCGATTTCAGTACATCCGCCCTATCGGCCAGTTGTTGCTGTAACGCCAGTTCGTTGACTGAGTAAGCCAACGCCTGCGAATGGCGTAAAAACGGCATGACGCTGACGACCAAATTAAAAAACCAAGGCGTGGTTAAGCTTTTACGCACGCCCCAACGCATGAGACGCTGCCAGAGCGGACGAGACACCTGTTGTTCCATGGCATGACGACCGATATCGAGCAAATTCCCGTACTCAACGCCCGACGGACAGGTGGTTTCACAAGAGCGACAGGTAAGACAGCTATCGAGATGCGACAAGGATTCATGTGAAACATCATTGCCTTCCAACAGGCTTTTAATGAGATAAATACGTCCGCGTGGTGAATCCAACTCATCTCCCAATAAACCATAGGTCGGACAGGCCGACAAACAAAAACCACAATGCACGCAATTGCGTAAGATGGTGTCGGCGGTTTGACCGTCGGGTGTGTCAAGCCATTCGGGCTGAAGTTGCGTTTGCATAGGTGTTGGTGTTCGTTAGGCTACATTTGTTTGAAAATATGATGGGGGTCAAACACATCGCGCAAACCCTTTTTCAGATGGGCTACACGTGGCGCATCATTATGACGAGGGGCAAAATAAGCTTGCCATAAGGTGGTGTGAGGATGTTTCGGTTTCTCTTTACTTGCCACCCAGCGACGCATACCGCAAGAACCGACCGCAATGGTATTTTCAATGGCGGGCGTGGTGCTTTCCACATCCAAACGCCACAATTTAACGTCGGGTGGGAGCTGCGGACGGAAGGGATTCAGCCTCACCCAAATATCGTTGTCGATTTCTGTCACGCCCACCCGATTGGTTTGCAAGGGATGCGCACCCGCAACACGATAAATAAACTTACCTTGGTAGTAAGCCGCTGCCGACAAGGGTAAAGACGTGGCTGCCATTTGATTCATCAATAAAATGGCTTCGTTTTCCGACATTTCCATTTGGTAACTGCGCTCTTGCATCAGCGGAATCACGCGCAAACTCATCTCAGTCACCAGCGCCATCGATCCTTTAGACCCCACCAGTAGTCGCGACACATCATAACCGGCGACATTTTTAATCATGCGACCGCCAAAACTCAAGTAGCGTCCCTGACCATCAATCAGTTTGGTACCCAGTACAAAGTCGCGTAAGCTACCGCGAAAAGGACGAGAGGGTCCTGTCAGCGCACAAGCATAAGTGCCACCAATCGTTGAATCACCGTAATCAGGCGGCTCGAAACCCAGCATTTGATTGTGTTGTGCCAACACCGCTTTCAATTCACTCAACTTAGTGCCCGCTTTAACGGTAATCACCAGTTCAGCGGGTTCGTAACTCACAATGCCTTCATAGTGTGCCGTGTTCAAGGATTGTGCCGAGGTATCGCGTAATACTTTGGAATGGTGACCACCAATTTGAACAATCTGCCCATCCAAAGCGGCTTGTTTGATTTGATCACACCATTGCATCACTTGATTATCAGGATTTTTTTGATGTGGCATTAAAAACGCTCCAAATGCGGGTGAGCTAACTGGCCATGATGCACGTGCATATGCCCCAACTCGGCGCAACGGTGCAAGGTCGGCACAGCTTTACCAGGGTTCAACAAGCCCGTATCATCAAACACCGCTTTAATACCGTGGAAAATTTCCAATTCTGGCGTGTGGTATTGATGACACATGGCATTCAGCTTTTCCACGCCCACACCATGTTCACCCGTAATGGTTCCGCCAACATCGACGCACAACTTCAAAATTTCACCACCAAAAGCTTCTGTAGTCGCTAATTCACCGGGTTTATTGGCGTCGTACATAATGAGGGGGTGCAAATTACCATCACCCGCATGAAACACATTCGCTACTTTCAGCCCATATTTATCCGACAAACGACCAATTTCTTCCAATACATAAGCCAATTGACTGCGCGGAATGGTGCCATCCATACAGTAATAATCGGGTGAAAAACGCCCGACTGCGGGAAAGGCATTTTTACGCCCTTTCCATAAGGCAATGCGCTGAGCTTCGTTCTGTGACAGTTGAATTTGGTAAGCACCCGCCTGCGTTAAAATATCCGCCACGCGCTTGGCATCGACTTGCACCTGATCGTGACTTCCATCGACTTCGCACAACAATAAGGCTTCCGCCTCGGTCGGGTAACCCACCTTGGCAAAAGCTTCCGCTGCCATAATGGAAAACTTGTCCATCATTTCTAAGCCTGCGGGAATAATCCCCTGCTCTAACACCCGCGTGACCGCATCGGCACAAGCTCCCACCGAATGGAAGGCCGCCATTACCACTTGCGCTGCTTCGGGCTTAGGTAACAGCTTTAATTTGATTTCGACAATCACGCCCAATAAGCCTTCCGAGCCATTCATCAGCGCCAACAGATCAATGCCATCGTCTTTTTCATCGAAAACCGATTCAGTGCCATCCATATCGACAATTTTAATGGAAGTGACGTTATGTACCGTTAGCCCATATTTTAGGCAATGCACGCCGCCCGAATTTTCCGCAACATTACCGCCAATGGAACAAGCAATCTGCGACGAAGGATCGGGCGCATAATAAAGACCATAATCAGCCACCGCTTCACTGACAACAATATTACGCACCCCAGGTTGCACAATGGCGACACGCTGAAGCGGGTCAATTTTGAGAATCTTATTCAATTTAGACAAGCCTAGCACAATACCATCTTTTAGCGGCAAACTACCGCCCGCCAAGCCCGTACCCGAACCGCGCGTAATCACTGGCACTTGATGCTGTTTACAAATGCGCAGTACCGCTTTCACCTGCTCAACATCGCTGGGTAAGGCAACGGCCAAGGGACGCTCTCGGTAGGCCGACAGAGCATCGCACTCAAAGGGACGACAAGCTTCATCGCTGGTCAGTAAACTGTCAGCAGAAAGTACCTGTTTCAGTGCTTTAATCACTTCCATTTAAAACCCTTGAGTGCCATAATATTTCAAGCATTATAGTTGACTTGAATCAATTTTTATCCAAATTTATAGAATTTACAAGGTAAGCACCGCATGAACTCATTCAACCCACCGATTCGCACCCTCATGGGACCTGGTCCTTCCGACATTCACCCTCGCGTGTTAGCGGCTATGTCGCGTCCGACCATTGGTCACTTAGACCCCGAATTCATCCGCATGATGGATGAAATTAAGGTGATGTTGAAGTACGCTTTCCAAACCAATAACGAAATGACCATGCCCGTTTCTGCGCCAGGCTCTGCGGGTATGGAAACCTGTTTCGTTAACTTGGTTGAACCTAGTGACAAGGTGGTGGTGTGTATCAATGGGGTGTTCGGCGGTCGCATGAAAGAAAACATCGAGCGTTTCGGTGGTACAGCGGTGGTGGTCGAAGACGCTTGGGGTAGTGCGGTTTCGGTGGATAAAGTTGAAGCAGCCTTACAAGCTAACCCTGATGCGAAAATTTTGGCGTTTGTCCATGCGGAAACCTCAACGGGTGCGCGTTCTGATGCTAAAACACTCTGTGAAATCGCGCGTAAGCACAACTGCTTAACCATCGTTGATGCTGTTACCTCGTTAGCAGGCGTAGAACTGCGCGTTGATGATTGGGGCATTGATGCCATTTATTCTGGCACACAAAAATGCTTGTCTTGCGTACCTGGCTTGTCGCCTGTCAGCTTTAGCGAACGCGCTTTAGAAAAAGTACGTAACCGCAAAACCAAAGTACCTAGCTGGTTCATGGATTTGAATTTAGTCATGGTTTACTGGGGTTCAGGTCAGAAACGCGCTTACCACCACACCGCCCCTGTGAACGCGCTTTATGCCCTGCACGAATCGCTGGTGATGTTAATGGAAGAAGGCTTAGAAGCGGCTTGGGCGCGTCATGCTCGTAACCACGAGCTACTGAAAGCTGGCATTGAGAGCATGGGCATGGGTTTTGTCGTCAATGAAGCTGACCGCCTACCACAACTGAACAGCGTGTGGATTCCTGAAGGGATCGATGATGCGACGGTACGTAGTCGCTTATTGAACGAATATAATCTTGAAATTGGCGCAGGCTTAGGTGCCTTAGCCGGCAAAGTGTGGCGTATTGGACTAATGGGCCAGAGCTGCAAGCCTGAAAAGGTCTTATTCTGCCTAGCGGCGCTAAAGGAAGTATTAAAAGGCTAATCGCTGATTGATTGGCTAAGATGAACCCCAGCTAAGGCTGGGGTTTGTTTTTATTCAGAACTGACCATCGTTTAGTCTGATTCAAACGGCTTGAGCTTCCACATAAGCTTCATACAATCGCCGTATTTTGGCAACATCAGAGTCTTCTGAAGCCAAAGAGAGTTGATTAACTTGCGCTGTGGCAAAGTGAAATACATCAAACTTTCTTTTTTCTAAATTGCGTTGTTGCCCTGCTTGCTTGTTTTGAAAGACATCGAAACGATACAAGTCTGCTGCCAGCATCGAAACCTCTTTACCAATATCGAACTCTTCAAAACGATTGAGCACATCCATCAGTCGTGACAGCCTTGCGGAATCCCGCCAACCAATGCCACGTAAAACTTCATAACGAATTAACGGTGAAATTGCCAAAGCGGCATCTGGGTCAGATAGTAACGCTTCAAGCTGTTGTTTTGCTGCTTCTCTTTTTTCAATAGATGTTGTTCCGTCTTCATCAAAAAGCGCCACAATCAAGTTTGTATCCAACAAGTAGTGTTGCGTCATGCGGCACTCACTTCTCGGATAAGCGCCAATAAATCGGCCTTGGCTTGTTGCTGCTCAATGCCCGACATTTGTGCGCGCTTCATGGCATTTAGGTCAACATCGAACACGTCTTTTAACATATCAACCAAAGCGGCTTTATTCGGATTTTCAATCGATTCTAAGCACCCATGACCCTTGGCATCACAACCAATACGGTAGGCTTCGCCCGTTTGTAGTTGGGACAAGACTAAAGAGGAATGAGTGGTGAGAATAAATTGCACATTCGGAAAAGTGGTTCGTAAGCGTTGCACGATACTTTTTTGCCATGTCGGGTGTAGGTGCATATCGACTTCATCAATCAATACTATGCCGCTACCTTGTAATGGATTATCTAATGCGGGATTCATCATCGCCAAACGACGCGCAATATCACCAACTAACGCCATCAGTGATTTTTCACCCTGCGATAATTGTTCTACGTTCAGCGTTTCTCCCGCTTTATCAATCGCCATGTGCAACCGCGGCTTACGCTTAACGCGTAAATGACTAAATTCGGGCATAAAGGTTTGAATTGCGGAACGAACAGCCGTCAATTGTCTATCTCTTGACGAGGCTTGTAGTTTTTTTAATTCTTGCCAAAGTCCGTTTTCTTTTTCTGATAATAATGCCAATTGTTCAAAAACAGCATCGGGAATGCTTTGCTCATTTTCAGCATCTTCTCGCTCACGAAACCATTCAAAGAAACGACGAAAATCGACACCCTGCGTTAATGAGTTTTCGTAACCATCCACTTGGCTAAAACTGTGCTTTTCCTTGATTTTAAGCGGAATGTCTAAAACCACTCTCTCGACAGGGTAAAAGGCAACCAGTGGTAAAGCCGTGTGTTCATCATGGGTTAAGGCTTGTCGATAGGCTTTGGCTAATTCGGTAACACCTGTCAGTTGTGATGTCTTTTCCGTTTTTTTACCTGTTTTAGACTTAACCAGTGTCCAGTGATGTAATGAGCGGTTATTCATATCACTAGGCAAGACATCATGCACTTCAATGTCTAAAACCGCTTCACCAGAGCCATTTTTAATGACTTGTTCAGGAATAGGATTACCCATACCAGACTCGCTACGCAAGCGCGCAACGTACCAGCTCAATGCCGTTGCTAAAGATTTAAGCATCGACGTTTTACCAGAGCCATTATTCCCAACAAACACACGGATATTACTAGGATACTGTACTGACCACAGCGGCAATTCAAGCGACTTAAAGCGCCCTATGTTGGTCATACGAAACTGGATGATGTTCATAGGTTTTACCTTAGTTGCTGGTCAAGTGAGCGTAAACGAAATTGTAACGAGTAACTGTGTATTTTGCCATCTTCACACCTCCCCCCTAAACGCCCCATCTAATACAGACGCTTTGAGTTGGTTAAACAGGTCGATTTTGGCGGTGATTTCGGTTTTGAGTTGAGTGATTTTGTCGTTGAGGGCGTTAAGCTCACCCACAATTTGTATTTGTGCTTTCAGATCAGGTACAGGAAAAGGATATTCTTGAAACTCGCTATATTTCAAGCTTTCTACCGTTACGCCGCCTTTAACCAGTTGGCTCAAAATGAATGCTTCATGTCCTTTAAGCATATATTGAACATACTCTGGCATAATCTTATCGTTAGGAATAAAAACCTTAATATCTTGATTTACCGTTGCTTCAACAGTGTTGATGGCTACTGGCAGGGTGTGTTGTAAAATACCGCTTCGCGCAACGATTAGCACTGAGTTTTTCGGTAACAGTTTTGCAGAAGACTCTTTAAGCCCAATCTCCGTAATTTTCATTTCTGAATCAGACAGTTTCCAGCTTTTCATATCTTTAGGCGTAATCCATAAAATTTCACCATCCCAATAATCGGAACGACTTTTGGATGGTGTACCTCCGCCACTAAAATATCCTAGTTCATTCAAAGAATAACGATTCCATTTCTCTTCAACATCATTGGTTTTTACTTTTAATGATGATTTGTAAAAAGCATCTACCAGTGCAAGGCTTTGCTGTAACTCATCGATGGCTGTGTCGATGCGAGAAAGCACGGCATCGAGTTTTTCGACAATGCGGGTTTGTTCGGCTAGGGGTGGGAGGGGGATGCTAATATTTTGCATCACTTTTAGTGGAACTCGTTGCCGACCAGTAGCACCTTCCATTTTTGAAATTAAAACTTCTCGAATGCTTTGAGAACGAAAAAAATAAAGCAAATATTTAGGGGAAAGCATACTACTTGGATGCACTGGAAACACCTCTGTAGTTGCAAAACCATCTACTGAATTAATCAATGCTGTTTTATTATTTTCAGTGCAAGGCGTTATCTTTGCTACTAAAACAGAGTTTTTTTGAAATTTTGTATACCCTGTTTTTACTTCACTATAATCACGCATAACATGACTACTGTTTAACCCTGTATATTCATCAATATCAGACATACCAATGAAAGCCACTTGACTATTCTCATTGATGGAGGGAATAAATCCCTTGGCAACCCCAATTTTTGCAACATCTAAAATACTCTTCCACTCCCACCCCGCTGGCAGATCATATAAGTCCTGACTCATTCCCCCGACTCCGCCAGTAAGCCTTCTATTTCGTCAAGCAAACTGGATACCTTGGCTTCTTTGATGCGCAGTTGTGCCAACAAATCACTGGGGGCGAGGTGCTGTGCGGTTTGTTGTTTGGCTGGATTTTTTGCCGATAAATCATAGTCAGTTTTGAGTTTCTCTACCGACACCAGCCACGAATTAGGCGTGGTCGGACGGGTGGCAAACAACTCGACAAACTCTTGCAAGTGTTCGTCTTTAATCGGTTTGTTCTTGGTCAGTTTCTGTGCGGGTTCGCATTCGTAAAACCAGACATCCGTTGTGCCGCCAGTGCGCTCGAAAAACAACACATTGGTTTTCACACCCGAATAAGGTAAAAACACCCCCGCTGGTAGGCTCAAAATGGTGTGCAGGTTAAAGTTTTCTAATAACTGCTGTTTCACTTGCTTAAAGGCGTTATTGGTTTGGAACAACACGCCTTCGGGGACAACAATCGCCGCTTTACCGCCCAGTTTGAGCGTTTTCATAAAGTGCTGCAAAAACAGCAATTCAGTTGCGTTACTACTGATGGGAAAGTTTTGTTGAATCTGATCTTTTTCTTTGCCGCCAAAAGGTGGGTTGGCTAGGATAATGTCGTAACGGTCTTTTTCTTGAATGTCGCGGATGTTTTGCGTTAGCGTGTTGCCCCGATACAGGTTCGGCGATTCGATACCGTGTAAAATCAGGTTCATCATGCCCATGACATACGCCAGCGAGGTTTTTTCGTAACCGAAAAAGGTGTCTTGCTGAATAAATCGCCATTGCTCGGTCGATAACTGCCCCTTATGCTTTTTCAAATGCTCAAAGGCTTCGACCAAGAAGCCGCACGAACCCGCCGCCGCATCGTAAATCGTTTGCCCTGCTTGTGGATTAAGCACCTGCACCATGGCACGCACCACCGCACGTGGGGTGTAAAACTCGCCTGCATAACCGCCCGCATCGCCCATGTTTTGCAATAAGCCTTCGTACACCAATGACAACTCGAATAAGTCGCTTTCCGACTGGAAGTTGAGCGTGTCGATAATATCCAACACCTCGCGCAGGGTATGCCCCGACACCACGCGGTTATCGAGATACTGAAAAATCGCGCCAATTTTGTAGGTAAAGCTTTTGGGGTCGGCAGTGGTATTGCTGGCAAAGGCTTTCAGGTAAGGGAAAAGCTGCGTATTCACATAATCGGTTAAATCATCGCCCGAACGCACTTGTTTTAAGTCGAGTTTGCCATCATCGGTTTTCGGACACGCCCAAGTGCGCCAACGATGCGCCACATCCAAAACAGGCGTGTAAGGCTTGCCCGATAAAATCGCTTCGTCTTCTTTTTCGCTTTCGTAGTCGTCCAAGAATTTCAGGAACAACACCCATGAGGTTTGCTCGGTGTAGTGCATCGCCCCACTGATACCATCGTCGCGGCGTAGGATGTCGGTAATACGGTCGATTTTTTGTTGGAGGGACATGAGTTATTCGTTTCCTAATAAATGACGAT
>CAYQEZ010000005.1:0-58662 GCA_964416645.1 uncultured Francisella sp. | reverse complement strand
TACCCTAAAATGAGTTTTAAGTTGTTGTTCGGAATGTTTTTTCAGGGCTGACTATTTAGCCGTCTTTAGCTCAATCCTGACCGAACCTTAACCTCACTATTATTGACCATCTCAGCAGGTCTTTGCATGGCTATGTTGCTGTTCAACAGACGTTCTAATTGCTTGCCGTGGCAACACGGTATTCAAGTTGAAACTTCTAAAAAGCGATCCGAAAGGGTCGCTTTTTTGGTTTGTGGGGTGGTGTGTTATACTCGCACCAATAAATGGATAAGAGATACATGCTATGTCGACAATGATAATTGAAGTCTATCAAGCCTTTCGCTCTGTTGGAATTGATGAAGAGAAAGCCCAAAAAGCAGCGCAAGCCATCAGTGCTGAGTCTGTTGCAACTAAAGGTGATCTTGTCGGTTTAGAAAAGCGACTGTCAGACCAATACACTAAATTAGATAAAGAAGTTCATGTCATGAAGTGGATGCTTGCCATTGTTGTTGCGGCAACGGTGTTACCTTTACTAAAAAGTGTTTGGTTACCGTAGTGGCAAGGCTTTCAATATGAAACGACGAAAAGGCGATCCGAAAGGGTCGCTTTTTTGGTTTGTGGTATAATCGATTGGGGTTGTTTTAAGGAGGTTTTTTTGTGAGCACAATTACATTTGATACCTTACATTTCGTGAGTACGCTAGAACAAGCAGGCTTTGATCGTAAGCAAGCAGAGGGGTTGGCCTTAGCGCAAAAAGAAGCAATGTCTGAAGCACTTGACCTATCTTTAGCAACAAGGTCTGATGTGTTGTCTGTTTCGCAAGCTGTCCGAGATTTGGCTGTTAAAAATGAGACAGAATTAAAATTAGTGAAATGGATGATCGGCTTGTCTATCGCATTATCGGCAAGTGGTTTTGCGTTGATGGCAAAAATGCTGATTGAGTTATCTCGTATCACGTAGTTGTTAGGAGTTCACCTTTATATTAGCTCTAAGAAGCAAAGATGATGGAAAATATTAATACAACGGATATCACCGTGTTGCTAGTTTCTGTAGCTATGTTGTTGATTGGTCTTGGGGTTGTTTTTTGGCATAGGTGGCATCAAGAGTGATGAATTATCCGAAAACCAAGCAGAGGTCAATGGCATAGGAGAGCTTTGATATGCTAATGGCAAGTATTGCAGTATTTCTGGTTGGATTAGCGATAGCTGGTTTGTTTTTCTATTTGGCAAAGACCGCTTGACTGACAACTTCTAATGGTTCGCCGTGGCAACACGGCTTTCAAGTTGAAATTGCGAAAAAGCGATCCGAAAGGGTCGCTTTTTTGCTTTGTGGTAATATATTACTGCTAAGAAGTTATTTTAGAAGGGTTAGGTTATGTATGCTGAACGTGTCGTATTAAATACGGATAGTGTGGGACATTTGGTTCATTTGCCGATACTACCTGCTAATAAACGTGTAGAAGCTATTTTTTTAGTACTAGACGATTCATCTGATATGAATCAAAGCAGTTCACTGTCTGTTGACCAGCGTGAAACCATTGCGTTTTCCAATCATAGTGCATCGAATATCCAAGAATGGTTAAGCTCAGAGGAAGATGCCGTATGGAATTAATGGTTGGTGATGTTGTGTTGTGCGAGTTCTTCTTTGCAGATTTACAGAGCAGTAAAAAACGTCCTGTCATTGTTTTTAAAGATAATTTACCCTACGATGACTTTATTGCCCTTCCAATTAGCAGCCAAATAGATAATCTTCACTCAGATGAGCACTTGATTGATCCGAGCAGCTTCAAGCAGGGCGCTATTCCTAAAACATCTAAGGTTATGGTAAGAAAAACAATGGTTGTATCTAAACGCATTATTGTTAAACAGTACGGTCAACTGAATGATGCTTATCTAAAACGTATTCAAAATGATTTCTGTCGGTATTTTGGTTGTAAGTAGTCACGCAACAGCGAAAACCCTCATATTCAACGATACCCCCCCCATGTTTGGTCGTCTTTAGTTCAATTCTGACCGAAATCCTAATCTCATTGATCATCTCAGTATGTCTGTTCATGGCTTTACCTAAAGGAGTGTTTTTTGGGTTTGTTAGGTTAAGTCATTCCTTATCAATCTCGCTTTAGTAAAATCTTTTCCCCAACATATTGGGCTGTTTTTTGTTTGCTGGTACAATAGCGGTACTTATTTAATTTTTTCTACCGAGGACTTGTCATGTTTACCAAATCAATGACTATTGCTGGCTATGATGATGTGATTGCGCGCGCTATCAGCGACGAAGCGCAACGTCAGGAAGATCATATTGAACTGATTGCTTCTGAAAACTACACCAGTCCTCGTGTTATGGAAGCCCAAGGCAGCGTGCTAACCAATAAATATGCCGAAGGCTATCCAGGTAAACGTTACTATGGTGGTTGTGAGTATGTGGACCTAGCAGAACAAGTCGCGATTGATCGTGCTAAAGAATTGTTTGGCGCTGACTGGGCGAATGTGCAACCACACTCAGGCTCGCAAGCCAATGGGGCGGTCTTCCAAGCTCTGTTGAATCCAGGTGATACAGTACTGGGTATGAGTTTGGCGCATGGTGGTCACTTAACCCATGGTGCTAAGGTTAATTTCTCAGGTAAAATTTACAATTCGGTGCAGTATGGCGTTGATGACAATGGCATCGTGCAAATGGATGAAGTGCGCAAATTAGCACTGGAACACAAGCCTAAAATGATTATTGCGGGTTTTTCGGCTTATTCTAAAACCATGGACTGGGCTGCTTTCCGTGCGATTGCTGATGAAGTGGGTGCTTATTTGTTTGTTGACATGGCGCATGTGGCAGGTTTGGTTGCAGCAGGTCTGTATCCGAATCCATTGCCTTATGCCGATGTGGTCACCACCACGACCCATAAAACACTGCGTGGTCCTCGCGGCGGTCTGATTTTAGGTAAGGCCAACGAAGCGATTGAAAAAGCGGTTGCTTCTCGCGTGTTCCCAGGTACGCAAGGTGGTCCACTCATGCACGTGATCGCTGCTAAAGCGATTGCCTTCAAAGAAGCGCTAGAGCCAGAATTCAAAGTTTACGCTGCACAAGTCATTAAAAACGCGCAAGCCATGGCTAAAGTGTTTATGGATCGTGGTTACAAGGTCGTTTCTGGCGGTACTGACAATCACTTATTCTTGGTCGATTTGGTGGCGCAAGGGCTAACGGGTAAACAAGCCGATGCGGCTTTGGGTGCTGCGCACATTACCATTAATAAAAATGCGGTTCCAAACGATCCTCAGTCACCTTTTGTCACCAGTGGTATTCGTGTGGGTACACCAGCCGTCACGTCACGTGGTTTCACCGAAGGTGAGTGTACTGAGTTGGCTGGCTGGATGTGTGACGTGTTAGACAGTATTGGCAAAGACAATGAAGCACAAGTGCGTGATGCGGTAATTGCGAAAGTGGTGGCAGTCTGCTCACGTTTGCCCGTATACGCTTAAAACCCTATTGCGCTTTAACAGTGTAAGTTCGTTTATGAAACAAGTGATTCATGTAGTTTATAAACCGTGATGAGCTGTTTCAGTACGCGGCGGAGCAGCGCGCAGAAGTAGGAGTGTACACTAGGTACATGACTGCTTCGAGCACTGCGACAACAAAGTAATGTAACAGCGGAATAGGTTTTAAGTATGAATTGTCCTTTTTGCGGTGCCCCCGACACCAAAGTCATCGACTCACGGCTTGCTGTTGATGGCGCACAAGTGCGTCGTCGCCGTGAGTGTCACAAGTGCAATGAGCGTTTTACTACCTATGAAGTGATTGAGGTCGCCTTGCCGCGTGTCATTAAGCGTGACGGTAATCGTGAACGTTATGATGATGCCAAAATTCGTGCGGGTATGATGCGTGCGCTGGAAAAACGCCCCGTGGCTTCCGATGCGGTTGAAGATGCAGTGACGCGTATTCGCCACAGAGTGATGGCCGAAGGTGTGCGCGAATTGCCAGCCAGTCAAGTGGGTGAGTGGGTGATGCAAGAGTTGAAAGGCTTGGATCAGGTGGCTTATGTGCGTTATGCCTCTGTCTATCGTAGTTTCCAAGATGTGCAAGCCTTTCAAACGGAAATTTTGCGTTTGCTCGATGGCACAGCGGCAAAAACCTAACTTTACGCAAAATCATTATCGGGTTCTTGAGCCTTGTCTTATCTGAATTCCTTTACGACACAAGATGCGCATTACATGGCGCAGGCCATTCGTTTGGCAGAACGAGGCCAACTTACCGTTAGACCCAATCCTGCTGTAGGGTGTGTGATTGTTAAAGCCAATCAAGTCGTTGGCGAAGGCTGGCATATTCGTGCTGGAGGGCCTCATGCCGAGGTTCACGCCTTGCGCATGGCGGGTGAGCAGGCGCAGGGTGCGACGGCCTATGTCACTTTAGAGCCCTGTAGCCATCATGGTCGTACACCGCCTTGTTGCGATGCCTTAACCGCTGCTGGCGTGGCGCGGGTGGTGGTGGCGATGCAAGACCCGAATCCATTGGTTGCCGGCTCAGGTATTGCGCGCTTGCGCGCTGCAGGTATTCACGTCGATGTTGGTTTAATGGAAACTTCCGCGCGTGGGTTGAATGTCGGTTTTTTATCGCGCATGGAGCGCGGACTTCCGTTTGTGCGTTATAAAGTCGGTGCCAGCTTAGATGGCAAAACGGCACTGCTCAACGGTCAAAGTCAGTGGATTACCAGTGAGGCGGCTCGTGCCGATGTGCAACAACTGAGATCGCGCTCTGGTGCTATTATCACCGGTATCGGTACGCTATTGACCGACAATCCGAGCTTGAATGTGCGTTTGGCGGGTTTTGAATCTTTTCAACCTTTGAGTGTGGTATTGGATACTCAGTTGCGTTGTCCTTTGGATGCTCAGTTATTTCGATGCTCTGGTGATGTGCTGATTCTCGTTTCAGAACAAGTGCTGGCGCAACAAGCTGAAAAAGTTGATGCCTTAACTCAGCTGGGTGTACAGGTGTTGCCTGTGGCGTTGGATGAATCGGGGCGCTTGAACTTAGCCAGCGTGATGAAATTGTTGGCGTCAGACTTTACGATTAACGACGTATTGATAGAAGCGGGGGCCAATTTAACCGCAAACGCCATCGCCTTGGGGATGGTGGATGAACTCTGGTGGTATACTTCTGGGGCTATAATGGGCGAAGCACGCTCGGCATTGGCAACTATGCCGCTGTTCGGTTCGATGCATCAGGTTCCGCGTTGGCGTTTGCTTGAGCAACGCTTGGTTGGTGAAGATGTGCGCTCACGTTGGGTGCCGCCTGCGGCTGTTAATTAAAGGAACTAACCATGTTTACAGGTATTATTCAATCGGTGGGCAAAGTCAGTGCGATTGCGCACAATGCTAGTGGTGACTGGAAGCTCACTTTGGCGGTTGGCAAGCTGGATATGTCGGATGTTGCTTTAGGCGATTCGATTGCGGTGAATGGGGTGTGCTTAACGGTAGTGGCGATGACGACGAACAGCTTTGTTGCCGATGTTTCTAATGAAACCTTGGCGGTGTCGGCCTTTAAGCAGTTGTCAGTTGGCTCAGCTGTGAATTTAGAAAAGGCGTTGCGCTTGGCCGATCGGCTAGGTGGGCATATGGTAAGCGGTCACGTCGATGCGGTGGGTCGGGTGATGACTATTGTTGCCGATGGTGCTTCGTGGCGTTATGAATTTGCCATGTCCAAAGAAATTGCGCATTATGTGGCGCACAAAGGTTCGATCACCATTAACGGTGTGTCATTAACGGTCAATACCGTGAGTGCCGAATCTTTTACGGTTAATTTGGTGCCGCATACCTTGCAAGAAACCAATTTAGGTGAGTTGCGCGTTGGTTCGGTGGTGAATTTAGAGGTTGATGTGATTGCACGTTATTTAGAACGCTTGCTGACAGGTCAGTCAGCTCAAACGCATGCAACCAAGCTCACGCCCGACTTTTTAGCACAGCATGGCTTTTGGAAATAGGGTAAACGTCTGATCCTGACACGCCGAATGACGCAAAGGACGGCATTTCATGCGACAATAGTCACCAAGCATAAAACGATAAAAAGGATAGTGTTGTGGCACTCAATAGCATAGAAGAAATTTTGGCGGATTATCGCACGGGCAAAATGATTATCCTGATGGATGATGAGGACCGTGAGAATGAAGGTGATTTAATCATGGCGGCCGATTTGGTGCGCCCTGAAGATATTAACTTTATGGCGCGTTATGGTCGTGGACTCATTTGTTTAACACTGACCAAAGAACGCTGTCAGCAGCTTAACCTACCCCTGATGGTGCGTGGCAGTAACGACCATCAAGAAACGGCGTTTACCATGTCGATTGAAGCGGCGCAGGGCGTAACAACGGGTATTTCAGCAGCCGATCGCGCTCACACCATTCGCACGGCCGTCGCGGCTGATGCGAAACCGAGCGATATTACCATGCCAGGTCATGTGTTTCCGTTAATGGCGCGTCGTGGTGGCGTGTTAACGCGGGCAGGTCATACGGAAGCGGGTTGTGATTTGGGGCGACTAGCTGGGTTAACGCCAGCATCGGTTATCGTCGAGATTATGAATGAAGACGGTACCATGGCGCGTCGTCCTGAGCTGGAAGTTTTTGCCGCCGAGCACGGCATCAAAATTGGTACCATTGCCGATTTAATTCGTTACCGTTCGCAGCATGAAAAAAATATCGAACGTGTGACCGAGTGCAAATTGCCAACCGAATTTGGTGAGTTTAAGCTTACTGCATATCAAGACTTGTTGGATCAGCGTGTGCATTTTGCCTTGAGTATGGGGCAGCTAGATGCTTCGCCCACCTTGGTGCGTGTGCATATGCAGGACAGTATTTGTGATTTGTTTGCTTCAACTCGCCCTGAGTGTGGTTGGACCTTGCGTGCCGCTATGGCGCAAATTTCCCAAGCGGGTAAAGGGGTGATTGTGGTGTTGCGTAAAGATGCCGATAGTCGTGTACTGTTGGAGCGTATTCAAGCGATGCAACATCAAGACCGTCATTTAACCGTAGCGTCAGAACCGATGGATGATGATGTCAAAACCTATGGTTTAGGGGCGCAAATCTTATCCGATTTGGGATTACAACAACTGCGTATTATTGGTACGCCGTGGCAATTGTCTGCGCTGACGGGGTTTGGCTTGGAAGTAACAGAATTTGTTGAAAAAGCATAAAACCTATTGCGCTGACATCTTGCGTTGTTACTACGCTGCTCGCACGTCGTCATCTACTGATGTACACTCCTAGTGTCTGCGAGTCTTGCGCCTAGCAATTTTGTCAGCTCATGACGGTTTTAGGATAGGAAAAATAAGGGATATACAATGAAAAATTTAGAAGGCATGTTGAATGCGCAAGGCTTAAAGTTTGCTTTGGTGGTGGGACGTTTCAATAGTTTTGTTGTCGATGCCTTAGAGTCGGGTGCTAAGGACGCGATTGTGCGTCATGGTGGTAGCCTTGATACTGTGGTGGTGGCGCGTGTGCCAGGTGCTTTTGAAATTCCGTTAGCAGTGCAACGCTTGGCGCAAAGTGGCAAATATGATGCCATTATTGCTTTGGGCGCGGTGATTCGTGGTCATACCCCACATTTTGATTTTGTGGCTAATGAAGCAACGAAAGGCTTGGCACAAGCGATGTTGGATTTCAGTATGCCTGTTTCTTTTGGTATTTTGACGGTGGACAGTATTGAACAGGCGATTGAGCGCGCGGGTACTAAAGCAGGCAATAAAGGTTTTGAGGCAGCCGTCACAGCGATTGAAATGGCGCAGTTAATGAAAGTGATTGAGGCCAATGCATGAGCAAATTGCACCCAACTGGGGATGACAAACAACCTAAAACGGAAGTTCGTAAAGGACTTCCTGTGCGCACACAGGCGCGTCGCGCGGCGTTGCAGGCGCTCTATCAGTGGCAGCTCAATCCCAGTAGCTTAGTGGAAATTGAACAGCAGTTTTTAACAGATGCAGCCATTCAAGTGGGCAGTAAACCTTTCTTCTCTGGATTGTTGCAAGGTGTATTGTCGAACGTAGAGACCATTGATAGTACCATTCAAACCGCCTTGGATCGTCCGATTGCGCAGTTGAATCCTGTTGAGTTATCGGCACTCCGTTTAGGGGTGTGGGAGCTGAGCCAGATGCCTGAAACGCCTTACCGTGTCGTTATTAACGAAGCGGTGGAGTTGGCGAAAGCTTTTGGTGCAGAAGGCGGTCATGCCTATGTGAATGGTGTACTCGATAAGTTAGCGCAAAGTTTGCGTCCTGAAGAAGCCAAAGCCTAAAACTCATGTCGGTTGCTACAGAATTTGCGCTGATTTATGAGCAGATTGCGCCCCTTGCCGGTAATCGAGATGATGTTTGTCTCGGTATTGGTGATGATGCGGCGGTGGTGCAAGCTCCAGAGGGGCAGTCGGTTGTTGTAGCTTTAGATACCTTGGTCGAGAATCATCACTTTTTTGCTGGCTGTGCGCCTGAAGATGTGGCATGGAAGTCTTTGGCGGTTAATTTGTCGGATTTGGCTGCAATGGGCGCAGAACCTCGTTGGGCATTGTTGGCGCTTTCCTTGCCAGAAGAAATGGCAACCACAGAATGGTTGTCGTGTTTTATGCAAGGCTGGCAGTCGCTGGCGTCTGAATATGGCGTAGCGTTGATTGGTGGTGATACCACAGGTAGCGATCGCTTAACGGTGAGTGTCACGTTAATGGGCGTTATTCCCACTGGGCAAGCCATTCAGCGCGCAGGTGCTCGTGTCGGTGATGAGATTTGGGTGTCGGGTTCGATCGGTGATGCTGGGCTGGCGCTGACTCAGTTGTATCGTGGAGAGCAGCCCTTAGCGCAGGTTGCTGAAAGACTACACCGTCCGCAGCCGAGGGTGGCTTTGGGTCAAGCATTGCGCGGTATTGCCAGCGCAGCAGTGGATGTTTCTGATGGTTTTTTGGCCGATTTAGAGCATTTGCTGAAAGCGAGTGGTCGTTTGGGTGCGATTTGCTATATGAATAAAATTCCTTTTTCAGAGCCAGTACTTGCATGGGTGCATGACAGTGCCAACCCCTGTTTGCCTTTGACCAGTGGCGATGACTATGAGCTGATTTTTACCGCTGACCCAGCGCAAGCGGAGTCGATTGAACAACTTGCCATCGCCTTGAACCTGACTTTGACTAAGGTGGGCGTGATTACGGATACGCAAGCTGGCGTCGGTTTATGGCATGCGGACAAATTGCTGGCTATGCCAACAAAGCGCGGGTTTGATCATTTTTTCTAAGTCTTCATTATTGTGATGTACCGTGACCGACAAATGGCGAACCCGTTGGGTTTTTAGAAGCGTCCTGATATAATCAGATTATCTTAAATTTTTGAGTTGGCTCAACAGGCAATGCAACGAAATAAACACTGTAAATATGTCATACAAGGCATTACTGAAGCGGGTCAGAAGTTTCGCCCTTCCGATTGGATTGATCGTATTGCGTCTTTAGATGCAGAATATGGATTACAACACCGTCTGGTCTATTCTGACTATTTGCATCCCGAAGTGTTTGAAGGTGAGCGTAGTCTAATCATTGATTCTTACTTGCAAGAAAGCAATCCAAGTTTATTTGATTATGTGATGGGTTTTCGACGTATGAATGAGTTGCGCATGGTTGAAGTCTGCTTGATGGATGGTCAATATGTTGCTGCCCCCAATGCAGACAAAAAAGAAGCGCAACGCCTCGACTAGTTTTTTAGGGGTGTGTTTTTATAGCTTTTCTCGTGTTAGATGGGAATCCATTCCATCATCACCAACCAACCTGCGATAGCCAACCAAGGTCCGAAGGCAAATGCCCGATTTTCTTTCCCTTTCCACAGCATTAAACTGCCCATGACCAGAATTGCCAGCAAACCCGCTATAATCAAAATGGGCACTAGGGCATAAGCCCCCAGCCAAGCACCCAGTGCCGCTGTTAGCTTAAAATCGCCATAACCCATGCCTTCCTTGCCAGTCAAAGCACGATGCGTTTGAAATAATAGCCACAGACTGACATAGCCGAGTGCGGCACCCCAAACGGCATTGTTTAGGCTGACTAAGCCAGAGTCACTGCTATTGAATAACAGTCCTAACCAGAGTAATGGCAAGCTTAATCGGTCGGGAATGAGTTGATGTTCAAGGTCGGTGATGGTGATGCTAATTAGTGTCCATGTGAAAATGAGCATGGCCCAGCCTTGCAAACTCAGTCCCAGTAGTGCATTGCTATCGGACGTTAAAAATTGCGCGGCTGTCAGGGCGGTGATGATCGCGGTAGCGATTTCTATGACGGGGTAACGCCATGAAATGGGCTGCCCACAGCAGGGAGACGCACGATGATAACGCCACCAACTGAATAAGGGTATGAGCTGTTTGACGGAGAGAGCCGATTGGCAGTGTGGACAACGAGAGCGGTCTAGCACTAAGGCTCTCATGAGCGCTGGTGTGTCACTGTCTAGATGTTGAATGAGTCGGTAGCTGAGCATGGATAAAAAGCTGCCGATAATGAGTCCCAGCAAGCCATACCCAGCAATTGTGACCTCAATCGGCCAACTTGCCAAATTAGTCACTGGAAAAAGTGGCGCTGTTGCGCTCGTTTTCCCATACGGTTACGGAAGATACGCGAATGCGTTCATCATTCAACGCTTCGCCCAGCTGTTGAAATAGATAAAAAGCGATATTTTCTGCAGTAGGGTTAAGCTCTGCATCAAAAGGGGGGATGTCATTTAAATAGTAATGATCCAGCTGAGCTAAAACCTGCTTACCAGTTCGTTTAATTTCCTTGAAATCAATGAGCATACCCACCTCATTCAATTGCGATCCCGTCAGACTGATTTCGACTTTCCAGTTATGACCATGCAGGCGTGCGCAATTGCCATCATAGCCACGCAAGCGATGGGCAGCGGCAAATTCGAGCTGAGTGGTTAGGGTGAATGCCATAGCCAATTTTCCAATTAATTAATATGGCTATTTTACCATTAATGCGTGCGTTCGACGATATAGTCACACAAGTCGGTGAGTAGACTGGATTGTAACTGACATTCATGCAATACGCTCTTAGCGAGGCTGACATGTTTGATCGCTTCATTTTTGGCATCGTTCAAACCCAATAAACTGACAAAAGTCGTTTTGTCATTACGTTCGTCCGATCCTTGGGGTTTGCCTAGTTGAGAGCTGGTTTCGGTAACATCTAAAATATCATCTTGAATTTGGAAAGCCAAACCTAAATGAGCGCCGTAACGCTCTAGACCATGCAAGATAGCTTCATTGGCATTAGTGGAAGCAAGTCCGCCAAAGCTGACAGCCGTTTCAATTAAGGCACCCGTTTTTTGTTGGTGCAGACGGCGTAATTCGTCAATTGTCAGCGGACTATGTTCTGCCATCATATCGCGCATTTGACCCGCCACCATGCCATTTGCCCCTGCGGCTCTGGATAACACTCGAATCATTTCTAAGCGTTGAGCGCAGGTGAGTTCGTTGGCTTGTGACAAAAGATCAAACGCCATGGCTTGCAGCGCATCTCCCACCAAAATCGCGGTAGCTTCATCAAAGGCAATGTGGGTAGTGGGCTTGCCACGACGCAGGTCATCATCGTCCATGGCGGGTAAATCATCGTGCACCAGCGAGTAGCAGTGAATGAGTTCAACCGCTGCCGCTGGCGCATCTAACAGACTCAACGGCGTGCCTAAGGCTTCCCCTACCGCATAGGTTAGTGCAGGGCGTAGACGTTTGCCCGCATCCAGCACGCTGTAATTAATGGCATCAAACAGTTGTACTGGCATGGTGTCGCGTCGTTCGGCAATGACTGCTTCTAATACTTGATTGATGCGTTGTTGAAAGCTGTGTAAGCGTTCGAGCATAACCCTAGCCTCTTTGGATTGTTATTGGTTTTATTATAGCGAATAAGTGGCTTGCTTGCCTAAATGACCAACTCAATGCACAATGAGAGTATTCAATCAACGTGGAAAACTTCCTCTATGACGCTTCAATCTGCCATCGACATTGCCAGCCGTTTTTCTTTATTTGTGCGCCAACAACTGGAACGCTATCCCGATTTGTTATCTGAAAGTGATTTGGCTCCTTTGTCGCTAGAGCCAATGCGTGAGCAGGCGCGTGAATCATTAGCTTGGGCGCAAACGGATGAGCAGATGATGCAAGCCTTGCGACAATATCGTCGTAAACAAATGGTACGTATGGCGGTACGTGATTTAGCGGGTATGGCAGGTGTTGAAGAAACCCTTGCCGATGCGTCGGCAATGGGTGATGTGTTGGTTGGCTTGGCTTATGACTGGGCTTATCGTCAACAATCGGCGAAATGGGGTGAGCCGATGGGTGAGCAGTCGGCTACACCACAAACCTTAATTATTTTGGGTATGGGTAAGCTGGGTGGTCGCGAGCTGAACTATTCTTCGGATATTGACTTGATTTTTGTCTTTCCTGAAAAAGGCATGACCAACAGCGAAACCAAATCGATCAGCAACGATGAGTTTTTTACCAAAGTCGGTCAACAGGTGAATCAATTATTAAATAACACCACGGCGGATGGCTTTGTTTTTCGCGTCGATATGATGCTGCGACCTTTTGGCAGTTCGGGTCAGTTGGTGCATAGTTTCGATGCTTTTGAACAGTATTATCAGTTGCATGGTCGCCCTTGGGAGCGTTACGCCATGATTAAGGCGCGCGCCATGACAGGTAAGCCCGAAGATATTGCCGAGCTGGAAAGCATGATGCGCCCGTTTATTTATCGTCGTTATGTCGATTTCACTATGTTGTCTTCCTTGCGTGATTTGAAACGGATGATCGCCTTGGATGTATTGAAGAAAGGTGCGGATAGAGACGTTAAGCTGGGGGATGGCGGCATTCGGGAAGTGGAATTTATTGTGCAAGCCTTTCAGTTGGTGCATGGTGGACAAGATGCGCGACTGAGAGGGCGCTCGTTACTACCGATGTTGCAAACCTTAGCGGAGCGTCAGTATTTGGCGGTTGACGAGATGGAGCGACTGAAAATCGCTTATCTATTTTTGCGTGCCGTGGAAAATCGATTGCAAATGTGGGCCGATCAACAAACGCATTTATTGCCTACTGATTCGGAGCGTTTGCAACTTTTAGCTGAATCCATGCAGTTTGACACGATTGATGCCTTTATGACGCGATTAAATCAACATCGTTGTTGGGTGTCGCAACAGTTTGAGGCGGTATTGGGTGTTGAAGCGGTTGATGAGCAAACTGAGTGGCTGGCGGTTTGGCAAGCACCAGAAGTGGCACCTTTTCCGCAAAACATTGCTGCTGAAGCTGAATGGCGCATGCTGTTAACGGATATAACGCAAAGCCGTAAAGTGGCGGTGTTGAGTAATGATGCGCGCGATCGACTCACTGCGGTCATGCCGTTAATTTTGGCGGAGTTGGCGACTCATGCGCCCGATAGTGAAGCCTTGAAACGGGTGTTGTCGGTGATTCAAGCGGTGTTGAATCGCAGTGCTTACTTGGTGTTGTTGCGCGAGAGCCAGACGGCGCGCGCTCAGCTCGTTCAATTGTGCGCTGCCAGTCCTTGGTTGGCTAAGTATTTGGTGGAACAGCCAGCTTTGTTAGATCAGTTGCTGGATGAGCGGCAGCTCTATGCACCTCTGTCTAAAGCAGCATTACAAGAAGAGTTAGCGCATCAGTGTGTGGATGTGGATGATGAAGAGCGATTTATGGAAGTATTGCGTCGCTTTAAGCACGCGCAAGTCTTCCGTGTGGCGGCTTCTGATTTAATGGGCAAACTGCCGTTAATGAAAGTGAGTGACTATTTAACCTGGATTGCGGAAACCCTTGTAGAGCAATCCTTGCAACGTGCTTGGCAAACGTTGGTTGCTAAGCATGGACTGCCCGTAGATATGCGCTCTGACAATATTCCGATGATTGTGGTTGGCTTTGGTAAGCTAGGAGGGCTGGAGTTGGGTTATGGATCAGACTTGGATATGGTGTATCTGTCGGATTCTACCTTAGACCCACAAGCGATGACGAATGGGGTGCGTCCTTTAGATAATACGGTGCTGATGGCGCGTTTGGGGCAAAAATTATCCAGCCTGCTATCCACCAATGTTATGTCGGGTATTGCTTATGAGGTCGATATGCAATTGAGACCCCATGGCGCTTCGGGAGCTTTAGTACCAACATTAGCCAGTTTCTTCCGATACGAACGCGAACAGGCATGGATATGGGAGCATCAGGCGTTGATTCGCACGCGTGCCATTGCGGGTAATAAGACACTGATGAGTGAGTTTGAGCAAGAACGCTTGGCTTTCTTAACGCAAGCGCGTGATGAAGTGACCTTGAAAGAAGCGGTTTTGTCGATGCGCTTAAAAATGCGTGCACATTTGGATAAGTCTACTACCGAGAGTATGGATATTAAACAAGGCGCTGGTGGCATGATTGATATTGAATTTTTGGTGCAGTATTGGGTGTTGTTGCATGCGCACCAATTTCCGAATGTGGTGCGCTATAGTGACAATATTCGTCAGGTTGAGGGGTTGGTTGCTGCTGGTGTGCTCGACGCGGAAACAGGCGAAGCACTGATGAGTGCTTATCGATTCTATCGTCATTTGGGGCATCAATATGCTTTAGCAGAGAAAAAAATAGAAGCCGTTCCGTTAGCGCAAGTTGGTGAATATCGGGAGCAAGTGATGGAAGTGTGGCAGCAGGTGTTTGGTAAAAATAATTAACAAGGTCAATTCACGAACTTGATAACCGCGATAACTAACCCTGCAATAGCGAATACCTGAATCAGCATGGCTTTGTAGAGATTGGAAGTCATTCGCTCTTCTAATACCGCTAAATCCTGTTTGGTTGCTAAGTCTTTGCTTTCTGCGAGTTGTCTAAAGGCGCTGTTGATTGCTTTCGCCTCTGCTTTCGCTTGAGCTTCAGGCACACCCGCTTTTGTGAGCGTTTCGACAAATTCCAAGCTATCAAATGCAATACTGCTCATGAGAGATTCCTTTATGTTTGAGTAGAGTCTAAGGAAAAAAGATTTAAATCGCAAGTGGTGAAATATTGGGTTTAACAGGAAATATTCAGTAGATATAGAAGTTCTGCGGGAAGTTGGTTTTCCTCAAATCCTAATGAAAAAATCGGCACATTTACTCTGGCTTGTAAATCAACTAAGTTTTCAGCATCTGCGTGCTGCTGAGTGTCATTCAACACTATGGCAATACAAGTGAGACCACGTTGCTCAATCGCTTGCAAGGTGAGTCGAGTTTGATTGATGCAACCCAAGCGATTACTGGCTACCAACAGCACAGGTAAGGCTAGGCGTTGAGCTAGATCAGCATTGTCGCCATCGCTACACAAAGGACTGAGCCAACCACCCGCACCTTCAACGAGCGTGAAGTGAGCGCTGTTATTACATACAGCAGCGCAGTCGGCTAGGGTAATGATTTGTCCTACTAAACGTATGGCTCTTTCTGGCGAAATGGCGGGCGCAAAGCGGTAAGGGCAAACAACATAGCTGTCTTCACCTGTTGCTTGGGCTAAGATTTCTGCATCGATACAGCCTTGTGCACAACCACTGGCAACGGGTTTTCGTGTTGAAACACTCAACCCCACACCCTGTAACTGCTGTGCCAGTAGGCTAGTAACATAGGTTTTACCGACATCGGTATCGGTACCCGTAATAAATAGACCTTTCATCGGATTAAGCGGTTAATAAGCGTTCTGCTTGTTGATATTTAACCAGTGTATTAGCAATAACTTCATCAGGTAGTGCTGGACCTGGTGCTTTTTTTGCCCAGTCTAAGGTTTCTAAGTAATCACGAATGTACTGCTTGTCGAAGCTGGGTGGGTTGCTGCCAACTTGGTATTGATCGGCTGGCCAGAAACGAGAAGAATCTGGTGTCAGTACTTCATCAATAAGGTGAATAACGCCATGCTCATCTTCACCAAATTCAAATTTGGTGTCGGCGATAATGATGCCACGCGGTAAGGCATAGTCTGCTGCAAATTGGTAAATCGCTAGGGCGAGTTTTTCGACTTGAGCGGTTTTGTTTTCGCCCATAATGGCTACCAGCTGTTCACGCGAGATATTCTCATCATGATCGCCCACAGCCGCTTTGGTAGACGGCGTGAAAATGGGTTGCGGTAATTTTGCCGCTTGCGCTAAGCCAGCAGGAAGTTGATGACCACAAACTGTCCCTGTTTGCTGATAGTCTTTCCAGCCTGAACCGACCAGATAGCCACGGACAATCGCTTCCACTGGCAAAGGCTTGAACTTGCGCACCACCATGACACGATCGCCAACTTCTGCTAACTCTTCAGCTGTTAACACATCGGCAGGCTGAATGGCGGTTAGTTGATTGGGAATGATGTGTTCGGTTTTACGCATCCAAAAGCGTGTCATGCGCGAGAGCAGCTCGCCTTTGCTCGGTACGGGCGTGGGCATGACGACATCAAACGCAGAAATGCGATCGGTGGTGACAATCATCAGGTGTTGCGCATCTAAATCGTAAATATCTCGTACCTTACCCTGATGAATGAGTTTGAAACGGCTTAGCTGACTTTCATGCAGGGCTTTCATTAAGATTCCTTTATGTGATTTTCTGAAGATTGACGCGTATCAAAAGAACGCTTGCCTCGGCGACCATCGCCATAGGAGTATGGGTATTTAGTGTGACCATAACGCAGAATGAGTACGGCTGCAGCAAGCACGACAATCGCCACTGAAATGCCTAAAATCTTCCACTCACTCATCTCTTTCATGTCTAAAATCATGTAACGCGCTAGGGCAACAATGGCGATATAAAGCGGTATGCGGATGGGCAAACGTCCAGATTCCAAGTAAATAATCACCATCGCCAAAATTTCGAGATAAATGAACATCATTAATAGGTCGGATAGAGTGACCGCCTGACGCTCAATCATCACTTGAACTTCTTGAATACCGGCAATGATGGTAATGATGGCAATGATGACCAAACCAATAATTTCAACGACGTGAAAAATAGGGTGTAAAATGCGCATTTCAGGGCTTTGATGCGAACTTTGGCTTGGCATTTCACTGGTTTCGCGCGGATCCATAACTTTCCTTTTTAGCTCCCACGGGAGGGTTATTTGTTAAAACATGAAAAGGCTGTTACTAACAGACCCCATCATGTGGCATTTTTTGGTAAAATGCTAGAAATTTGATTTACTTTTTAGGAGACAGACATTATGAAACATCCAAATTGGATCGCCCCTTCAATTCTATCTGCAGATTTTGCCCGTTTAGGTGACGATGTCAAGGATGTTTTGTTGTCTGGTGCTGATATTGTACACTTTGATGTCATGGACAACCATTACGTACCTAACCTAACCATCGGTCCTTTGGTGTGTGACAGCTTGAAAAACTACATGACTAAAAATGGCTTAGAGCAACCGATTGATGTGCATTTGATGGTTAAGCCAGTGGATCGTGTCATTCCTGACTTTGCTAAAGCGGGTGCAAACTATATTACTTTTCATCCAGAAGCGTCAGAACACATTGATCGTAGCTTGGGGCTTATTAAAGAATGTGGCTGTAAAGCGGGTTTGGTGTTCAATCCATCGACTTCATTAAGCCATTTAGAATATGTGATGGATAAAATCGACATGATTTTAATTATGTCGGTCAACCCAGGGTTTGGTGGTCAAAGTTTTATCCCACAAGCGCTGAACAAGCTGCGAGCGGTACGTAAACTGATTGATGAATCAGGTTATGATATCCGTTTAGAAATCGACGGTGGTGTGAAAGCGGAAAATATCCGTGAAATCGCTGAAGCAGGTTGTGATACCTTTGTTTCAGGTTCTGGTTTGTTTGGTAAAGGCTTGGCTTCAGATCCTAACCGTTACAATAGCATCATCCGCCAAATGCGTGACGAACTCGCGAAAGCCTAAAAAATCTATTGCGCAACTTCATGGCGTTGTTGCGCAGTGCTCGAACGGCGTCATGTAGTTAGTCTACACTCCTTGTTCTGTGCGCTGTGCGCCTAGCCCTAAAGTTGCTCATAACGATTTTTGCCCTAGTAACAGGTAAAGAAAATGTCAAAATTTAAACCAGGGTTCATTTTATGTGACCTTGATGGTACCTTAATAGATAGTGTGCCAGACTTAGCTTATTGCGGCGATGAGATGATGAAAGCCTTAGGTTTGCCGCCACGCGGTCAGGAGGCTTCTCGTCATTGGGTAGGCAATGGGGTAGAGCGTTTTTGTGAGCGCACTTTATTGGGTTCGGTTGATGGAACGGCTGACCCTGCTTTGCTTGCTAAGGCTTTGCCTATTTTTAAAGAATTGTATCTACACAATAATGCGCAGCGCTCTTACGTTTACGAAGGCGTGACCGAAGGTTTGACCTGGTTATTAGATCAGGGTTATCGTTTGGCGTGTGTTACCAATAAAGCAGAAGCCTTCACCATGCCGTTGCTACGTGATAAAGGGCTGCTCGATTATTTTGAGTTTGTTGTCAGTGGTGATACTTGCGCTGAGAAAAAGCCCAGCCCGATGCCATTGCTCTATGCGGCGGAGAAAATGGGTGTGTCACCTGAAAACGCCTTGATGATCGGTGACTCTATTTCTGACGTTAAAGCGGCACGAGCGGCGCACTTTCACATTATTTGTATGAGTTATGGTTACAATCACGGTAAAGACATTCGCGAAGCCAATCCTGATGTGGTGATTGACAGCATGACTGAGTTTGTTAACCATATCGAAAGACTGAAATGAATATTGATGTAACTTCTCGCCGTGTTTTGACACGCACTCTGCTAACTGATGGTGATACTGCCTTGGGCTTGTATCAACGTCTTAATTTGGGTGCTGGCTCTTTTTTATTTGAGTCGGTACAAGGCGGTGAGAAGTGGGGTCGTTATTCAATTATTGGTCTGCCAGCGCAGCGTCGTATTCGCGTCGAAGGTGAGCAGGTTTTTGTCGAAACAGGCGAGGTCGTCGAATCCTTTAGCTGTGCCGATCCGCTGGCGTGGTTAACGCAAGTTCACCAGGCCTATGCGCAAGCGACTGAGTCAGCTGGTTTGCCGCGCTTTGCCGGCGGGTTAGTCGGTTATTGGGGTTATGACGCAGTGCGTTGGATGGAGCCGCGCTTACAGGGTAAAGCGCCGCCAGATAGCTTGGCTGTGCCGGACATTTATTTGTTCGTTGCTGATGAAGTATTAGTGGTCGATAACTTATCGGGACTGACACAAATCATCGTGCATGTGTGTGATGACGCTGAAAGTCTGGCAGCGGGTGAATTGCGCTTGAACAGTATTGCTCAGGCACTAACACAGCCCGTGCCAACAAGGCATTCAACTTCGGTTGCGCCAATTGATGAAAGTCAGTTTGTCTCTTCCTTTGGCGAGCAAGCTTTTGAGGATGCGGTGCGTCGCATTCAAGAGTACATTCTGTCTGGGGATGTGATGCAAGTGGTGATTTCGCAACGCATGAGCGTGCCTTATCAGCAATCATCGCTGGCGCTTTATCGTGCCTTGCGTCATCTCAATCCTTCTCCTTACCTGTTTTATGTGGATTTTGGAGATTTCCAAGTGGTGGGGTCATCACCAGAAATTTTGGTACGTGTTGCTGATGGTGAGGTGACTGTTCGTCCGATTGCGGGCACGCGTAAACGCGGCGCGACACCTGCGCAAGATTTAGCTAATGAACAAGACTTGCTTGCCGATCCCAAAGAAATTGCTGAACATCTGATGCTGATTGATTTGGGACGCAATGATGTCGGTCGTATTAGCGAAGCGGGTAGCGTCGTTTTAACTGAAAAAATGATCATCGAGAAATATTCACACGTTATGCACATTGTTTCTAATGTTACGGGTAAGCTTCGTCCCGAAGTGACCGCCATGGATGCGCTAAAAGCCGCTTTTCCAGCTGGAACACTATCGGGTGCGCCGAAAATTCGTGCGATGGAAATTATCGATGAGCTAGAACCAGTGAAGCGTGGCGTTTATGGTGGTGCGGTCGGCTATTGGAGCTGGACAGGTGAGATGGATGTGGCGATTGCTATTCGCACCGCGGTGGTTAAAGATGAAACCTTGTATATGCAAGCGGGAGCCGGTGTCGTTGCAGATTCTGTACCTCAGTCTGAATGGCAAGAAACGCTGAGTAAGTCTCGTGCCATTTTCAAGGCGGCGCAGTTGGTGAGTGAAGGATTGTATGGCGCCGCTTAAGCGCATACTTTGTGTTGCTCTTGACTGTTGCTAAGCTGGCCTGAATCTATGTCAGCTGTTCAGGGTAAACCCTTTCAATTAGTGTCACTTTACCAACCTTCGGGCGATCAGCCCGAAGCCATAGCACAGCTGGTACAAGGCGTTCGTGATGGCGAAGCTTTTCAAACGCTCCTAGGCGCGACGGGTACAGGAAAAACTTTCACCATTGCCAATGTCGTGGCGCAATTACAACGTCCCACTATGGTGATGGCGCCGAATAAAACGCTGGCGGCGCAGTTGTACAGTGAGTTTAAGGGCTTCTTCCCCAATAATGCGGTGGAGTATTTCGTTTCTTATTACGACTACTACCAACCCGAAGCCTATGTTCCCAGTACCGATACTTATATTGCCAAAGATGCGGCCATTAACGCCCAAATCGACCAGTTACGACTTTCGGCTACCAAATCGTTAATGGAGCGACGTGATGTTTTGGTGGTCGCGACCGTTTCCGCGATTTATGGTCTGGGCGATCCACAAACCTATCTGAAAATGATTTTTCAGGCACGTATTGGTGACCGTATCGATCAGCGCAAGCTGCTTAAACAACTCACGGCGATGCAGTACACGCGCAATGAGTTGGTGCTAGAACGTGGTTGTTTTAGGGTGCGTGGCGACATTATCGAAATCTACCCAGCTGAATCGGAATCTGCCGCAGTGCGTTTGGATTTCTTTGACGATGAATTAGAAAACATCAGTTGGTTCGACCCGTTAACGGGCGAAGTGGTGGAAAAGACCAATCGTGTCACTGTTTATCCGAAAAGCCATTATGTCACGCCCCACGAACAACTGATCGGCATGATTGATGCCGTTAAAGAAGAGTTAGTTGAGCGTCTGGCTTGGTTTCGTGAACGTGATAAGTTGGTCGAAGCTCAGCGTTTGGAAGAGCGCACACGGCTAGACTTAGAGATGATGTTAGAGCTGGGCTATTGCAACGGCATCGAAAACTATTCACGCTATTTATCGGGCAGACCACAAGGGGAATCACCCCCGACCCTGTTTGATTACCTACCCAAAGATGGGCTACTGGTGATTGATGAGTCGCACATTGGCATTTCTCAAATTGGCGCCATGTACAAAGGCGATAGGTCGCGTAAAGAAAATCTGGTCGATTATGGTTTCCGCTTGCCATCGGCGCTCGATAATCGTCCGATGAAGTTTGAAGAATTTGAAGCGCGTATGCCGCAAAGTATTTTTGTTTCGGCAACGCCAGGTAAGTACGAGCTGGAACATTCAGGCACACCCGCCGAACAGGTGGTGCGTCCGACGGGCTTGTTAGACCCTGTGATTGAAATTCGTCCCGCACTCAATCAAGTCGATGATGTGTATGGTGAAATACGGGCTGTAGCCGAGCGTGGCGAACGGGTGCTGATTACCACGCTGACCAAGCGCATGTCGGAAGATTTAGCCGATTACCTGAACGAGCAGGGCGTTAAAGTGCGTTATTTGCATTCGGATATTGAAACGGTCGAGCGGGTAGAATTGATTCGTGACTTGCGCTTGGGCGTGTTCGATGTACTGATTGGTATCAACCTCTTACGCGAAGGCTTGGATATTCCCGAAGTGTCTTTGGTGGCGATTTTCGATGCCGATAAAGAAGGTTTCTTACGTTCAGAGCGTAGTCTGATTCAAACCATTGGTCGTGCCGCGCGTAATGTGAATGGTCGGGTGATTTTGTATGCCGATAACATCACCGATTCCATGCGTAAAGCGATGGGCGAAACTGAGCGTCGCCGTGCCAAACAAATCGCTTATAACGAAAAATTGGGTGTGCAACCTCAGTCTTTGAATAAGCGTGTCGAAGACATGATTGATGTGTCGGCGATGATGGGTAAAGGGCAGGTGAATAGTCGTAAAAAACGCGCCAGCAATGAGGATACGCTGTTGGTGGCGGCGGAAGAGGTGGCAAGCTATGCGCATGATGCTCACAGCTTAGCGAAACAAATTGGTCAGCTGGAGAAAGCCATGCACACCGAAGCTAAGGCACTGAACTTTGAAGCGGCAGCGGCTTTGCGCGATCAGATTAAGCGTTTACGTCAGTTGTTGGTGAGTTAGTCGTGCGCTGGCTTTAATTCAAAATTATGAATGCTATCATTTATGCTATGATGGGGTTGTTCAAGTCCAAAACGTTTAGACTCTAACTTAATGCGTAAGCGTAAATCGTTAACAGCGTCAGCAAATCGTAAGGCGTCACTATAGTTGATCTGGTTGTTTTCATACAAATCAAATAGGGCTTGGTCAAAGGTTTGCATGCCAAGTTCTCGACCGTCTGCCATGAGTGTTTTCATTTCATGCACTTTGCCTTCGAAAATAAGGTCAGCCATGCGGGGTGTATTGATTAATACTTCAATGGCAGCCACTCGACCTTTGCCTTCTTGTTTCGGTATAAGCCGTTGGCTGATAATGGCTTTGAGATTGAGCGATAAGTCCATGAGTAACTGTGCTTTGCGTTCTTCTGGAAAGAAGTTGATAATGCGATCGAGTGCTTGGTTGGCATTATTGGCATGCAGGGTAGACAGGCATAAATGTCCCGTTTCAGCAAAAGTAATAGCATGCTCCATAGTGTGACGTTCTCTAATTTCACCAATCAAGATAACATCAGGTGCTTGGCGTAACGTGTTTTTCAGAGCCACTTCAAAGCTTTCGGTATCCGTACCCACTTCACGTTGAGTGATAATGCATCCTTTATGTGGATGTACAAATTCGATTGGATCTTCAATGGTAATAATGTGCCCTTTACTGTTGGTGTTGCGATATCCAATCAAGCCAGCTAAAGAGGTTGATTTACCCGAACCTGTGCCACCAACAAATAAAATCAATCCTCGTTTTTCCATAATTAGGCTGGTTAATATGGGAGGGAGTCCAAGCTCTTCTACTTGAGGAATGAGCGTATTAATAACGCGAATAACCATGCCAACACTATTTCGTTGTACAAAGATATTGATACGAAAACGCGCTGAAACTCCCATCGCGTAAGCTAAATTACATTCATTAGTGCGTGAGAAATCGTTGAGTTGCGCTTCGTTCATCAAGCTTTCTGCAAGTAAGCGAGTGTGGTTTGCAGATAAAGGTTGTTGAGTGATGGGCATCATTTTGCCATCAATTTTTAGGCTAACTGGGGCTCCTTCAGTAATAAACATGTCAGATGCTTTTGCATTTAGCATGGCTTCAAGGAGTTGATTGAGTTGTTCTAGAGCCTGTAGCTTGTTCATTCAATATTATCCTGAAATAACGCTTTGTTGACTGCTTTAAAGGCTGCTTCATTTGCGTCGACTATTCCTTGCGAGACTAATTTTTGTAGGCATTGATCTAGCGTTTGCATGCCTTGTTGCGAGCCAGTTTGGATAATCGAGTACATCTGCGGCACCTTGTCTTCGCGAATGAGGTTGCGAATGGCGTGTGTGCCTATCATGATTTCATGAGCGGCAACGCGTCCGCCTCCTTTTTTCTTGAGTAGTGTTTGTGAAATGACAGCGCGCAATGATTCAGAAAGCATTGATCTAACAAGTGCCTTTTCATTGCCAGGAAAGACATCGATAATACGATCAATCGTTTTGGCTGCGCTGGAAGTATGTAGTGTGCCGAAAACTAAGTGACCTGTTTCAGCAGCGGTTAAAGCGAGTTGAATGGTTTCTAAGTCTCTCATTTCTCCAACAAGTATGACATCGGGATCTTCACGTAGTGCTGAGCGCAAGGCATTGGCAAAACTATGAGTATCTCGATGGACTTCGCGTTGGTTAATCAGTGATTTTTTGCTCCTATGCACAAACTCTATCGGGTCTTCAACAGTCAAAATATGAGAAAAATGGTTCTCATTGATGTAGTCAATCATGGCTGCTAGGGTGGTGGATTTTCCAGACCCTGTAGGACCTGTAACCAGTACAATCCCGCGGGGAGTGTTAGCTATTTCTTTAAAAATGCTTGGTGCACTTAATGCCTCTAATGAGAGTACTTCGGATGGAATAGTGCGAAAAACGCCAGCAAGTCCTCTATCTTGTCTAAAAATATTAGCTCGAAATCGAGCAATTTTAGGTAGGTTAAATGAAAAATCGGCTTCATTTTTTTCTTCGAATTGTTTCCGTTGAAGATCATTCATGACATCATAAAGTAACGCCTGTGCTTGGCTGGCATCTAATTCGGGTGCATTGATTTTTCTGATATCGCCATCTATGCGTAGCATGGGTGGTAAGCCAGCTGAGATATGTAGGTCGGAAGCTTTTTGTTGCACCGAAAAAGTAAGAAGTTGTGTGATGTCCATTGCGCCTTTACCCAAAAAATACCCATCTTTTGCTATATTAGCGGATAGTGCATTGGGTAAAAAGGGGAATGGCGTGTTTTTGTTAAGAGTTTTATTGTGTTGGTTGTTTTGGCAACCCGTGTTGGCTACTCAAACCGTCAATGTCAATACTGCTGACGCAGCTCAATTAGCATCTGCTTTGTCGGGGATTGGTGAAAAGAAGGCGCAATTAATTGTGGCTTGGCGACAAGAACATGGTCATTTTAACACATTGAATGATCTGGCTAAGGTCAAAGGGTTGGGGGCAAAACTGATTGAACGGAATAAAGATATTATCGTTTTTTCAGACTCTACTAAGCAGAATTATTTACGAGAAAAGAGCGATAGAGACAATTCAACACTCATTTGGCCAACACCGAGTCATGCTTACTGATGCTGTTTTGTTGTGCGGGCTTATGTTAGAATAGCTGTGCGATTTGGGCTGGTCCCTCGCGGCACTAAGCAGAAAACCCCGCCAGGTCAGGAATGAAGCAACGGTATTTGTGATGTGGGCGCCGAGGTTCAGCTGGCTCAAGTCGTCTTTATTTTGTTAGGCTCACGGTTTGTTTCGAGTCGTGACCCTAACGAAAGTCTCCGTTACCGAAACTCGAGGTCTCATGTCAGCTAGCACGGTTCTCGCACGTAAGTGGCGTCCCCAACAATTTTCAGAAGTCGTCGGTCAAGAGCCTGTGGTGCGTGCGTTATCGCAAGCGCTCACATCGGGTCGTTTGCATCATGCCTATTTGTTCACGGGTACGCGAGGAGTGGGTAAGACAACGCTGGCGCGCATTTTCGCTAAGGCGCTTAATTGTCGTGACGGCATGACTGCCGAGCCTTGCCAAGATGATATTGCCCAAGCCATTGATGCGGGTAACTTTGTTGACCTGATCGAAATTGACGCTGCCAGCCGTACCAAAGTCGAAGATACGCGCGAGTTGCTGGACAATGTTCAGTATGCGCCCAGTGTCGGTCGTTATAAAATTTACATCATCGACGAAGTACACATGTTATCAACGCATAGTTTTAATGCGTTGTTAAAAACCTTGGAAGAGCCACCCGAACACGTTAAATTCCTATTGGCGACGACTGATCCTCATAAGCTCCCGGTAACGATTTTATCGCGTTGTTTGCAATTTCATTTGCGTCCGATGACACCTCAGGTATTGCACGCTCATTTAGCGAAGGTACTAACGGCGGAAGGTATCACTTTTGAGTCCACCGCTTTGGATTTGGTGGTGCGCATGTCGGGTGGGAGTGTGCGTGATGCGCTTAGCTTGCTCGATCAGGCCATTATGTTAGGCTCGGGTGCGGTGAATTATGACTCAACGCGCGACATGCTGGGATTGGCTTCCGATGAGCAGGTAAATGACTTGTTGTCGGCATTGGCGCAACAGGATCAAACTCAGGTATTGGTTTTGTTGCACGATTGGATTCGTTGGGGTGTCGACTTCGATCGTTTGCAACAACAGTTGCTCGAAAAGTGTCATCAATTGGCGATGTTGCAAAGTTTTCCCGCTATTGCCAACGAAGCAGATAACCAGTTACGTCTGCTTGCCGAACAGGTTTCGAGCGAGCAAGTGCAGTTGTGGCTACAGGTGGTGTTATTAGCGCAAGACGATATGCGTTTAGCTCCCACCGCACAAATGGGTTTTGAAGTGATGCTGATGCGCTTATTGCATTTTGTTGGCTATTCGATGCCATCGGCTCATTCAGTGTCAATCAAGCCAGTGCCTGCTGCTCGGGTTGCACCCGCCGTTACACTGCAACCCACTAGATCGCAACAAGTTCCCAGTCCTGTTCAAACAGAAACACCCACAGCACATCTAGCCAGTGGTGATGTCTATGAGTCTCCCCACTTAGCGGCATTGGCAGCCTTGGGAATTCGCAAAAACAGCGATACGGCTGAAAAAAAAACACTGAATACTGATCTCTTGCTGCAAGCTGATTTAACAGCTGCGGCAAACTTGCCAGATCAGACAGTGTCGGTTACTGTTGAATCAGCAAAGCGTGAAGCTCCAGAAGTCATCGCTCCGATTTCAGAGGTATTGGAAACGCTTTCGGCTCCGCCAGAGTCAGCATGCACGCCTTGGTCGCTAGAAGATTGGAAAGCCTGTTTGCATCAATGGAAGCTGAAAGGGCCTGAGTTGGAATTAGCCAATCAATGTCTTCGCTTAGCACATGAGAATGCAAACCAGATTGTGTTGGCTTATCCGAGCAATGCATCAGCTAATGTTACTTATTGGGGTGATAAGTTGGTCGCAGCCATTCGCTTGGTAGAGCCGCAAGCAAGCCTTGAATGGAAAAATCAGTGGCAAGTCGATTGGGTGAGTCCAGAAGGTCAGGTAAAACAACTCAAACAAGCAGAGCAGGAAGCCATTAAAGCCGATATTGAACAAGAGCCAAGATTACAAACCTTACATCGGTCGTTGGGCTTAACGCCTCAGTGGGCTAAGCTTGAAGCGATATCCTCTTAACAAACATCATTACACTTAATCATAAGGAAACCAACCATGTTCGGAAAAGCGGGAATGGGCCAATTAATGAAACAAGCCCAGGCAATGCAAGAAAAAGCACAACAGTTGCAAGCAGAAGTGGCTGCAATGACAGCAGAGGGTGAAGCAGGCGGCGGCTTGGTTAAGGTAACCTTAACCGGTAAGCATGAAGCCATCAAGGTGACCATTGACGAGAGCTTAATGGATGATCGTGAAATGTTAGAAGATTTAATTGCCGCCGCTATTAATAGTGCTAATCGTAAAGTCGAGCAAGTTACCGCAGAAAAAATGGGTAGTTTAACAGCCGGCTTGCCAGCGGGTTTAGGTAATATTTTTGGTTAACATCGATTGTGCTCTCGTTTGGTTTTAAAAGCGACGTTTAATCATGTCCTTACTGAATCGACTGACACAGGCGCTGCGTCAACTGCCTGGTATTGGTCCGAAAAGTGCGCAGCGTATGGCTTATCGTTTGTTATTGCACAAGCGTCATCAAGCGGCTGAATTAGCGCAAGCATTAAGTGATGCTTTAGCCGGCGTAGGTCAGTGCAGTCGTTGTCGAGACTTAAGTGAAGCTAGGCTTTGTTCAGTTTGCGCGAATGAGCAACGAGATGCACGCCTATTATGCATTGTTGAGTCACCGTTGGATGTGTTGGCTTTTGAGCAAACGGGAAGCTACAAAGGGCTTTACTTTGTGCTACATGGTCAGTTGTCGCCGTTAGATGGATTAGGTCCGCAAGAATTGGGCTTACCTTTGTTGGCCGAGCGTTTGGCTGAAGGGGTGATTGAAGAGGTGATTATCGCCACCAATCCAACGATGGAAGGTGAAGCGACTGCGTATTACATTCAACAACTCACTGATGCGGTGCAGATTAAAACCAGTCGTTTAGCACAAGGAGTGCCGATGGGGGGCAGTTTGGAGTTGTTGGATGGGGCGACATTGGCGCAGGCTTTATTACATCGACATTAAAACCTATTGCGCTGCCATTTGGCATTGTTGCTTCGGTGCTCGAACAGCGTCATGTAGTAGTCTACACTCCTTGTTCTGTGCGCCTTGCGCCTAGCCATTTTGTCAGCTCATAACGGTTTTAGATGAGTTGGATTTGCGCTGCCATCTGGCGTTGTGACTAACCACAAAAAAGCCCTCGATAAATGAGGGCTTTTTTGTAGCTGAAGCTAGTATTAAGTTTGCTGACCTAACAGTAAGAACTCCATCAGGGCTTTTTGTGCATGTAAACGGTTTTCCGCTTCATCCCACACCACACTTTGCTCACCATCAATCACATCACTAGCGACTTCTTCACCGCGATGAGCGGGTAAGCAATGCATGAATAAAGCCTGTTTTCCTGCCGCTGCCATGATCTCAGTTGTGACTTGGTAAGGGAAAAACTTAGCATGACGCTCTTCGGTTTCCGCTTCACAGCCCATACTGGTCCACACATCGGTTACCACTAAGTCAACGCCTTGCGCTGCCGTCAGTGGATCGCGGTGCAAACTGAAGCTGCCTTCGCATTCGGCTTGCACTTCAGCGTTAGGCTCATAGCCTTCGGGGGTGCAAACACGAATATGAAAACCAAATTGCTTGGCAGCGTGCATGAAAGAATGGCACATGTTGTAACCATCACCAATCCATAGCACTGTTTTGCCAGCAATACTACCGCGTTGTTCAACGAAAGTCATGACATCAGCGAGCACTTGGCAAGGGTGATGTAAGTCGGTTAGCCCATTGATAACGGGTACTTTAGAATGTTGGGCAAAGCGTTCGACGATGTCTTGTCCGAAGGTGCGAATCATGACAATATCGGTCATGCGCGAAACGACTTTAGCCGTATCTTCTAAGGGCTCACCGCGACTGAGTTGGCTATCACGAGGTGAAATGAAAATGGCATGACCACCTAACTGAGCCATGCCTGCTTCAAAGGAAATTCGGGTACGTGTTGATGACTTTTCGAAAATCATGGTCATAACTTTGCCAACGAGGGGTTCATGTACCTTGCCTTGGTTGCGCCACGTTTTTAGGGTGATACCACGTTGCACCAGATAGTTTAGTTCATCTGTAGTGCAATCGAGCAGGGTACGGAAATGTCTAATCGGTAAAGTCATAAGGTTACATCTTAAGTTGTTTTTTCATGCGCTTACGCATTACTGTTTAAAAATTCACGGATAACATCACAAACGCCGCTGACAATCAATTCAGCATCATCAGCAGTCATGACCAAGGGCGGTAATAGACGAATGGTATCGCCACGTGTGACGTTAATGAGCAAGTGATGTTTTTCAAGTGCGTGTTTCACTAATTCGGCACAGGGGCGATCCAGTTGAATGCCGATCATTAGACCTAAACCACGAATGACCTTAATGCCACTTAAATCGCCTAAACGACGGCTAAATTCAGCACGCATCCAGTTACCCTGTTCCGTCGCATTGGCAATATATTCAGGATGTTGTTTCAAGGTATTGAGCACTGCCAAGCCTGCAGCACAAGCGAGGGGGTTGCCACCAAAAGTCGTGCCGTGGTTACCAGGGGCAAAAACTTCGGCTGCTTTGCCGTGCGTCATCATCGCGCCAATCGGCATACCATTGCCTAAGCCTTTGGCTAAGGTAACCACGTCGGGCAAAAAGTGGTGATGTTGAAAGGCAAAGAGTTTGCCCGTGCGACCGATACCTGTTTGTACCTCGTCAATCATCATTAAGGCGTCGTGCGTTTGACACAGATCACGTAAACGCTGACACCATGCGGGGTCGGCAGGCAATACGCCACCTTCACCTTGAACTGGCTCCACCAGTACGGCCACAATATTGGCATTACTGGCAAAAGCTTGTTCAATGGCGTTAATATCGTTGTAAGGAACACGTAAGAAACCTTCGAGCATTGGCCCAAAGCCTTCTTTAATTTTTTCATTGCCAGTGGCGGTTAATGCCGCCATAGTGCGACCGTGGAAACTGTTTTCCATCACCACGATGGTAGGCACTACGATGCCTTTTTTGTGACCGTACAATCGCGCCAATTTAATCGCCGCTTCGTTTGCTTCAGTACCTGAATTACAGAAAAATACTTTATCCATACCCGATGCTTCAACCAGCGCATCGCCTAATACTTCTTGGCGCTCAATGTGGTAGAGATTGGAAGTATGCACAAGCTGACCTGCTTGCTGGCAAATCGCTTGGGTAACGGCAGGGTGGCAATGTCCGAGGTTGCACACGGCGATACCGCTAATGGCATCTAGGTAGCGATTATTCTGATCATCCCATAACCAAACCCCTTCACCGTGTGTGAAGGTCACTGGTAGGCGACTGTAGGTAGGCATTAAATGGCTCATGGTGATCCCGTCCGTGTGCTCGAAACAAAAAAGCAGCCTTAAATGACTGCTTGGTTAATGTTACCTAAAATGCCCTTAAAAATCAAGTGACACTTAGATGACAAAGGTCTCGTTTAATCCGTTTAGCGGGATGATTTTTCTAACGACTGGGTTTGCATTCTGCGATAATGATCCGATTAACTTCATTTTCTTTGGTTGCCCGTGTCACTTTTTGCCTCGCATCGCGCTCAATTAACACCTGAACAACTGGCAGCGGCTTGTCATGCCCAAGGTCACGCTCGTGTGTTAGCCGTGGCGGGTGCGGGTAAAACGCGCATGCTCATTGCACGCATTGCATGGTTGTTAGATCAAGGTGCCGAGGCAAAACGCATCCGCGTGTTGACTTACAATCGTGAAGCGGCCGATGATTTTCGTCATCGATTACAGTCAGCAATTGGCGCAAATGGTGTTACGGTTCAGACCTTTCATGCGCTGGGTTGGAAGTTATTGCAAAGCTTAATGGCGCAGGGTAAAGCGCCTAACTGGCGTTTGGCTTCGGCTGGGCAAGAAACCGCCTTAAAGCGAGAGGCATTGCGTCTGTGTCAACTGGATCAAGAGCAGCTAGAAAACCTAGGACAAGCTCTTGAGTGGGTGAAAGGCTTGGCGAGTCCGTTAGACTTGTCTTTGACCATTTTGCCAGAAGGAATGCGCAGTTTAGCACGAGCCATTCGTCAGCTTGAACAATTACAAGTGCAAGCGCGTGTGTGGTTTTTTACCGATATGCTTTACGCGCCTTGGCGATTGTTGTCACTGTACCCGACCTTACGGGAAGAGTTCGCTAATCATCTCGATTATTTGTTGGTCGATGAATACCAAGATGTGAATGAAGTGCAACATGTGCTGTTGCGTTGGCTGGCTGGAGAGCGCGCGAAAGTGATGGTGGTGGGTGATGTTGACCAGTGTATTTATACTTGGCGTGGTGCGAATCCAGACTTTTTAGCACGGCGCTTTGTGCAGGACTTTGTTGGCGCTCAAACGCATTATTTACCGCATAGTTTTCGTTTTGGTCATAGTTTGGCATTATTGGCCAATCATGCCATCGATGCTAATCCTTGGTCGGATAGACGAGCGGTATTAGCAACTGCAACATCACAACACACGCATATTCAGTGTCTTATTGGGCATGAATCTATTCAGGTTGTTAAAGCGCTTACTCAGTGGCATCAACAGGGTAATCATTGGTCAAGTGCAGCTGTATTGGTGCGTTTATGGGTGCAAGCGGCACCCATTGAATTGGCTTTATTGCAAGCTAAAATTCCTTATCGGTTATTGGGGGAGCGCAGCGTCTGGGATGTGCCGACGACACAAGGCTTAATGGCGTTACTGATGTTGGCGACAGGGGCGTTGTGGCAAGAAACCACTGAGTCGCGCTGGCAGTGGTTGAATGCTTTTTGGCAACTGCCACCCTTAGGTATAGCTAAGGTTCAGCGAGAGCGTTTGGTGCAATTATCGGTGGCACAACCCGAAGCGGTGGTTAATGCGATTGAAGCATTACCCGAAGAACGTGCTTGGTTGAAAAAGCATTGGCAAGCGAGAGCGTCGGTGTGGCATCAGCTGATTTCGGGTGCTTGGCGTGAGTTATCGGCACAAGCGTTAATTACCTGTTTTTTGCAAGAAACGGATGCGACCAATCGGTTAGAAAAGTTGTCTAGTTCGGTGGCGCAAGGTGAGTTACAGTTGGGCGTTATTCGTGCTTTGCGTGATGCTATTTCGCCACAGATGTCAGCGGCTGAAGCCTTGGCTTATTGGCAATCACTGCGTCAAGATGCGTTGGTAGGAACGCAACAGCCCGATGCAGTCAGTTTAACCACCATTCATCGTGTTAAAGGTCGAGAATGGGATGCGGTGATTGTCGCGGGTTTGCAAGAAGGCGCTTTCCCCAGTCAAAAAGCCAGTGAAGTTGAAGCATTACTGCATGAAGAACGTCGCTTGTTTTATGTCGCTATTACGCGCGCTAAACGACAGTTAAGTTTGTGCGTTGCTGATATGAGTTTATTGGAAGGTTTGTGGCAAAAAGGCGAGGCTGCTAAGAGTGCGGGGCAGAATTGTCGTTTCCTGGCGGAAAGCAATTTACACTTGTGTCAGCAATTGGGTGCTTATTTACACGGCGAAACAGGACTCTTGCCACAGGCTACCGATGTGCGTATTGCGAACACTTATTTGCAAGCGCAACAGAAAACAGAGCGTATTAGTGCCAAAGCGGTTTTGCAACAAGGCACGCGATTGCAGCATGATAAGTTTGGTGCGGGTCTGCTGATGTCGCGTAACGGTGATAAAATAGAGGTCATGTTTAGTGATGGCGTGCGGTGGTTGAAGGCAGATCATCCGTCATTAACTTGGTGTTAAAGCTTGTTGCGCTGTTATTTGAATTTTATGTTGTTTTGGTCATTGGTTGCTTTGTTGTATCCTACTATTAGCTTACTCGACTCGGTTGTCCATCGATGGATGCCTCGAAACGAGTTTCGATCCATCGGGACAAATAGTCTCGCCCACTAACAGTAGGCTGACTATTTTCTTAAGGTTCTATTAAAGAGAAAACTATGTGCGGAATTTGTGGCGATTTACGATTTAATGGTGCTCCTGCGGTAGAACAGGTGATGCGTCCGATGCTGGATAAATTAGCGCGTCGTGGTCCTGACGATGAAGGCGTGTGGGCGCAAGGCAGTGTCGCTTTGGGTCAACGTCGTTTATCGATTATTGATTTGACTAGCGCAGGGCATCAACCTATGCTCGATGGCGAGTTGAGCTTAGTGTTCAATGGCTGTATCTACAACTACCCCGAATTGCGCCAACAGCTCGAAGGCTACGGACATCGTTTTCAGTCGCATTCCGATACTGAGATTATCCTCAAAGGCTTCCGACAATGGGGCTTAGATTGTGTGCAGCATTTCGATGGCATGTTCGCCTTTGCCATTTGGGATGCGAGTGTGCAAAAGCTGTTTATGTGCCGTGATCGTTTCGGCATCAAACCCTTTTACTACACGCTAGATGATAGCGGCATTCGCTTTGCCTCGTCATCTCAGGCTTTATTGGCAAGTGGTGATATTGATAAAAGCCTCGATCCGATTGCCTTGCATCATTTAATGACCTTGCATGCGGTAGTGCCAGCGCCACGTACACTCATCCAATCTATTCGTAAGCTCGAACCCGCACACTGGATGATGGTATCAGCCAACGGAAAAGTAGAAAAACGTCGTTATTGGTCACTCAGTGCACAGCGTCCCGCAAAAGCTGTGTCGGAAGCGGAAATGCTCGAGGGCACGCTCTATCATCTGAAAAACGCCATTCAAAAACGCATGAATGCCGATGTGCCTGTCGGTGTGTTGCTTTCAGGTGGATTAGATTCGAGTTTGATTGTTGCCTTGCTTGCCGAATTGGGTGCATCACACATTCCAACTTATTCAATCGGGTTTGAAGACACGCCCGAAGAAATGGGCAGTGAATTTGAGTATTCCGACCAAGTGGTGGCGCGTTATGCGACCGATCACCACAAAATTCTCGTCCCAAATGCACAGGTCTTGCCGCGCTTACCCGAAGCCGTGGCGCAAATGTCCGAACCAATGGTGGCGCAAGATGCAGTGGCGTTTTACTTGCTCTCGGAGCAGGTGAGCAAAAGCATTAAAGTGGTGCAAAGCGGGCAGGGCGCAGATGAAGTTTTCGGTGGCTATTTTTGGTATCCGCAAATGCACGACGCCGAAGGTGAAGACACCCTGAATCGCTTTGCCAGTCGTTATTTTGATCGCACACACGCAGAATGGCTGCGTGCCGTCAATCCTCGCTATCACGTCGGTGATGTGACGGGTGACTATGTGCGCGATATGCTGTTGCAAGCAGGGGCAGATACTTATCTCGATCAAGTTCTGCGTTTTGACAGCACCACACTGATTGTCGATGACCCTGTTAAGCGTGTCGATAACATGACCATGGCGTGGGGCTTAGAAGCCAGAACGCCCTTTATGGATCATCATCTCATTGAATATGCCATGACCTTGCCACCCGAATTTAAATTACGTGATGAGGGAAAGTATCCGCTCAAAGCACTATCGCGTGGACGCTTGCCCGATGCAGTCATCGACCGTAAAAAAGGCTATTTCCCTATGCCAGCACTCAAGTTTGTGCGCGGTGCCTTTTATGATTTTATGACCGATATTCTCAACAGTCGTGCCGCGCGCGAGCGTGGGTTATTTAATCGTGACTACCTTGAATTGTTGCTAAAAGAACCCGATAAACACTATACCGCAATTTTGGGTTCTAAACTTTGGCACGCCGCTTTGCTCGAACTTTGGCTACAAACCCATGTCGATGGGGTATAATCTCACCATGACGATTCAAGAATTATCCAGGCTCGAAAAGCAAAAAGAACTGATTGGTTTTTATAAGTCTATGTGGACTCTTGTGGTTACGCTTTTAGCTGCTGTTGTCGCTTGGTTTGCTGTTTATGATAAAGCTGATGTGTTAGCAGGACTTGCATTGTCGTCTATGCTCGGTTTGTCTGCATTGGCCATATGGTTGCATTTTCGAGTGATGGGTTTAATTCGCACATTGGAGCATAAATAATGGATATTGAAACAATGCGTTTAATTGCTGTGGGTGTTTTTTTTGTAACCATTATCTTTATGGTTATAAACGCCTTATTGAGTAAACACTAATATTTTCGGAGCTACAGTATGACGAAAGAAGACACCTTGGCAAAAATCGACGGTCAAGTTAAAAACAACCCTTGTGTGATTTACATGAAAGGCACACCGACCATGCCTCAATGTGGTTATTCATCACGTGCTTCGCAAGCGATGATTGATACGGGCGAAAAGTTTGCTTTCGTTAACGTATTGGCTGATCCAGATATTTTCCAATACTTGCCTTTTTACCAAGACTGGCCAACCTTTCCACAAATTTACATTGATGGCGAATTGGCGGGTGGTTGTGACATCACGCTAGAACTAGCGGCCAGTGGTGAGTTGTTGCGCATGATGAAAGCCGCGAATGCAAAACATGCATCAGCTTCAGCAGCGGAATAAGGTGGTCTGAATATGAGTATTCTCGTTACGGGTGGTGCGGGTTATATTGGTTCTCACACGGTGATTGCCTTGCAGCAGGCAGGCTATCATGTGGTGATTGCTGATAATTTGTGCAACGCCAAAGCGGGTGTGCTCAATCGTATCGAGCAAATCACGGGTGTTGAGCCTGCGTTTGTGTTGGCCGATATTCGTAATGCCGATGCGATGGCGCGTATTTTTAGTCAACACAGCATTGACGCGGTGATTCATTTTGCGGGGCTGAAAGCAGTCGGTGAGTCAGTCGCTGAGCCACTTAGATATTACGATAATAATGTCAATGGTACGCTGGTATTGCTCAATGCGATGCGTGAAGCCGATGTTAAAACGCTGGTGTTTAGTTCATCAGCAACGGTATATGGTGATCCAGCCAGTGTTCCCGTGTCTGAAGATTTTCCTTTATTTGCCACTAACCCTTACGGACGCAGCAAGCTGATGATCGAAGACATATTGCGTGACTTAGGTCAGAGTGAAGCAGGGTGGAAGGTGCATTTATTGCGTTACTTCAATCCAGTGGGAGCACATGAAAGTGGGCTGATTGGCGAAGACCCAAATGGCATTCCGAATAATTTAATGCCCTTTGTTAGCCAGGTTGCCGTCGGTCGTCGTGAAAAATTGTCTGTTTTTGGCAACGATTACGACACAATTGATGGCACTGGCGTGCGCGATTATATTCATGTGGTTGATTTGGCACAAGGGCATGTGGCGTCGTTAAAAAAACTCATGCAAATCCAGTGTGATGATCAAGTGACAGCTATTAATTTAGGTACTGGCTGTGGCTATTCGGTGCTTCAAGTGGTGCAAGCCTTTGAGCAAGCGAGTGGCAAAATAGTGCCTTATCAAATCGTTGAACGTCGTGCTGGAGATGTGGCTTGTGTTTATGCGAATGCGCAAAGAGCAGAGCATTTACTCGGTTGGCAAGCCAAACGAACCATTCAACAAATGTGTGCTGATGCATGGCGTTGGCAGTCTTATAACCCCAATGGATTAGAGGAATAAGTTTGTGAGTGTGAAGTTTGCTGTTATTCCAGCAGCTGGGTTAGGAACACGTTTTTTACCAGCAACCAAAGCCATGCCAAAAGAGATGATCACGCTTGTCGATAAACCCCTCATTCAGTATGTGGTGGAAGAGGCTTACGAAGCGGGTATTGATACGCTTGTGTTGGTAACTCATTCTGCAAAATCGAGTTTAGAAAACCATTTCGATCGTCAGTTCGAGCTTGAAATAGATTTAGAACTGAAAAATAAATTAGCCTTATTGGGTATTGCCCGCAATACTTTGCCAGCGGGAATGCGTATGGTATCGGTAAGGCAAGGTAAAGCACTAGGGTTGGGTCATGCGGTGGCTTGTGCTGCACCTGTGGTGCAAGACAATCCCTTTGCGGTACTCTTGCCCGATGTCATTTGTTACCATGCACAGCAAAATGCGACGGCTCAGTTGGTTAGCGATTTTGGTCAGCACGGAGTGAGTAGCATTGCCTTGCAAGTGGTCGATCCTGCTCAAGTACACAAATATGGCATTGCTGGTGTTAATGAATTGGGTCAAATTAGCCAATTGGTTGAAAAACCTAACGCCGAACAAGCTCCATCGAATTTGGCTGTGCTAGGGCGATATCTCTTTACGCCAGCTATTTTTGCTAAACTGGAGCAGACACAGCGCGGTGTGGGTGGTGAAATTCAACTCACCGATGCCATGCATTCACTTTTGCAGCAACAACCCATGCGAGGCATCACTTTTAGCGGAGAAGTGCATGACTGCGGTGATAAATTAGGCTATTTAGCTGCCACACTGACTTTTGCACAGCGTCATCCAGAGCTGGGAGCAGCGTTCAATCAGATTTTGAAGCATTCTCTTTCGGATCAAGATTTAAGGAGTTAATAGGAATGGCTACGATAACTTTTGACACGCATGAGTTTATTAAGAAAATGACTGCAGCAGGTATGCCCATTGAACAGGCTGAAGTATTGGCTGAATCACAAAAAAAACTAATTAATGAGCAGCTGACCACTAAGCAGGATTTAAAGTCATTAAAGGATGAGTTACTGTTAGCGATCGGCGGCATGATTGCAGGTGCAACAGGTTTAATCATTGCTGTACTACAATTAAGATAATGAGTTTAACCGAAACCCCCGCATGGCACGACCTAGCAGAGCACGCCAGTGTCCTGCGTTCAATGCATTTAAGTCGTATCTTTGCCCAAGATTCTGAACGGGGAGAAAGAGATCAGCTTAGCGCTGCAGGTATTACGCTCAACTTGGCGCGCCAACGCATGCTTCCAGAAACTTGGCAATATCTCTACGCTTTGGCCGATCAACAACAACTAGCACAATCAATAGAGCAACTGTTTACCGGTGTTGCCATCAATCATACCGAGGGTAGGGCTGCTTTACATACGGCATTAAGAGCGCAAGCGTCGGCAGAAGTCAGTGATGCGCTACAGTGGCAGATGATTCAAAGCCAATTAGCCCGTATGCAAGAATTGGTGGATAAAATCCGAGCGGGGCAGTGGCGTGGTTTTAGTGGTCGAGCCATTACCGATGTTGTCAATTTGGGCGTGGGTGGATCCGACCTTGGGCCGCATTTGGCTGTCAGTGCTTTGCAACATTTAAAAGATACCCAGATTGGTATTCATTACTTATCCAGTATGGATGGCACCAAAACAGCATCACTGCTACAACAACTCAACCCGCATACTACCCTGTTTGTGTTTGCCAGTAAAACCTTTACCACTATTGATACCCTTGCCAATGCGCAAACGGCGTTAGAGTGGCTGGTCGCACAGGGTGCTTCCAAAAAGCTAGCCTATCAACAGCATTTTATTGGCGTATCGGCGAATGCCACTAAAATGAGCGAGTTTGGCATTCATCCTGATCATCAATTGCTGTTTTGGGACTGGGTTGGTGGGCGCTACTCCATGTGGTCAAGTATTGGCATCACTATTGCCGTCGCCATTGGTATGCAGGGTTTTAGACAGCTGTTAGCGGGCGCAAATGCCATGGATCAGCATTTTCGTCACAGTGCTTGGTCAGATAATATGCCGGTACGCATGGCATTAGCAACGGTATGGAATCGAAATTTCTTAGGGATTCATGCTAAAGCCATTTTGCCTTATGATGCGCGTTTGGCATTATTGCCGGCCTACTTAACCCAATTGATTATGGAATCTAATGGTAAAAGTGTGGATAGAGCGGGGCAAGCCTTGAGTTATGCTACCTGCCCAATTGTCTGGGGAGAAGTGGGACCGAATGCGCAGCATGCCTTTTACCAGTTGTTGCATCAAGGGACAGAGGCGGTGATGTGTGATTTTATTGCACCATTAACACGCCCCGATATTGCTCAAGAGTCCGATCCAGCGACGCGAGAAGCATTGACTTACCAGCATCAGCTTGCCTTAGCCAATTTGCTGGCACAATCAACAGTGTTGATGTTAGGCGATGCAGCCTTAGCCACACCACCTACCAATGCGCACAAGCATTATGCGGGAAATCAACCCAGCAACACCATTTTGCTAGATCAGCTCGACGCTAGCTCCTTGGGTGCGCTCATTGCTTTATACGAACATCAAACTTTTGTCGAAGCCATGCTATGGAATATCAATCCGTTCGACCAATGGGGTGTTGAGTTAGGGAAGCAGATTGCGGTTAATACCTTAGAGGCGATGCAAATGGAAAATGCTCAGGGTTTTGATTCAGCTACCCAAGCGGTGTTATTATTGCTCAAAATAGCAAAGGAGAAAAAGCTGTGAGCACGATGATTTTTGAAGTTTATGATGCCCTAAAAGATGCTGGTGCAACGGAAGAAAAAGCGAAAAAAGCAGCTGAATCTTTAGCCAATTATGAGAGTCGTTTTAATAAGGTTGAGTCAGAGTTAACGTTATTAAAATGGATGGTTGGCTTTAATATCGGTTTATCTGTTGCTATTTTGTTGAAGTTGTTTGGTTAATGAACCTGATTGTTTACGGTCATGACTATCCTGCTTTAGTCACCGCAGCGAGTTTAGCTAGTCACGGCAATCGTGTCGATATTTACCCCATTGATGCGCACGATGCCTGGCAGTGGCAAGAGACAGCCAGCAAACAAAGCGGGTTGCAATCGCTGGTGCAACAACAAATCGAAGCGGGTAACCTGCATTTTTTAGTGAGTTTGGAATGCCCCTGTATCGATAAAGCGCAACTTCATATTCTCAGCGTGCAAAGTGCGCAACTGGAGTTGGCCGAACAGCTGGTTGCCCAACTGATTCCCCGACTAGCATCACATAGCCTATTGGTTATTCAAACCCTGCAGGGGGTCGGACGCGCAGCTTACTATCAATCAAGTGTCGAAGCACAGCAAGTTGAAGCCGCTGTTGTGGTGTGGCCAGAATTTATGTCCGAAGGTAGTGCCATAGCTCAGTTTTCGCGTCCAGATCGGATTATTATTGGTGCCACGCAATCTTGGGCGATTGAAATGATGCGCGATTTGTTGCGCCCCTATAATCGTGTGCGAGACATGATGTTAATTATGCAGCCAGCTGCTGCCGAGTTAACCAAATATGCCATTAACAGTCTATTAGCATTACGCGTTTCGGCGATGAATGAGTTTGCTAATTTAGCCGAACAAATTGGTGTCGATATTGAACAGGTTCGTCAAGGCATCGGCACCGACCCTCGTATTGGGTTTAATTATTTGTATCCTGGCGCTGGTTTTGGTGGCCCTAACTTTATGGCCGACTTGCAAGCGATGGTGCAGACGTTTCAAGTTTATGGCCAACCACCACGATTGTTGCCGGCGGCACTGGCCGTCAATCAAGATCAGCAGGAAATTTTATTCAGCAAATTGTGGCAGTACTACCAGGGTCAGTTAGCAGGAAAACAAGTCACTTTATGGGGTGTTTCATACAAGCCAGATACGGATACGATTGAGCAAGCATCGAGTTTGCGGCTGATTGATGCCTTGTTAGCCCAAGGTGTGAGTGTGCGCGTACACGATCCTAAAGCGCTTGCTGCTATTGCTCAACGTTATGCAAATCATCCCTTGGTAAGCTGTTACCAAGACCAGTATCTTGCCTGTCAAGAAAGCGATGCGTTGTTACTCATGACCGAATGGAAGGTCTATTGGAATCCTGATTTTGATCGAATCAAAGCCGCATTGAAAACCCCCTTGGTGTTCGATGGTCGCAATATTTATGATCCCGAAGTCATGTGTCAGCAGGGGTTTATTTACCAAGGGGTAGGGAGATAGATAGCCCTGCATTAGCCATTGATTGGCAAATAGATTTAGCGCAAGTGCAATGATCAGAAAAAGACAACAAACAGCCATTGCTCAAAGATGCGGATGTGTTCGCATGAAAGTCTTATTGTTAGGCAAAAACGGCCAATTGGGTTATGAATTCGCTAAACAATTGCCCGCTATCGCAGAAGTAGTGGCATTAGGTCGAGAAGAACTCGATTTAACCGACCTGAATGCCGTCGCACAAGCCGTTCAAACCCACCAGCCAAATGTCATTATTAATGCCGCTACTTATACCGCAGTGGATAAAGCCGAAACCGATCAAATCAACTGCTATCTCATCAATGCTGCTGCGCCCAGTATATTAGCCAGCGAAGCCAAGAAAGTTGGTGCATTACTCATTCACTATTCTACCGATTATGTGTTCGACGGTACGAAAAAAACGCCTTATGAGCCAACCGACACACGCCTAACCCCATTAACTATTATGGTTACAGCAAGTTGATGGGTGAAGAAGGTATTAAATACAGTGGCTGCGATTACCTCATCTTCAGAACCAGCTGGGTATATCATCCAGACTATGGCAATAACTTCTACCGCACCATGCAACGCCTTGCTAAATATCTGAAATTGCGGTCGAATAAAACGATCACAACGCTCGTATGTATGCTATAGTGCTTTTAATCGTACGGTTTGTGGTGCTTTCATGATAATTACCGCTAATGATGTGAAGACCAAAGGTGTTTCTTTGTTCGCCAATATGCTGCAAAAAGCAGACGAACTCATTATTAATGTGCGTGGAAAAAATCAATTTGTTGTTTTAGACATTGCACGCTACAACGAATTTAGGCGACAAGAGCTAGATATTGCTCACTATCAAGCCATGCAAGATATGCAAGAAGGACGTTATCAGGAGCAAACCGCAGCAGAACATGCGCAAGAGCTTTTGAATGCCTTATAAAATTGTCCGTACCGATAGTTATTTCAAAAAGCTGACGAAATTTCTGAAAAAGCATCCAGACGCGATAGAAAAATATATTAAGACGATTGAATTGTTAGAGATTAATCCTTTTCATCCCTCACTACGTCTGCACAAGTTGCAAGGCAAGCCCAATGAATACCATAGCGTTTCAATTAATTTGAGTTACCGTATCGTGATTGATTTGGTGATCACAGAAGAGCACATTATCCCCATCGACATTGGTACGCACGATGAAGTTTACTAGTGGGAACCTCTAAAAACCTCGCTTCGCTTGTTTTTAGACTTCCCAAGTTTATTTTTTAGCTGAAAGAAGGGGTTTTATCACTGTGTTACATGCTATTTTTAGCAACCCCTTCCTTCACACTTTAGTGCTGCGTAAGCAGAAACTTCCTACCCATTGGGTTATTAGAGGTGCCCTAGTATATAACGGCAGCTTTAAAAGCCTACCCCCCCAGCAAATAATATGCTAAAATAATTAATATAGAGGGTAACTCGTGATTCGTTTCACAGTCTACCTTTCTAACGTTTTCGGTTTATCGGCTTGGCACGATAGGGCGGTAGCGTGCCAAGATCAAATCAATCGGTTGTATTTCATGAAAAAAATTCTTGTTACTGGCGGTGCCGGTTTTATTGGCAGTGCTGTTATTCGTCACCTGATTAACGACACCGAACACAGCGTTATCAATGTCGATAAGCTGACTTACGCGGGTAATTTAGCTTCATTAGCCTCGGTTAGTGATAGTCCTCGTTATGGCTTCGAGCGAGTCGATATTTGCGATGCCAATGAACTCAAACGTGTGTTCGGCACTCATCAGCCCGATATTATCATGCACTTAGCGGCAGAGTCTCATGTAGATCGTTCCATTGACGGCCCTGGCGAGTTTATTCACACCAATATTGTTGGCACTTACACGCTGCTTGAACAAGCACGTGCTTATTATGAGCAACTTACCTTTGAACGTCGTGAAAGTTTCCGTTTTCACCATATCTCAACCGATGAAGTCTATGGTGACTTACCTCATCCCGATGAAGTTGCAGAAGGTGTGGGCTTAGTATTACCCCTATTCACCGAAACCACCGCTTACGCACCTAGCTCACCTTATTCGGCCAGTAAGGCTGCTTCCGATCATTTGGTGCGTGCATGGCAACGTACTTACAAGTTACCGACCTTGGTAACTAATTGCTCAAACAACTATGGGCCTTATCATTTTCCCGAAAAGCTCATTCCGTTAATGATTTTGAATGCCTTAGCGGGTAAACCGCTACCTGTGTATGGCAAAGGTAATCAAATTCGCGACTGGCTGTATGTCGAAGATCATGCCCGTGCCTTAGTTATTGTCGCTACCCAAGGTAAAATTGGTGAAACCTACAATATTGGTGGTCATAATGAGAAGCAAAATCTAGAAGTCGTTAAAACCATCTGCGCTATTTTAGAAGAGCTTGCGCCCAGTGAAGATAATCCGAATATTGATACTTATTCTTGCCAACCTGGCAATGCCGACAGTTACCTAGCCCTGATTAAGTATGTACAAGACCGCCCTGGTCACGACATGCGCTACGCCATCGATGCCAGCAAAATCGAGCGCGAGCTAGGCTGGAAACCACAAGAAACCTTTGAATCTGGTATTCGCAAAACCGTACAATGGTATCTTAATAACCAAGACTGGGTACAGCAGATACAGTCGGGCGAATATCAGCAGTGGATCGATAAAAACTATAGGGAACGCAACTAAATGAGCAAACAACGCAAAGGCATTATTCTCGCTGGTGGTTCAGGCACACGTCTTTACCCAGTCACGCTCGCCGTTTCTAAACAGTTGCTACCCATTTACGACAAGCCGATGATTTACTATCCGCTATCCACGCTGATGTTAGCGGGTATTCGCGATATTCTGATTATCAGTACCCCACAAGATACACCACGTTTTGAGCAGCTACTCGGTGACGGTAGCCAATGGGGATTAAACCTATCTTACTGTATTCAGCCTAGCCCTGACGGGTTAGCACAGGCATTTATTTTGGGTGAAAGCTTTGTTGGTAACGATGACTCTTGCCTGATATTAGGCGATAACATTTATCATGGCAGCGGTATGAGCAAGCTACTGCAAAACGCCAATGCACAAGATGCTGGCGCCACCGTATTTGCTTACCATGTTACCGATCCCGAACGCTTTGGTGTCGTCGAGTTCAACAAAGCGGGCAAAGCCATCAGCATCGAAGAAAAGCCTAAAGTACCTAAGAGCAACTTTGCTGTTACTGGGCTTTATTTCTACGACAACCAAGTGGTCGATATTGCTAAAAGCATTAAACCTTCAGCGCGTGGTGAATTAGAAATTACCACCGTTAATCAAACCTACCTCAATATGGGTCAACTGCGCATTGAAACCATGGGGCGTGGTTATGCTTGGTTAGACACAGGTACACACGAAAGCTTGCTAGAGGCTAGTAACTTCATTCAAACGATTGAAAAATTGCAAAGCCTTAAAGTGGCTTGCTTAGAAGAAATCGCCTACCGTATGGGTTATTTAACCGCAGAACATGTTGAAAAACTGGCACAACCGATGAGCAAAAACAACTATGGACAGTATTTGTTGCGATTGATTAAAGAGTAAACTTATGGCTAAAATTGATGAACTTAAGGAACGCTTAACAACGCAAAGACTTTACTTGTCTTTGGCTGTTGGGTTACAAGTTATTTTAGTCGGTGCTTTGATTGGTCGTTTTCGTGAAGGTGTGCTAGATATTTTTTATTGGATTGGTATCGATCTCAGTGTTTTTCTACTGATAATGATATTTTGGATTTTTAAAGTCATTGAAAGAAATACGAAAAAAATAGGAGAGCTTTAAATGCCTATCGCAGAATTAGCATTGTTGGCAGTGATTGTATTGTTTTTTGCAGTCATTTTTTATGGTATTGGTAGTTCATTAAAGCAACACTAACATGCAATTCGTCCCAACCAACATCTCCGATGTGGTCATCATCGAACCCAAACTGTGGAATGATCCTCGTGGTTATTTCTTTGAAAGTTACCGAGAAGATCTGTTCCAACAGCAGATTGGTAAAATAGACTGGGTACAAGACAACGAATCCTATTCAACTTATGGCACTTTGCGTGGGCTACACTATCAACTCGCTCCCCATGCACAAAGTAAACTGGTACGCGTGATTCAAGGCAAGGTGCTAGATGTAGCTGTGGATATTCGCCAATCTAGCCCTACTTTTGGTCAACACGTTGCAGTAGAACTATCAGCCGATAATAAACGCCAGCTCTTTATTCCACGTGGCTTTGCTCATGGCTTTGTCGTTTTATCCGAAACGGCAATTTTTCAATACAAGGTCGATAATTACTACAACAAAGACTGTGACCGTGGCATTGCCTTTAACGACCCAGCCTTAGCCATCGACTGGCAAATTGACCTAGCGCAAGTGCAGTTGTCTGATAAAGATAGTAAACAGTTATTGCTGAGCCAAGTAGAATTATTTAGTTAATTAGGGTCATCATGCCAATTATTTCAATGTTTTACGGCATTATTATCAACATGTATTTGTTGGATAATAAGCAACACCACAGTCCTCATATTCATGCGCGCTATGCGGAGTTTGAAGGCGCTTTCGAAATCGAGAGTGGAGAACTTATTGCTGGTGAGCTGCCTCGAAAACAAATGCGTCTCGTTCAGGCGTGGATAGAGTTACACCGAGATGAATTGATGGCTGATTGGTACATTGCTTTATCTGGTCAACTTCCATATAAAATTCAACCACTTTAAGGAACTATCATGTATTACGATGTTGTTGCTTTAGAAGCTAATCAAGACTACACGCTTACATTAGGCTTTAAAGATGGAAAGCAGGGTATTTTTGATATTCAGCCCTACCTAAGTTTTGGTGTTTTTAATGAGTTGTCCAATATAAGTTACTTTAAACAAGCCTTTATTTGTTATGGAGGTGTGGCATGGCCAAATGGTCAGGATATTGCTCCTAAAAAATTATATGATGATGTTTTAGAAGAAAAAATAGCTGCATGAACATTCTGTTACTCGGCAAAAACGGCCAATTGGGTTATGAGCTTGCTAAACAACTGTCCGCTATGGCAGAAGTGATTGCGCTAGGGCGTGAAGAACTCGACCTAACCGACCTAAATGCCGTCGCACAAGCCGTTCAAACCCACCAGCCAAATGTCATTATTAATGCCGCTGCTTATACCGCAGTGGATAAAGCCGAAACCGATCAGGTAAGCTGCTACCTCATTAACGCCGCTGCGCCCAGTATATTAGCCAGCGAAGCCAAGAAAATCGGTGCATTACTTATTCACTATTCAACCGATTATGTGTTCGATGGCACTAAAACCACGCCTTATGAACCAACCGATATACCTAACCCCATTAATTACTATGGCTATAGTAAGCTGATGGGTGAACAAGGCATTAAGTATAGCGGTTGCGATTACCTCATTTTTAGAACCAGCTGGGTGTATCACCCCGATTATGGCAATAACTTCTACCGCACCATGCAACGCCTAGCGAAAGAGCGTGAGGTGTTGAATATTGTCGCCGACCAACACGGCATTCCCAACGATGCACGGCAACTAGCCAAAGACACGGTGGGTTTATTAAAACAACCCATTGAACAGCTTAAAACGCAATCGGGTATTTACCATTTAACCGATACCTTAGACAAACAAACCACCTGGCACGGCTTTGCCAAAGCGATTATTGAAGCTATGCCAGAAAAGCATTGTAAAGCGGTCAATCCCATCCCCACAAGCAGTTACCCCACCCCCGCCAAACGCCCTATGTGGAGTGTGATGAAGCGAGTAATGCCTAACTAATCAAGCAATATAAGTTACGATGCGTGTTTGAAAGTGCTCGATTTAGTCGTCGAGATCATCGAACAACGTATCACATATGAAAAAAACCTGCCAAACTCCAATTGCTTAAGCATCTAAGCAGATTTGTCTCATCATGACGCCCCCCCAGTAAATAATGTGTTAAAATGACATATAAACAGGGTAACTTGTGATTCGTTTCACAGTCTACCTTTCTAGGCGTTTTCGGTTTATCGGCTTGGCACGATAGGGCGGTAGCGTACCAAAACTCCTATTTTTCATTTCTGGTTTTTAATTTATGCAACAACAATCAAACAATCATTCCTGCCCTCAAAACGATGATGAAATTGACCTGCAAGAACTCTGGCAAAAACTTGTCGAAGGTAAATGGATTATTGCGATTACTACAACGCTGGCAACCTTGGTTGCCGTTGTTTACACACAAGTGACAACACCCATTTACGAAGGCAAGGTTTCGATTGAAGTTGGAGAGGTGATTGCCAATAATATGCAAAATGCTATGGCTCCTAATACGCTGAATATGCCTCGTTTTTTAGATAGTCCAGCCGACTTGGCAAGAGTCGTTCAAGATAAGCTGGGTATCAGTGCCGTCTTAGATAAAGGCACTAGCAAAATTGTCGATCTATCTTTTCAATCGCCCGATAAAATAGCCATTCAAAGTCAATTGCAAACAGCAGTTGACTTCGTCATGCAACGCCACGAAGCTAAAGCGAAACTTTATCAAGATGTGACCATTAATCCCACACAACAAATTGCCCCTATTGCCGTTGGTGAAAAGCCCATTAAACCCAAAGGCAACCTGATTATTGCTGTAGCTGTGGTGTTAGGTTTGATGTTGGGCGTGTTTGGGGTGTTGGTGCGAAATGTAATTAATCGCAGAAAGGTGCAATCCTAATGCCAATGGTAACCCTTTCAGATGGCAATGTTTTCACTTCAATGAAAGAGCAATCTATTCTTGCGTCGGCATTGCAACAGAACATTGTTTTAGAGCACAGCTGTAAAACAGGGCGTTGTGGTGTTTGTAAAACCACAGTAATTTCGGGTAATACCGAGATTATTCAAGCTGAAACTTCGCTCAGCGAAGCAGAGATTGCTGAAGGCAATATTCTAACTTGTTGTCGTAAGGCATCTGAAGATGTTTCGTTAGATGCAGAAGCACTAAACTTCTTAGCAGGCATTGAAACTAAAACATTACCTTGTCGAATTGATGCGTTAAATAAATTAAGCGACGACGTTTTACAAGTGACCTTGCGCTTACCGCCGAATCAGCTATTCAACTATTTACCAGGTCAGTATGTTGACTTGATTGCCAATGGCATTCGCCGTAGCTATTCCATTGCCAATGCACCAAGGGACGATCACAAACTTTTATTAGACATTCGCTATGTGCCGAATGGATTAATGAGTGAGTATTTGTTTCATCAAGCCAAATTCAATGATCTGCTGCGTTTAGAAGGGCCTAAAGGCACTTTCTGTTTACGAGAAAAAAACAAGACACCAGTATTTTTAGCGACAGGTACAGGCATTGCACCGATTAAAGCTATGATACAGACTTTACCAACAGATCAACAAGTAACTGTTTATTGGGGTGGGCGAACCGAAGCCGATATTTATTGGCACGACTGGCCTGATCATGTGCGTTTAGTAGCTGTCTTGTCGCGTCCCAGCACAGCATGGATGGGTAGACGTGGTTATGTGCAAAACGCCTTGTGTGAAGATGTCGGCGATTTGAGTGCTGCGGTAGTTTATGCTTGTGGCTCTGATGCGATGATTCAGAGTGCGAAAAACTTATTGATTACAACAGGTTTGGACGCAAAAGATTTTTATGCTGACGCCTTTGTCAGCTCATCATAAATGGGAGTATGTAATGAAAGCAGTCATTTTAGCAGGCGGTTTAGGAACGCGTTTAAGCGAGGAAACGAGCACACGTCCCAAACCGATGGTTGAAATTGGCGGTAAGCCGATTTTATGGCATATTATGAAGATGTACTCACAGCATGGAGTGAATGATTTCGTGATTTGCTGTGGTTATAAAGGCTACGTCATTAAAGAGTACTTTGCCAACTACTTTCTACATACGTCTGATGTGACTTTTGATATGAAAAACAACGAGATGAAAGTACACGAACGTCGTGCAGAACCTTGGACAGTTACCTTGGTGGATACAGGTGAAGATACCATGACTGGTGGTCGTTTAAAGCGAGTTGCCGACTATGTTAAAGACGATGAAGCTTTTTGTTTTACCTATGGTGACGGTGTGTCGGATGTGAATATTGGTGAGTTGATCGCCTTCCACAAACAACACGGCAAGGATGCTACCTTAACGGCGACATTCCCTCCAGGACGTTTTGGCGCTTTAGAGTTTCAAGGTAATCAAATCATGCAATTCAAAGAAAAGCCCAAGGGCGATGGCGCTATGATTAACGGCGGCTTCTTTGTCTTATCGCCTAAGGTGATTGATCGTATCAGTGACGATGCTTGCACCTGGGAGCAAGAACCTTTGATGGGCTTGGCTACGGATGGTCAATTAATGGCATTCAAACATGATGGTTTCTGGCAACCGATGGATACCTTGCGCGATAAGAATCATTTAGAAGATTTGTGGCAAGCGGGTAAAGCACCTTGGAAGAGCTGGGAGTAAGTTGTGGTGAATCCAGCTTTTTGGCAAGGGAAGCGCGTTTTCTTAACAGGACATACTGGCTTTAAGGGGAGTTGGCTGACCTTGTGGTTACAGCACATGGGTGCTGTTGTTAAAGGCTACGCCTTAACGCCACCCACAAACCCAAGCTTGTTCGATGTAGCGCATGTTAGTGATGGTATGCAGTCAGAAATTGGCGATATCCGCAATTTTGAACAGCTTAACGCTAGCATGACCAGTTTTAACCCCGATATTCTTATTCACATGGCGGCACAACCGCTGGTGCGCCTGTCTTACCGTGAACCCCTTGAAACCTACGACATTAATGTTATGGGCACTGCCAAGGTGTTAGAAGCAGCGAGAAGCTGCGCTAACTTAAAAGCGATTGTGAGTGTCACTACCGATAAGTGTTATGAAAACAAAGAATGGGTATGGGGTTATCGCGAAGACGAACCTATGGGCGGTTACGATCCCTACTCTAGCAGTAAAGGTTGTGCAGAGTTAGTGACTTCCGCTTATCGCCGTTCGTTTTTAGCAGAACAAGGTGTTGGATTAGCTTCTGCTCGTGCGGGGAATGTGATTGGTGGTGGCGATTGGGCAGAAGACCGCCTCATTCCCGATATTTTGCGTGCTTTTGAAAAGAATCAACCCGTGGTGATTCGCAATCCTGCATCAACTCGCCCATGGCAGCATGTGTTAGAGCCCTTATCGGGTTATTTAGTGTTGGCACAAGCGCTGTATGAGCAACCAACCGCTTACGCCGAAGGGTGGAACTTTGGACCTTTCGACGAAGATGCGCAGCCCGTCAGTTGGATTTTGGATAAGATGGTTGCCAAGTGGCAAGGTGCAAGTTGGCAACTCGATGAAAATGGACATCCACATGAAGCTGGTTACCTCAAGTTGGATATTTCTAAAGCCAAAGCACGCTTACACTGGCAACCGACGTGGCGTTTAGAGCAGACATTAGCAAAAATTGTGGCTTGGCATCAAGCTTGGTTAAATGGCGATAATATGCAAAACCTTTGTGTCGCAGAAATTACTGAATATATGAAAGATATGGAATAAATGATGAGCACCAAAACAACTCAATCTTTGCGTCAAGAAATTTCAGCCTTAGTCAAAGAATATGCTGCTTTACAATATGCAGAAAAACCCTTCGAGGCAGGTAAAACGGTGGTTCCTCCTTCAGGTAAAGTGATAGGTGAAACCGAGTTGCAGTACATGGTTGAAGCATCCTTAGATGGCTGGCTAACCACAGGACGATTTAACGATCAGTTTGAAAAAGAACTTGCAGAGTTTATCGGTATCAAACACCTGATTACCGTTAACTCAGGTTCGTCTGCAAATTTAGTCGCTTTTAGCACGCTCACCTCACCAAAGCTGGGTAACAGAGCCATTAAGAAAGGCGATGAGGTGATTGGTGTTGCTGCTGGCTTCCCCACGACGGTTAACCCCATTGTGCAATTTGGTGCTGTGCCAGTATTTGTCGATGTCGATTTAACTACACACAACGTCAATGCCGACTTAATCGAAGCTGCCATTACCCCCAAAACCAAAGCGATTATGTTGGCGCATACGCTGGGTAATCCGTTTAACCTAGCCAAAGTCAAAGCACTTTGTGAAAAATACAACCTATGGTTAGTCGAAGATTGCTGTGATGCCTTGGGTGCTAAGTTCGATGGCAAAATGGTCGGTACCTGGGGCGATATCGCTACCCTGAGCTTTTACCCAGCTCACCATATGACGATGGGCGAAGGTGGTGCGGTATTCACCAATAACGGACAACTGATTAAAATCGCCGAATCTTTCCGTGATTGGGGGCGTGATTGCTACTGTAAACCAGGTTGCGATAATACCTGTGGTACACGTTTTAATATGCAGCTCGGTAGTCTGCCAGCAGGTTACGACCACAAATACACCTACTCGCATCTTGGCTACAACCTCAAAATTACCGATATGCAAGCAGCTTGTGGTTTAGCGCAATTGAAGCGTTTGCCTGAGTTTATCGAGAAGCGTAATGCCAACTTCGATTACCTTAAAAATCGTCTCAATACTGTTACCGACTTTATTGAGCTGACAGAGCCAACCGAAAACTCAACGCCTTCTTGGTTTGGTTTCCCGATTACGCTCAAAGAAACAGCAGGTGTGAGTCGTGTCGACTTAACCAAGTATTTAGATCAGCAGAAAATCGGCACGCGTCTATTGTTTGCAGGTAACCTCGTTCGTCAGCCGTATTTTGAAGGGTTGGAATATCGTGTAGTTGGTGACTTAACGAACACAGACATCACTATGAATCAAACATTGTGGTTGGGTATTTATCCAGGACTGGGTCAAGAACACCTAGACTATATTGCCGAAAAGTTGGAAGAGTTTTTTGGAGTTGGGTTTTAAGTTATGGGTTGCTGTGTGCAATGATTGAGTCCCAAACCACCGAATTCAAACGCCTCTGGCAAGATGACTACCTTAAAACCATTTGTGCTTTTGCTAATGGTCAAGGTGGCTCGCTGTTTTTAGGTGTCGATGACAACGGCGATGTTGTCGGTGTAGATCAGTTAGTAAGCTTAATGGAAGTTTTGCCAAATAAAATTAATCATCGACTCGGTGTGATGGTTGAATTGCAAGCACATCATCAAAACAGCTTAGATTACTTAGAAATTCGAGTGCCTGCTACCTACGCGCCTGTTTCGTTGTCGGGTAAGTTTTATCAGCGCAGCGGCAGTAATACCATCGAGTTAAATGGTGGGAATTTGACCAATTTTTTGCTGAAAAAATACGGTAAAACTTGGGATGATGTCGTGGTAGATGGTTTTACGCTAGACGACATCAATCTAGAAACCATCGAATCCTTTAAGCGTTGGGCAATGCAGCGCGTTCCTGCTATTTCCAATGAAAACAACCTCAAAGCGCTACTAGAGCGTTTGAACTTATACGAAGGCGATAAGCTCAAGCGTGCAGCCGTATTACTATTCGCTAAAAATCCGCAAAAATATTTCATTCAAGCACATTCTAAAGTGGGGCGTTTCCTCAGCCAAACCGAGTTGCTGACCAGTGACATTATTGAAGGTAACTTGTTTCAACAGTTAGAAGGGGTTATTGATGTCCTTCGTACCAAGTATTTGAAAAGCTATATTTCGTATGAAGGATTAAACCGTATAGAGACACTTGAATATCCCTATGAAGCGATTCGAGAAGCGGTTATTAATGCCCTGATTCACAGAGACTACGCGGACACCACGGTACTACAAATTCGCGTATACGATGAACGCCTCGTGATGAGTAATGGCGCGACGCTATCGCCAGAAGTGCCTATCGAAAAATTCAACCAAGAACATAGCTCCAAGCCGTTTAATCCTCTTATCGCTAATGTGTTTTATAAAGCGGGATTTGTCGAAAGTTGGGGTAAAGGCACGAATAACATCATCGAAACGTGTTTAAAAATGGGATTGCCAACACCAAGTTACGACTACAGCTTTCATGCAGTCAATTTGACTTTTTATAAAACCACTCAAGAAACCACTGTCGATAAAAATGGCGGTGTAAATGGCGGTGTAAATGGCGGTGTAAATGGCGGTGTAAATGGCGGTGTAAATGAGCTTCTTACATTGATAACAGTTAGTCCAGGTAATAGTTCTCGTCAACTGGTAGAATCGCTAGGTGTATCGCAGCGTACATTGGAGCGCTGGCTAAAACAACTTAAAGAAGAAAATAAAATCGAGTTTCGTGGTGCCGCGAAAACGGGTGGGTATTATGCAAAATAAACCATCCATCTATCTTGCAGGCGTAACATACTTGATAGCAAGTAGCGCTACCAGCGTAGTTCATCAAATGAACCAAAAACTCCAGACACTGCTTGCAGAAATGAGCAGGCTTTCACTATGACCCAAGTTGAATCTATCCAAATTTTTGAAGCGCAGAAAGTCCATACTGTCTGGGATGAGGGGAACTGTCCGAAAAAAATCGGACACATGATGAAGGCATTGCTATGAAAAGAATCAATAATCCAAGTTTTAAAGGGGGCGAATTCGACACCTTTAGAAAAGAGACAAGGCTAGCATGATTAACGAACTCAGTATTCAAGAAGTAGCGACTCGGTTTATTCACATAAACAATCAGCAAATGTTGCTTGATAGTGATGTTGCACAGCTTTACCAAGTTGAAACCAAACGCATCAACGAAGCGGTTAAAAATAATCCTGAAAAATTCCCTTTTGGTTACATCGTTGAGTTAACAGAGGATGATTGGGCAAGTTTAAGGTCGAAAATTTCGACCTTAAAGTCGGAAGGACAGGGACAACACACTAAATATAAGCCCAAAGCTTTCAGCGAAAAAGGGCTTTATATGTTGGCGACCATCCTTAAAAGCCAACGAGCCACAGATACAACCCTAGCCATTATTGAAGCTTTTAGTAAGTTACGACAATTAACACGTGTGGTGTCGCAAATCAGCGCACAAGAAACGACAGCAGAAGAACAAAAAGCGTTAATGACACAAGGCGGTGAAATGTTAGCAGACATTATTGATGATGGTTTAACGACAACAGATAGCGAAACCAGTTTCGAGCTAAATTTCGCCGTGTTGAAACTTAAACATACCATTAAGCGCAAACAAAAATGATGAATAAACCAACCATCCTGCTTACAGGTGCAACGGGCTTTTTAGGTAGTCACTTACTAGAAGCTTTGTTGAAGCAGAGTTATTCGGTGGTTGTGTTAAGCGGTCGATTAATAGGTTAGTATTGGAAACAGAGTTTAAATAATGAAAGCATCAGATGCAGTTGCCTTGGTACTAGCCGCAAACAATGTGACTTATGGTTTTGAGTTGATTGGTGGAATGATTACTCACTTGGTTGATAGTATTAACCTGCTCGGCAAAACAAAGCTTATTTCTATGCATCATGAGCAGGGAGCTGCTTTTGCCGCTGGTGGCATTGCGAGAGCAAGTAGTCATCAACAAATGGGAGTTGCACTAGGCACTAGCGGACCAGGTGCAACCAACCTTATTACAGGGATTGCCGATTGTTGGTTGGATAGTCACCCTTGTTTGTTTTTAACGGGTCAAGTGAATACACATGAGTTAAAAGGTGACTTAAAAATACGCCAACAGGGTTTTCAAGAGCTTGATAGTGTTGCGTTAGTACAGAGTATTACCAAATATGCTGTTCAGGTTTTGAAGGCTGAAGATTTAATTCCAGAACTGCAAAAAGCGATTGATATTGCAAAAGAAGGACGACCAGGTCCCGTATTGTTAGATATTCCCATGAATATTCAACGTGCTGATATTGATGAAGCGCAGCTGACATATCTTAGTTGTTTGCTAAAGCCCGAACCCTTACAAAATATGCTAGATACTGTTGGTTTTGAAACGCTGTTATCATCGTTAAAAAATGCTAAAAATCCATTAATCTTGATTGGTGGCGGTGCGGTTAATAGTACCTATTTTAATGACTTTTTATCTAAAGTAATAAAGTTAGAAATTCCTTACGTATCAAGCCTTAAAGGTTCCGAAAAAACGATAGCCAGTCCTTTTTATTTAGGGATGCTTGGTGCTTATGGTACAAGAGCTGCTAATTTTGCAGTGCAGCATTGTGATTGGTTGCTTGTTTTAGGTAGTCGTCTAGATGTCCGACAGACAGGTGCAAATACTGATCTTTTTGCTTCACAAGCTAAAATTATTCAAATTGATATAGATCAAGCGCAGCTCAATAATAGAGTCAAGGTTGAAGACGCTTATTGCTGTAACATGGATATTTTCTATAAAGATTTTTTGTGCACTAAGCTTGAGTTATTTATTGAGGCTTGGCAAGTAGAGTTGTCGCAAGTTAGTCGCTTCTTTCCAAAGGATGAATATTTAGAGTGGTATTTGAGTCCTAACAAAATTTTTGATTGTATAAACAATACTTTTAAAGATACTAAGGCGCAATATGTTGCCGATGTAGGAAACAATCAAATGTGGGCTGCTCATTCTGTAAGACTGTCGCAAGGACAGATGATTCATCATTCTGGTGGGTTGGGTGCAATGGGATTTGCAATTCCTACATCATTAGGTCTTCATTATGCAAGTCAATCACCAGTGATTGTTATTACTGGCGATGGAGGAGCGCAGTTAAATATTCAAGAGCTGGATATTATCGCAAGAGAAGGTTTACCCATTTTAACCATCGTGTTCAATAACTACTCATTAGGCATGGTTAGAGGTTTCCAAGAGTTATATTTTGAAGGACGCAACTCGTCGACATTTTGGAATGGTTATTCTTCGGAGTTTGTTAAGCTTGGTGAAGCTTATCACATAGAGTCTTACGCGATGGATACTATTGAAGCCTTTGCTGATCGATTGTCGGACTTTCAGACCAATCCTCGTCCTTACTTAATTGAGCTAATTATGAGTGATGCAAGAGAGTGTAGACCTAGATTGGAGTTTGGTAAGCCAATTGATGAGCAAATGCCACTGCTTCGATATAACGGATTAAGTGTATGAACATCGCCATCCTTGGTGCAACAAGTCAAATTGCAAGAGACTTAATTATCTCTTTTGCTAACAACGAGCCATATAAACTGTTTTTGTTCGGTCGTAACCCAGTGGTCATTCATGATTGGTGTTTACATCAGCATATCAGTGATAGGCATGAGCATTTGGGTTATGATGTTTTCCCACATGCAGATCATTACGATGTTATTATTAATTTTGTTGGCGTTGGTGATCCAGCTATTGCCAAGCAAATGGGCAGTGCTATTTTTGATGTTACTTACCAATACGATAAATTGGCATTAGATTACTTACAACAACGCCCACAAACGAAATACATATTTTTAAGCAGTGGCGCAGTTTTTGGTGGCAATTTTGAGCAACCTGTAACAGAAGACTCAGTCGCACAAGTTGATCTTAATCACTTGAAGGAAAGTGACTGGTATGGCATTGCTAAACTTTATGCAGAAGCACGACATCGTGTATTGAAAGACTGTGCGATTGTAGATGTACGTGTGTTCAACTATTTTAGTTGCACCCAAGATATGAATGCTCGATTTCTCATTACTGATATTGTCAGAGCTATTCAAAATAACGAAGTGCTAAAAACAGCAGAAACGAATATTGTTCGAGACTTTATTACCTCCGTTGATTTTTCTCAGCTAATTAAAGCCATTATTGAGTTCTCTGCAATGAATTGCGCTGTCGATTGCTACACTCAGGCACCGATTGATAAACTAAGTTTGCTAAAGTCTTTACAAGAAAAGTTTGGTTTGCGCTATGAGCTAGTTACGAGTGCTGGGCTTAATGCAACAGGGGCAAAGATCAATTACTATTCTACGAATAAGAAGGCGGCAGAGTTTGGGTATGCTCCTTCTGCTAAGTCAGAGGCAGGTGTTGCTTTAGAAATTACTCGTTATTTAACTATGTGCGACCATGCTTAAAACTCTACTCAGTCACGACTTTCGTCACACAGCGATTAATCAGCTATGGAAATTATTTTCAGGTCCATTGCTGCTTATCCTTGTACCGCTGTACTTAACAGCCGAAGCGCAGGGCTATTGGTTTACCTTTATTAGCCTTGCTGCTTTGGCTGTGTTTGCCGATATGGGGTTTTCGAACATATTGCTACAGTTTTCGGCTCATGAGTTTGCACATTTGCAGTTTACAGAGCAAAAAACCTTAACGGGTAATCAGCAACATTTAGAGCGCCATGCAAGTTTATTAAGGTTTGCGCTTAAATGGTCACTGTCTATGGCGCTGTTGGTCTTTCCATTGGTGTTGCTTGTGGGCTACGTGATGCTGAGCGAAAAAGACGCATCAGTCGATTGGCAATTACCCTGGATAATTTATGGCGTTGCTTCTGTTTTGGTTTTTATAAATAGCATGTTGCTGTCCTTTATCGAAGGGTGCGATAGTGTTGGCGACGTGCAAAAAATCCGTTTTCACATATCGGTTATTACCGTTACATCAACATTGCTTCTGTTGATTAGTGGCGCAGCATTATATGCGTTAGCTATTTCCTTATTGGTGGGAGCAAGCGCAGGGCTAGCAATGATTGGGTATCACTATCGGATTATGCTGCAGCAGCTTTACCGAGTATCGCAACAAGTAACCTATGCTTGGAAAGAAGAAATCATGCCTCTGATGTGGCGTTATGCGATCAGTTGGGTAAGTGGTTATTTTATTTTCTCGATTTTTACCCCCATCGCCTTTCATTATTATGGCTCGGTGGAGGCGGGACAAGTTGGATTAAGTATTGCTATTTGTGCAGCAATGTTTGGTATTGCCAATATTTGGATGACCATTATTGTACCCAAAATGAATATGTTTGTTTCTAAGGGTGATTACGCTAGCCTTGATTCGCTGTTCAACCGTCATTTATTGTTAGCTGTGTTCACTTATTTATTTGGTGTATTGGTGTTGTTTCTAGGGCTGACTTTTTTTAAGTCTTATATCCCTCTTGTCGATAGGTTAGTATCAATCGAATCCTTAGCGCTCATTTCCTTGGCTTGGTTGGTACAGGTTGCTATCAATGCACTAGCAATTTATATGCGCGCACACAAACAAGAGCCACTGGTTACGGTGTCTTTTGTGAGCGGTCTTTACATCGGTATGGTCACTTGGTTGATTGCGCTTTATTTGCCCATTGAGTACTTTTTTGCAGGCTTCTTAAGTGCATATATTTGGAGCCTGCCGTGGATATTTTTAATTTTTAAACGGTATAAAGATGAACACTAAGTTAGCTATTTGTATTCCTACCTATAATCGGTCTTCTGTTTTGGATTCTTTGTTAAGTTATTTAGTTCCTAAAGTTAAATGTTTTTCGATACCAATATATATTTCAGATAATGCTTCTTCAGACTCTACAACTGATGTTGTGTTAAGAAAAAAGGATTATTACGAATATATTTTTTACAACAGAAATAATATTAATGTTGGTGCAGATAGAAATTTTGAAGCAGTTTTGAAGATGTCAGAATGTGATTATTCATGGTTATTAGGTGATGATGATATTATTATTGATGGTGCTATAGAGTATGTTTTAAATGCAGTATCAGCTAAGTCTTATGATATGTTTATAGTTAATGGTTCTAATAGAGATAATACTAAACTGAAATGTAGCTTAAAAAGTAATATATATCACGATCATAATGAGCTGCTTGTTGATTTATGGTATACGATGACTTGGATGAGTACATTAATTTATAGTAAAAAGATAATTGATAATGCTAACTATGAAAAATATTATGATAGTAACTTCATGCAAACAGCGATTGTTTTTGAGTTTTTGGCAGTGGAAAAGGGTTTTTCTGTGTATTGGGAATCTAGACCTTTAGTTACCTACCCTAATGAAGAAGATATTGTAAATCATTATAATGCTAAAAGATTATACTTGTTCATCAAGTGTTGGATTGACACCATTGAATTGCTACCAATTGTATATAATGAAAGAGCAAAAAGCTTGGTAATGAAACAAGGTTGTTCTACAAGATGTTTGCTTGGTTCTAAGTTAAAAGGTAGATTCAGATCAAAAGAATTTAACGAATTAAGGAAATATATAAATAAAGTTTCTTTATTGCCTGTTTTTTTTTGGTATTTTTTATCTAAAATTCCTTATTAGTTGTTGAGTCTCAATTGGTTGGATAAGTTATAATTACCTTAAATCTCAGTACCTGATTGCAGG